>JAEEJW010000060.1 GCA_016282095.1 Ruminiclostridium sp. | reverse complement strand
GTCTGTACAGCTGTGACAGCGGGGTCTCCGCCGTTATTGTTGCAGCCCGTGAGCAGAAGGGAAGCCGCGATGATGACTGCCGCTGCCGCCGTGATCTTTCTTTTCATAACTTATTGTTCCTTTCGATTTTTGTTCCGCAGCGGTCTTATGCCGCCTGTCTATACACAGATAAATGGCGCGGGGCCTGTGCTTCCGTTATGCGCCTTAATATATTATTATACCATATTTACAATGTAAAATCAAGCTTTTCCGCATAAAATCGTACTTCGCCCGGGAAGTGTAATTTACTTGTTTTTTCATGATCTGATAAAAAATAAAACATTACGGCAAAAAAATAAAAAACACACAGTATCAGAATGTTCCGGAGCTGTGCCCCGGAACATTTGCTGCTGCGTGGGTTGCCGTAACATTTCCGTCCCGCATCCGCAGCGGATATTATCCGGGCGCCGGAGATGCGGGGTCTGTTACAGTGGAAGGATCACATAAAGCGTGTTTCGGTACCGTAACTATTGTGTTGTTAAAGCCTACGACCCGGTTATAATCAATATCTATCTTCAATTTGCGGAGCAGCTTGATACCGGTTATATCTTTGCCGCCGTCATCTTTGAATTCCGTGGGGTTGAACATGATCCCGTTGTCACGAAGACGCATTATGAGCTCTGTATCGGTGATCGTAAGGAAAAGATCGGCGCTTCCGCTTTTGCGGTTGTATGCGTATTTGGCGATATTTGAGCAGAGCTCCTGTACTGACAGCCATATATAATTTGTGACCTTTTCATCTATGCCGTTTTCATGACAGAAATTAAGGACTGTTGCCGAAGATTCGCTTACATCGTCCAGGTTATTGCCGAGAGTAAATTCGAGAGCCGGGCTGTTACCGGGCTGTCCGGGAAGAAGCAGCTTGTCTGTGCTGCCCTGCTTTCTGAGCCAGCGGTATATAAAGATATATACCGTCAGCATCGACAGTAACGGCGCGACAGTGAAGCTTATCCACATTGCCGGTGGGAATGTTACTGACAGGAGATATATCACGGGAATGAAGAACAGTGTACCGTCAAGTATCATCATTACCGTCGCGGCGTTCTTGTAGCCGCAGGACTGGAGATAGCTGCGGAATATATTCTGCATACCAATGAAGGGTATAGAAATGCTGAAAATGCGGAATGCCGGCTCATACAGTTCACTGATTGCCTCAACGTTCACATTGAACATTGCCGCGAACTGATCCGGGAATATACAGAACAGAACCGAGATCACGATGCATAACGACAGTGTGTTACCCGAAGCGACTTTCAGCAGATAGCGGATGCCTTTGTAGTCCTTCTCGCCGAACAGAGCGCCTCCTATCGGAAGCATCGTCTGAGATGTTCCCATATAGAGTATATTTGCCATGCTGTTGCCGGAGAGACATACAGCCATTATGACCGCGCCGATGCTGCCATACAGCGACACGACAATGGTATTCATTATATAGTTCTTTAGCAGCAGGCTTGCGTTAAGAAGCGCCGAGGCAAGTCCCGTCTTGAAAATATCCAGCGTCAGCCTGAAGTCGAGCAGCCCCTTCATTCTGAAGGATACCGTGCGCTTTTTTGAGCGGAAATACGGGATAACAAATACGACTGCGGCGGCAAGACCGATGTTGGTCGCCCAGCCGGCGCTTCCTACCTCAAAGCCGAATATCCCCATGAACACATAATCCATGAGAAGGTTTATCACGTTGCTTGCTATCGGTATCGCGAGCGCCAGGCCTTTCAGTCCGTCGCTGCGAACAAATGCCGCAGTACCGTTTACAAGTATAGCCAGAGGTCCCATGAACAGCGTCGGCAGAAGATATTCAGTGACCGGACGGTAAAGCTCCTCGTTATTCGCGCTGAGCAGCTTCGCAAGCGGTTCGAGCAGTGCAAGCCCTCCGAATGCCATGAGCAGACATACCGCGATACCGCCCAGAATGGCTATGGTAAAGCTTTTGTTGGCGCTATCACTGTCGCGGCGGCCTTTGAATGTCGCCGCAAGAGTGTTGCCGCCATAGATGAAAAGCCCGTACACAACATTGATGACGAACACCATAGGGCTTGTCAGGCTTATTGCCGACATCTCATTTGCCCCCAGAAGGTTGCCGACCATTATCCGGTCTATGATATTTGCGATAACGGTGCTTCCGGACATGGCGAGGGTCGACAGGAAGTATTCATGATACTTCCTGCTTATCAGAATTCCGTTCCGTCTCATGTCTGCCTCCGTTTATCTGTTGATAAGGTCTTCATCGAAGAAGCCGAGTCCGGTCATACCCTCAATGAATCTGCGGATATACGCGCTGTCCGAGTTATTCCAGAAAAAGCCCATTCTTGCGAGTATCTGCAGGGTGTAGTCAAATTTCACCGGTACTGTTGCGAGTGAGGAATTGCGTTTATAAGCAAGCATACTTGAAAGTATTGCGGCCTTTCTCGGGTCGCTGCCTGCTTCTGCAAGCGCCCTGCCGAATGTTTCGTCATCGGTTATCTCGATATCCATACCGGTATCTATCATTACGCGTATTACATCTATCGTGGGTATCGAATGAGAGTTCACTGCGTTGAACAGGCAGCATTCCCGTGGTGTACGGGCAAGCTTCATGAACGCTTTCGCGCTGGTATCAATCGGACCCATACGCATTGGGGCGTTCATTCTGGAATACGGGAAGCATTTCAGCAGAACATAGCTGCGCAGGCGCTCCATGAAGCTGTTTGTCAGATAGTTTATCTGGAATTCTCCGTCCGATTCACGGGCAGAGAGCGTTCCGACACGAATGATCTTAGCGTCGAGTCCGCGTTCGGCCACAGCTTCAAGCACAGTGCGCTCCGCGAGCATCTTGGACGAGGTATACTGATTGTCGAGTATCTGCCCGAAATACAGGCTTTTCTCGTCGAGAGACTTCAGTTCTGCCGGGTTCGATACTATCATAGCACCGTTCACGGAAGTGGTGGAGAAGTGTATCAGTCTTGCGCGCGTTTTTTCGCAGAAGCGCACGCAGTTTACTGCTCCGCCGACGTTGATATCTTCTATCTCGGTGCCGCTCGAAAAATGCTTGACACTTGCGGCGCAGTTGAACACCGTATCGATCGGTTCGTTTTCAAGTGCGGCGAATAGTTCGTAATTCGTGACATCACCGTTGACAGCTATGATACGGTCATACTTATCCTCGAATTCTCTGCCGAAATAGTAGGTCAGCATATTTTTCAGGCGTATTATAGGCGCATCGTATCTGCCCTTGCGCACAAGGCACCACACCGTGCCCGTTTCGCTCCTGAGGTACTCCGCGAGTACATGGATGCCCATGTATCCGGTGGAGCCTGTGAGCAGTATATTTCCGATATCTCTCAGGCTGCCTTTGCTGAATGACTCAATTGTATTATTCGAAAGAAGATCGTTAATATGCGAATAATCATAGTTATCAAACAGAGCAGAGCCGGCCGCAGCGCCCGTTGTATCATCCTTCGTGAATTTTGCGGCGAGAGCGCGCGGCGTTTTGTATTTGAACACATCGCCGTAGCTTAAATTATATCCGCTGTCTGTCGCGCCTATCATGATGCTTGTAGCCGTGAGGCTTGTACCGCCTATGGCGAAGAAGTCGTCGTTCGCGCCGACTTTATCAAGCCTGAGCATCTTTTCGAAAAGCCCGCAGAAGAACTTTTCGGTGTCGTTTGCAGGTGCTGCATATTTGCCTGTTTCGAACCGCTGGGGCTCGGGCAGAGCGCGCAGATCTACCTTGCCGTTCGGCGTTACGGGGATCTTGTCGAGCTGTGTGAATGCCGCCGGCACCATGTAGTGCGTGAGCTTTGCCGCGAGTGCGTCATGCAGCTGTGAGATGTCCACGGTCTCGTCCGCGGTGAAGTATGCGCAGAGATTTTCCTGGCCGTTCAGCTTTTTAACCGTGACTACGGCGCGTCCGATATGCGGCTGTTTTTCCATGAGGCCTTCAATTTCGGAAGGCTCGATGCGCAGACCTCTCAGCTTGACCTGTCCGTCTATACGCCCGAGTATGATAACATTTCCGTTCTTGTCCCACTTTGCGTAGTCGCCGGAACGATACACGCGTTCACCGTTGTATTCTATGAAGCTCGCTGCGGTCCTTTCCGGGAGATTGACATATCCGGCGGATACACCGGGACCGCCTATGAGCAGTTCGCCTGTCACACCTGTGGGAACAGGATTGCCGTCGGTATCGACAATATATTCGATGTAGTTCGGGAGCGGTCTGCCGACGGAAACATACTCTGCGTCGGTAAGGTCCGCAATATTGGACGAAACGGTGACTTCAGTGGGGCCGTATGTATTTATGAGTTTCGGGATTCCGAGTACGCGTAGCTTATCCAGAAGTACCGGCGGATATCCCTCGCCGCCGCACGCCACAAGCCTGAGCTTTGCCAAAGCATCGCAGAACGGCTTGTATTCCATATATTGCAGCAGTCGTGACGGCGTAGCGTTGATCGCGTCGGCACCGGTGCTTACGATGAGTTCGGACAGCGCGCGGGGATCGTTCATCTGTTCCTCGTTCGCAAAAACAACAGCTTTTCCGTTGCACAGTACGCCGACTGTGTCTTTCAGCGACAGATCGAATGATACGGTAGATACCGCCATCATGGTGGTGACGCTCTTTCTGATGTTTTCGTACAGCACTCCTCCGGCTTCGGTGGCGATATAGTTGCAGATTCCTATGTGCCGCAGCATAACGCCCTTGGGCTTTCCGGTGGAGCCGGAAGTGTAAATCATATACGCGAGATCTTCCGGTGAAACTTCAATATCGGGTGCCGAAGTTTCGGTGCCGCTCAGGAGCACTTCGATATCGAGCGCCTTGTCTGCCGGATACTCACCGAGCTTGTCGCTCGTTGTTACTATGAAGTCCGCGCCGGAATCGCTTATGATGTGGTTGATTCTGTCTGCGGGATATGCGGGGTCACAAGGTATGAAGGCCGCACCGGATTTCAGTACGCCGAACAGGGACGCAAAGTAGAAGCTCCTTCTCGGCAGCAGAAGTACCACGTTGCCGCCTTTCCTGACGCCTCTCCTGATCAGACCGTTCGCTATGATGTTCGCAGTCTCGTCGAGCTGCGCGAACGTGAGAGTCTTGTCGCAGGCGATCAGTGCCGGTTTGTCCGCGTTTTCACTTGCCGCTTTCTCGAATACTTTATGCAGCAGCTTTATCGGGATATCGCTCTGCTGACCCTTGCTGAAGCCCGAGATAAGCTGTTTTTCATCATCAGTGAGAAGGGAGAGTGCTGAGACGGGCTTTTCGGGAGCCGAGAGTATTCCCGAAAGAGCGATGCCTGCGGACTCCGCCAGTTTCTTCATATAACCTGCCGAATACAGCTTGTCGTTATAGCGCACGCGTATAACGTAGCTGCCGTTTTCCTCGATGATTACGAATGAAATGCGGAACTTAGGCATCTCCGAGCTCATGGGTATATTCTGGTATTTTTCACCGCCTATGGTGCCGTCACTGCCCATAATACCGAGCTGGCACTCATACATGATGTTGGTGGAGAATCCGTATTTCGCGGCGAGCTCTGCCAGCGGATAATCTTCATTTACGACAGCGCTGCGCATCATATCCGCGGAAGCCGATATCAGATCTGCCGCTGTCATATCCTTCTTAAAGTGCATGGCAAGCGGTATAGTATGCACGAACATACCCACAAGCCCTCCGAGCTTTATGTCGCTGCGGCCAGAAGAGATGGTGGAGATGAGTACATCGCCGGAAGCGGTGAACCTTGAGATCGTGCAGAACAATCCTGCAAGGAACACAGCCGATTGTGTCACGCCGTTCCGGCGGCAGTAAGCATCAATTTCGGATTTTGAAACTATGCAGCGGGCTTCGGCAAGTCTTCCGTCCTCGGCGTTGCCGGTTATGTCTGGCGCTATATCCGAGGGTGCGTCAAAGGCTGTCAGCATACCGTCAAAGAACTCGCCGGACTTCACATATTCACTGCTTCCGAGATATTTCTCGTCATCAAGTGCGTAGTCAAAATAGCTGTACTTTTCGGGAACAAGCTCTTTTCCGAGATATGCGCTGCTTATGTCGCGCAGAAGGAGCCCGGCTGAAAAACCGTCAAATACTATATGGTGGATGTCCATGAACAGGAATGTTTTGTCGCTTGTTTTGACTATCTCAAATCGATAGAGTGGACCCGAGCCGAGGTCGAAGGGTCTGACGAATGTACTCCTGTACGCGCCGAGTTCATTGTCCGGCAGAGTTTTTATCGGTATCTCGGGTTTGAGTCTGTCGCGGCGTACCTGAACGAGCGATCCGTTTCTTATCTCTATGTGAGTGTTCAGGTAGCTGTGCGCTTTTACCGCAGCAGTGACCGCATCTGCAAGCCGTCCGGCATCGATATGTTCAAACGCAAAGCACATCGGGATATTATACACAATATCGGTCTCGCGCTTCATGGCATCATAATATATGGCAAGCTGTACGGTCGAGAGCGGGTATTCGTCACGCAGCTCCGCGGGTGCCGGCTCTGACTCGGCTGCGGCATTCGCGCCGCGTTTGTCCCATTCGTCGAATATCATATCGCCTATGTCGGACACTCCCGCGCCGTCAAGGAGCTTAGAGACCGGTATCTGTACTCCGAAACGCTCGGACAGCATGGCGACTGCGCCGATAGCCGCAATACTCGTCAGTCCGTAACGCAGAAGGCTGACTGAGGGTCTTATATCTGTATCACCGAGCGTCTTTTTCAGCACCTTTACGATCTCGTTTTCAAGATGAGAAAGCGGTCTGTCTGACTGTGCGCCTTCATCTTCCGCCGTATCGTTCACGTTCATGACAGGGGCAGGCAGCGCGCGTTTATTGACTTTGAAGTTCTGATTGAGCGGTATACTGTCGATCTGCATCGTCGCGGCGGGTATCATATACGGAGGCTTTCTCGCGCCTATGAAATCATTCAGAGCATTAACATCAAGCTTTCCGTCATATACGACGTACGCTGCTATGAATTTGCCGCCGGAAGGGCTGTCGAAAGCCTGAACAGTCGCGTCAGTTATACCGGGATATTCGCGTATCACACGTTCGACCTCGGTAAGCTCGATGCGGAAGCCTCTTATCTTGACCTGTCCGTCATTTCTTCCTATGAAGTCTATCCGGCCGTCGCAGGTGTAGCGCACGATGTCACCCGTGCGGTAGATCCGCTCATATCCCGGCTCATCCGTAAACGGGTTTCTGATAAATACTTCGTTATTCTTTTCGGGGCGGTTCAGATAGCCTCTGCCGACCTGATGACCCGCTGCCCAGAGTTCGCCCGGTATGCCTTCGGGTACTCTCCGGCCTTGTTTATCGACAACATACAATTTCACATTGTCGAGGGCTTGCCCTATCGGTATACGGGTATATTCTTTATCTACAGGCTGGGAGGTTATGAATATCGTACATTCGGTCGGACCGTAAATATTGTAAAAATCAAAGCATTTCTCGACGTAAAGCGGTACGAGCTTCTCACCGCCGACAGAAAGGTATTTGAGGGAATCTCCCGTGTAATACTGTGCGAACTGCCGTCCGACCTGTGTGGTCATAAAGCTGTGAGTTATACCGTTCTTGTTGAAATATGAATTGATCGCCGCAAGGTCAAGGCGGATATCCTCGTCTATTATATGAACCTGCGCACCGGAAGTAAGTGCCGGGTAAAGGTCCATCATATCCGCGTCAAAGCCGTAGCTTGCGTATGCCGCGCATTTCGAGGTCTCGTTGAGCTTGAAGAATTTCCGGTAATACGCACAGAAGCACGACAAATTGCGGTGCTCAAGCATAACGCCTTTGGGTACGCCGGTGGAGCCCGATGTGTAGAGTATGATGAACATATCCTCCGGAGCGGGGTGTGTCATCGGCTTTTCAGTTTCGGGCAATGACGGTATTTCGTCGGTATATAGTATTTCGCCTTCATATCCGGGTACTCTGTCGGTGAGCGACCGGTCGGCTATCAGCAGCTTTGCGCCCGCGTCCTTTATCATGAAGTCAAGGCGTTCAGGCGGATATGTGGGATCGAGAGGCTGGTATGCCGCTCCCGATCTCAGTACGCCGATAGAAGCCGTGACCATGTATTCACAGCGCGGTATAAGCACCGAAACTATGTCCTCGGTGCCGATGCCCTTTGAACGCAGATATCCCGCTATGCGGCCTGTGATATCATCGACTTCGCGGTAGGTAAGAGCTGTATCCTTATATACGACGGCTATGTTGTCCGGTATCCGCTCCGCCTGTCTGAGGAATTGAGTAACTATGTCCGCGTTATCATACGGTACGGTGGTAGAGTTGTAACGCTCAAGACGGGCAGCGGCTTCTTCATCGAATATATTGGTCTCGTCGGTATTGTCTTCATTTGTGAAGCAAATCGCGGCGTTTTCAAACGCGTGTGCGAAGCCCTCGATAAACCCGTCCGAATATATACCGCTGCCGAATGAGCAGTGGAGATCAATGCGGTCTCCGTCCGGATATATGAGAAATTCAAGCGGAGCCTTGTCTTCATCATAATCTACGGGTATCCGGCACAAAGTCCCGCCGCAGAAATCCGCGTCATTTACGATCGTGCCCTGATAGCCGAATATTATATCTGCTTTTATTCCGAGGTCATTGCTGATCTCAGCGAAGGAATACGCATCGTTCAGCTGGCTGTCCGCAAGCTGTTTACCGACCTCGTTGATATACTCGCTTACTTTGCGGCCGGCGGTTTTGCACATTACGGGGTATGTGCGCACGAACATGGAAACGCTCCGCGCAGTTCTCGGGTCACCGCGGCCGTTGTTTATCGTGGTGAATACGGCATCGCTGCGATCGGAATATTTACCGATGAGCCAGCCGAAGACCGCGGTATAGAACGCATTCTCGCTGCAACCGTGGGTTTTGCAGTACTCCCGGACTTTTTTGTGAACGCCGTCTCTTCCTCTTATGAACAGCGAACGGCTTTCTTCCGAGGCAGCAGCCTTCGCGTCGAGCACATCGCCCGCAGGCAGGCAGTCGCTTTCAGCACCGTCAAACAAGGTCGTGTAGTATTCTTTCGCGGCGGTGTAGTGCTCGCTTCCGCGGAGTTTCTCGTCCTCGAGAGCGGCTTCATATCCGCTGAATGTCTCGGGAGACGGTACTTCGCCGCTGTACGCGCGCGATATATCGTCCAGCAGTATATTCTTTGAAACGCCGTCGAATACCGTGTGGTGAACATCAATGAACAGGTATGTATGCTCCGCATATATCAGCGATACTCTGAAAAGTCTGTCGTTCATTATGTCGAACGGCTTTACGAGCTCATTTTTCACGGCATCTATACTGTCGGTGTGTATCTCGGAGATATCGCTTACGGTGAATGCGTCGTTGCTGCGGCGCTGGCGGATCTCGCCGCTCTTGTCCGTAAAGAATCTGGTCTTGAGATAATAATGAGCCTCGACTGCGCTGACAAGTGCTTCTTTCAGGCGCGGAACATCTATGTTATCCGGGAGCTTCAGCAGCGTCGGGAGGTTATAATTCACTGTGCCCGGATGGGAAACGGTTTCAAATATAATGCCCTTCTGGATCAATGTCACGGGATACTCGTCAAGTATCTCAAACTTTTCCGCAGGCTTCATTCCCGATATGAGTACGGCAAGCTTTTCCACCGTGTCGCTGTCACGAAGGTCGCGGACACGGAGATTGACGGAAAACGCCTCTGACAGCTCAATGCACAGGCTGACGCTGTTCAGCGATGTAAGTCCTGCGGAGTACAGCTCCGTTGTAACGCCGAAGGCGGTGCTGCCTATGACCTTTGCCGCAATATCGAAGATCCTCTGCTCGGTGTCATTGCGCGGCGCAACTGCCTCGCCGATAGTGAGCATGGGCTCGGGTAGAGCGCGGATATCGGTCTTGCCGTTCGGAGTGAGCGGTATCGCGTCGAGCTGCATGATCGACGCAGGTATCATATAATGCGTGAGATGCTTTTTCAGTTCGCCGCGGAGCTCGTCTGTGCCGATTGTGCGGTCTGCCGTGAAATATGCGCATAGTTCGTCCTGACCGTTGATCTTTCCGACAGTCACGACCGCTTTTGTCACGCCGGGCTGTTTTGCGATAAGTCCCTCTATCTCGCCGAGTTCGATGCGCAGGCCTCTCAGCTTGACCTGGCTGTCTATGCGGCCGAGTATGATAACATTTCCGTTTTCGTCCCACTTTGCGTAATCGCCGGAACGGTACACACGCTCGCCGTTGTATTCTACGAAGCTGGCGGCGGTCTTTTCGGGCAGATTCACATATCCGGCTGATACACCGGGTCCGCCTATGAGCAGCTCGCCTGTAACACCGGCAGGAGCGGGTGAGCCGAATTTGTCAACGATATATTCGGTGTAGTTCGGGAGCGGTCTGCCGACGGATACATGTCCGGCATCGGTAAGATCTGCCGCATTGGAGGAAACGGTAATTTCGGTCGGACCGTATGTATTTATGATCTTCGGGACGCCGAGTTCTCTGAGTTTATCAAGAAGCACCGGTGGATACCCCTCGCCGCCGCATACCACAAGCTTCAGCCTTGATAATGCGTCGCAGAACGGCTTGTATTCCATATATTGCAGCAGACGCGACGGAGTTGCATTGAACGCATCGGCACCGGTGCTTACAATAAGCCCGGCCAGTGCGCGGGGATCGTTCATCTGCTCCTCGCCGGCAAAAACCACGGCCTTGCCGTTGCAGAGTATGCCGACAGTGTCCTTGAACATCATATCGAATGACACCGTTGTGACGGAAGCCATAATGCAGATATTTCTGCGGACATAGTCATACAGCAGCCCGCCTGCTTCGGAAGCGGTGTAATTGCATATACCGATGTGCCGCAGCATAACGCCCTTGGGCTTGCCGGTGGAGCCGGAAGTGTAGATCATATAAGCGAGATCTTCCGGCGAAACGTCAACTTCGGGAGCCGAAGTGTCGGTGCCGCTCAGGAGCATTTCGATATCGAGTGCCTTGTCTGCCGGATAATCACCGAGCTTGTCACTCGTAGTCACAATAAAGTCTGCGCCGGAATCGCTTATGATGTGATTTATTCTGTCGGCGGGGTATGCAGGGTCACAGGGAATGAACGCCGCGCCGGATTTCAGCACGCCGAACAGCGACGCGAAGTAAAAGCTTCTTCTCGGCAGCAGAAGCACCACGCTGCCGCCCTTTTTTATGCCGCGCCGGATCAGACCGTTCGCGATGATATTCGCAGTCTCATCGAGCTGCGCGAACGTGAGGGTCTTGTCGCAGGCAATAAGCGCCGGTTTATCCGCGTTTTCGCGCGCTGCCTTTTCAAACACTTTGTGCAGCAGTTTTACCGGGATATCCGACTTTTCGGACAAAGAAAACTCTTCGATCTGCTTTGCCTGTTTTTCGGGAAGAACGAGGGCTTCTCCTATCGTTATGCCTGTGTTTGCAGCCATTGCTGCCGCGGCAGCTTCAAACTGTTCGGCAAAGCGCTCTATAAGGCCGCTTTCAAAGAGCTTCGAAGAATAACTCAGCTTTATTTCCGCTTTATCTTCATATCTGTATATATTGATCGCGATATCGCGCTTCATTCTCTGGAGAGTATTTAACGATTCGACCGTGATACCGCCGCCGCTCAGCCGTGCGAAGGGGTGCAGTCCGTTCACGCTCACATCAAAAACAGGGTGACGCGAACTGTCGCGCGTGCCGCCGTATTCCGAAACTATCTGCGAAAAAGGAAGGATATCGGTCTTAGCGGCTTTGTGTATCAGTGCGGCAGCCTCTTTCAGGTATTCCGAGACCGTGCGTGTGCGGACGGGTCTGAAACGTACAGCCGCCGTACTTACGAACATACCGATGACATCTTTGGTCGTTTCATTGCGCAGATTTGACGGTATTCCTATAACGACATCATCGCTTCCGCAGTACTTCCCGAGAACAGCGGATATAGCGGAGCAGAGGAATACAAATACCGAAACGCCCTCATTGTGTGCGGCGTTCTTTATCGCTTCAAAGGCGGTACCTTCGATGCTCAGTTTGTAGATGCTGTCGGAGAATGGGTGCTCCGCCGGCCTTGAACCTTTTACGGGCATTTCGTTCACAGGTGCTCCGCCTGCAAACATCCCACTGTATAAGCTGCTTCCCCGCCTGAAACATTCATCGTAGGCAGCGGACGGTATATCAGAGATATCGGTTGTCTTTTCCGGGAGTTTCCCGCCGCTCAGCAGTCTGAAGATCTCATCCGCCAGAATGTGGTACGAACCGATGTCAATAGCGATATGATGTATAAAAAACTGTAGGAAGATGCCGCCGTCATCAAGCGTGTATCCGTGAACTTTCAAAGGTACTCCGGCGGTTATGTCTACAGGTTCGGGTTCTTTCTCCATTAAGCCTTGTACAGCATCATGGGACAGATCGCCTTTCCATTCTGTCTGCGGCAGTTCATCGGTGAAGATATGCACGGGTGTACCGTTTTCTTCGCCATAGGTCGTGCAGAATGCCTCATGCCGCGCAAACACAGTGTTAAGAGCGCTTTCAACGGCATCGCGGCTGCTCCCGTGTATCACTGTCCCGAAACTTAAGATATACTCGGATGAATCGGGGTCAAGCCTGAACTCCGTATACATTCCTTTTTCCTGAAACGTGATCGGAAAGGTTTTGAAATCTTTTTTCATAACAGCACCTTTTTTGAAAGTTAATTGTTGACAGACGATACTGCTCCGGGAGACAAGGTATCGCGAATAATAATTTGTGGGTCTTATATTATATCATAAAAAAACGCATTTGTAAAGCAATCGGGGCGCTGAAATTACATCCGGATAAGCAAGAAATCTAAAGATTGCTTTTCATTGCCGTTCCGAAACCTGTTACAACTCTGACGGCTGATCGGATCCTTGACAAGCTATGCTCCGGAGTGATATAATTATTACGTTAAATAACCGGAAAAATACGCATTGAGAGGCAGCTATGTTCGGAAACAGAAACGGGAAGATAGGTTCGTTCGATATCATAACACTGCGGGAAACAGGTATGCGCGGCTCAACAGAGTATGAGATCGTGATGAAGGATGATAAAGCGGAAGTATCGTTTTATTGGATAAAATATACGCAGGGCAAGGACTGCCGCGTACTTGACCGCCGCGCTGTATGCAGCGTGGAAACTGTGATCGGGCTGCTTAATGACTGTAATATCCTGTCGTGGAACGGGTTTGTCGGAAAACACCCGAAAGGTGTGCTCGACGGCATAATGTTCACTTTCGAGGCAATTGTCGATCAGGGCGAAAAGATATACGCACACGGTTCGGAGAATTTCCCGAAGCATTACAGAGATCTCAGAAACGGGCTATATGAGATACTTAATGATAAGGGATAATGTTATTGATGCAACGCCGGTTCCTTTAGCCTGACAGTGTTTTTGATCCGCCGAATGAACAAACCCTCTGATAAGAAGTTTGAACCGAACCAGTAAAAACGTACAGTGACAAAAAAGACCTCCTATGGTATAATAGAAACCATAGGAGGTGTTTTTATGGCAAGAAGTTACAGACACATACAACAATATAAAAGAGAAATACTTGAACTGAAAGAAAAAGG
>JAEEJW010000059.1 GCA_016282095.1 Ruminiclostridium sp. | reverse complement strand
CCTTTTTCTTTCAGTTCAAGTATTTCTCTTTTATATTGTTGTATGTGTCTGTAACTTCTTGCCATAAAAACACCTCCTATGGTTTCTATTATACCATAGGAGGTCTTTTTTGTCACTGTACGTTTTTACTGGTTCGGTTCATATTCCGGAAACGGCTTTATTTTGTGGTGCCGATGCTGTTAAGAATGTAGCTGAACCCGTTCTGCACGAGATCGTAAGTCTCATAGCTGATACGGGGCATATTGCTGCGGCCGCCGAGTTCCGCTTCGCTGTCTGCGAAGCCTGCCTCGAAAGCACTCCGCAGTTCACCGAACTGTGTTGTATCACCGGCTGTCAGCTCCTCCGCGAAGCCGAGTATGCGGTAAGCGGTGCTCTCTGCATTCCAGTAGCTCCCGTCGAGTTCTTCATCGCTCAGAGTCCCGAGTATTTCGTCCAGTTCGCGCTGTGCATCGGTCTTGCGGCTGTCTTCTACCTGCCCTCTGACCGTCTGCCTGACGAAATCCTTCATTATTGCCGTCAGCGGGCGTTCTTCCTCTGCCTGCTGCGGAGCCCGGGGCTCGTCATTTATCCTTGTTTCTTCATCTTTTTTGCGCTCTTCGCGTTCACGCGCCTGCTGAACGGCATCATCGCTGTCCGGCATAGTGCTTGTATTGGTGTTGTTGCTGCGGTTGTCGGTCACGGTGGCTTTCGTGTACGCCTGTGTGAAGGTCGCCCCGGACTGTACGAATTTATCGGTGTTGTCCGCAGCAAGTGTTGAGGTCTTTCTCTCCGATATCTGCTCGCTGGATTTGGGGGCGGTGGCATTTGTCATCGCGGAAAATTCCATAACTCTTCCGACGCTGAGCATCTGACCACCTCACTTCCTTATTCCTGCGGATAATCATCCGGCTGTTCTGTATTCTTACTATTAATATCGTCAGAAACGCCGGAAACTTTAGCTTTTTCCGGTAAATTTTTTTGCCTGTAAGCCCAGAATTTATTGATAACGAAGTTAATCGGTACAGTCACGAAGATGTTGATGACAGGCGCCGCTATCTGCGAAATATCACCTGAAGTGAACTGCTTCGGAGCTATGCCGATAATGCCGGTGCAGGCGTTTATAATATCCCCTGCAAACATAAAATACTGCCCTATGTTCGTGAGGTCGATCCACACCCAGAGCAGAACCTGATTGATAAAGAAACCAAGCAGATACGAAGCGTAGGTCTTGAGCAGAACCTGCCACCACACGCGCTTCTGCTTGGTCTCGTCCTCTTTGAAAACAAATCTGCTGCCCCAGAAATAGGCGTTGAGAACGCTCACTATAAATCCGATCGTGTTTGCTATGAGGTACTGCACACCAAGCGACACGAAGATCAGATATACGATGTAGTTCACCGCCGTATTTGAGACACCCACAAGTCCGAACTTGATGAACTGAATTAATGAAGAGCCCTTTCCCGTTTTCATCATCTTACTTTCGCTATTATCTCTTCCGCTATCTTTTCAAGGGGCAGCTGCTTCATCACGGCGCCGATCCTGAAGGCTACGGCGGGCATACCGTAGACCACGCAGGTCTGCTCGTTCTGTCCTATTGTGTAAGCTCCGGCCTTGCGCATCTTCAACAGGCCTTCGGCTCCGTCGCCGCCCATACCTGTAAGTATAGCACCCACCGCATTGTTCCTTGCTGTTTCGGCCACGCTCTCGAACAGCACGTCAACGGACGGGCAGTGTCCGGAGACCTTCTCGCCGGGCTTGCTGGTAACGTAGTAGCCGCGGGCATCCTTCGCCACACGCAGGTGATATTCGCCTGCGCCGACTATTATGAGACCCGGGCGCAGTCTGTCGCCGTTCTCTGCTTCCTTGCAGTCCATAGCACATATCCTGTCAAGGCGCTCGGCGTACATCTTTGTAAATCCGGCGGGCATATGCTGAACGATAACCACCGGGGGCGAGTTCTTCGGAAGTCTTTTTACGACCTCAATGAGGGCTTCCGTACCGCCCGTGCTGGCGCCGAGAGCTATTATCTTGTTGGGGTTCGCCGAAGCTCCCATGGTCAGCGACGGAGCCGCGGCAAGATTTTTCGGCGGGACCGAACGGACATTGGCCTTTGCCGAAAGCCTTATCACCGCAGCGAGCCTTGCGCAGAACGCGTCCATATCTGCGGTATTCTGCACCATAGGCTTCTTCATGAACTCCACCGCACCGGCGCTGATAGCATCGAACGCCCTTGTCGGCGAAGACGTGATAACGATGAACGGAACACGCTTTTTGGGCAGGAACGACCTTATGAAGTCTATGCCGTTCATTCCGGGCATCTCAACGTCCATTGTGACCACATCGGGTCTGAGGCGCATTATCTTCTCCTCCGCCTCAGCAGCATTGGCAGCCATGTCGATTATCTCTATATCATTATATTTGGCAAATTCCTTCTTTATTATCGTCCTGAACAGTATGGAATCATCGACAGTGATCATTCTGATAGCCATATTTCAGTCCCCTTTCTCTCTACATTTTTATATCTGTGGAATTTTTCCTGTAATATTGTATTTCTCCCCGCCTGAGACGGGGAGAAAATGCTGCTTCAATTCTGTAATTATTCCGGTCTTCTGTAGATCGCGGGCTTTACATACTCGAATTTAGTCGCGTCACGCGGTATGCTCTCTGCATGGCCTATGAACAGGTACCCGCCGGGGGCGAGTACATCATAGAAACGGTTCACAAGAGCATTCTTCGTATCGGAATCGAAATAGATCATAACATTACGGCAGAAGATGAGATCGAAAGGGTGCTTCCTGTACGGAATGGGTTCCATAAGATTGAAGACCTTGAACACCACACGCTTTTTCAGCTCGTCATTCACCCGGTAGCAGTTGTTCTCCATGGGAATGAAGTACTTCTTCACGACCTTGGGATCAAGGTTCTTCATGCTGTCCTGATGATAAACGCCCTGCTGTGCCTTGGCGAGCACCTTGCGGGAGATGTCGGTGGCAAGTATCTTGGTATCCCAGCTTGAAGCCTCCATACCGAAGAACTCCATCATCTCGATCTCATTGGTATAGGGCTCCTCGCCGCTTGAGCAGGCCGCGCTCCAGATATATATGACCTTTGAACCCGCCTTTTTCTGTCTGATCTCGGGCAGGAACACGTCTTTCATGAACTGATAGTGCTCCGGCTCGCGGCGGAAATATGTATGGTTGGTGGTGAGCCTGTTCAGCAGGTTCACGACCTCGGTACCGGTGGTATCCGCGAACACCATGTCAAGGAACGGCTTGTAGTCCGTATAGCCGCGGTTCTTGAGCTCGTTGCCGAGCCTTCCCTCGATGAGGACGCGCTTCTGCGAAAGATTTATGCCGTAGTTGTCATGAACGAACGTCACAAGTCTGTTGAATTCGGTGTCGTCTATCTTAACCTGCATATTTCTAATTCCTTAACCTTATTATTCGTCGACCATGAACATATCGCCGTCGAAAATGAGCTTGGAAACATCGAGGACCAGCTTGATGCCATCCTGCATCTCTAACAGATACTTGATGAATTTGTTGTCGTTGACGCCTATACGGTCGGGAGAGTTGGCTATGTACTTCTGATATACGGGGATAACGCCGATGACCTCATCGACGATAACGCCGACGGAAACACCGCTCTCCTCGATGATTATGGTATTGGTACGCTCGTTGTACTCTTTTTCTTCCTTGCCGAAGCGCGCTCTCATGTCGATAACGGGAACGACCTTACTGCGGACGTTGATGATGCCTTTTATGTAATAGGGTATGCCGGGAACGACCGTAATATGCGGGACGCCGATGATCTCAATGACGTAGGGTATCTCTATTCCATAGACCTGATCGCCGATGTAGAAGGTCATGACCTTCGTTATCTCGCTTTCCTTCTCGTTCTTGGAATTGAGGTTCTTGCGCTTTATCTCTTCCTGCTTCGCAAACAATTCTTTGATATCCATAAGTTTTTCTCCCTCCCTTAGTGTGACTCGATAAGTCTGTTGACATCTATAATGAGGGAGATGCTGCCGTCACCCATAATGGTGCAGCCGCTGAGTCCCTGACCCTTGATATCGTACTGCGAGAGATATTTCGGGAACGGCTTTACTACTACCTGCTGTTCGCCGATGAGCTTGTCCGCGAAGAGGCAGATGCCGCGGTTCTCGGACTCTATCAGCAGAACTATGCCGTCCTCGATATCGTTGACTGCCGAAGGCAGACCGAACTTTTCGTTGAGTCTGAGCATCGGATAGCAGACGCCGCGTATCATTATCATCTCGCCGCGCTTTGTGTCGTTGATTATCTGATCGTGTTTTACTATGAAGCTTTCCTTGATAACAGAGATCGGCACAGTGAACTCGGCATCGCCTACCATGATCTCCATGCCGTCCACGATCGCGAGAGTGAGCGGTATCTTGATGATGAACGCCGTACCCTGGCCTTTCTTGGACTCAACAGTGAGCGAGCCGCCCATTTTGCTGAGATTGGACTTTACAACGTCCATACCCACGCCCCTGCCGCTGTACTCGGTGACGACATCATTGGTCGAGAATCCCGGCAGCAGTATCATATTCTGTATCTCGCGCTCGGAATATTCGGAAATCGGCTTGGTGAGCAGACCGTTACGCTCCGCCTTCTGAATTACCTTTTCAGTGTCGATGCCCTGTCCGTCGTCCGAGATCGTGATAACGACCTCACCGGAGCTGCTCATCGCGGACAGCTTTACGGTGCCTTTTCCGGGCTTGCCGCGCGCTATGCGCTCTTCGGGGGAATTTTCTATGCCATGATCGACCGCATTTCTGACAAGGTGCATAAGCGGATCGTTGAGGTTATCGACAATGGACTTATCAACTTCCGTGGTATCACCCTCGATCACCAGTTCAACGTCCTTGCCGAGCTTGACCTTCATGTCTCTTACTATACGGTTCATCTTCTGGAACGGACCGGTCAGAGGCACCATTCTGATAGACATTACCGTATCCTGGAGATCCGCAGTCAGCTTGCGCAGCTCACGGGCGGATTTCGTGAAGCTCTCGAGACGAAGTCCCTCGAGTTCGGGGTTCGAGATGACCATGGACTCGGTGGTGATGATCTCACCGACAATATCGTGGAGCTGGTCGAGCTTCTGGAGATTTACGCTGATAAGGCTCTGCTTTCCGCTGCCGGAGGACGCCGCCGCGGGAGCTTTCTGCTCCGGCGCGGGCTTGGGCTTTTCTGCCGGTACGGCTGCGGGCGCAGCAGCAGGAGAAGCGGCAGCAGCAGCCGCAGGTGCCGCGGAAACCGTTTCCGCAGCGGGAGCCGAAGCAGCAGCGGAATCTGCTGCCGGTTCAGCCGTATCGGCTGCCGGAGTCGGATTGTCAACGACTTCGTAGGACTGCACGTTCAGCGAATTCTCAATAGCAGAGAACACTGTCTTGGGGTCGGGAGCACGGAACGTCAGCAGGAACCCGTTATCGATTATCACATTAGCGGAATCCTGATTGGACTCGATATCCTCGGGAACGTATCCGACGATCTCGACTTCATCGACAGATTCCTTCACGTTGTTTATAAGCATGAAAGCACGGATGTTCTCCATTTTACAGCCGTCTTCAAAGAACACGCGGACGGTGGTGCTGTCTGCGGGAGCGTCGGCTGCCTGAGCAGCGTTATCTGCCGCCGCAGGAGCTGCGGCTGCCGCGCCGCCGTCATCCTCCAGCTCACCTTTGAGCATCTTGGCGCCCTTTTCGAGCCTGGCGATCATCTCGGAGAAATCCGTAGGTTCATAATCGTCATTGTTCTGGATCATATCGATCTCTGCCTTGAAGAGATCGGACATCTGGAAAACAAGGTCATAGACAAAGCCCACATCCGTCATTTTCTCAGGAGCCTCGCGGATTATGAAGAACATATCCTCTCCCTTGTGCGCGAGCTGCTGGAGGTTGTCGAAGCCCATCATCGCGGACGAGCCCTTGACAGTGTGCATTATACGGAAGATCTCGTTAATGTCGTCTTCCGTAAACTCGTTGGCCTTCTCCGTGCGGAGAAGTATTTCATCGAGCTGTTCGAGCAATCCCGTTGTTTCAAAAATGTAAACATCGACCATTGCTTCCATTCCGGGTTCTACTTTAGCCATAACTTTCCATTGCCTTTCTGCTCCGTTTCCCACGCGTCCGGAACCGGAGACTGTTTTATTTTATTGAAGATTTATTCATATATACAAAACGGTGTAAACCACCGCATTATTGCCGTCGCACTTTTGTGAATACATACAAAGTTTTTCGTAGGAATAAACGAAATTTATAAAAAACCAATATTTCCGGTTGCAAAATCAAAGAAAATGTGATAATATATTTTTAATGGTATATGCGCCCCGTATTTGGCAAGGAAGGAATGATACAGAGTGCCGATCTCAAATATCCGCGATGTCTCCGCAGGCAAGGGCTTCAGCAATTCCGCACTGAATAACCGGAATTCCGAGCAGAACGGTGAGGCGTTCTCGGTCTCGGGTGCCCCCAAGCAGGAACAGCTTCAGGCCATAAACGAGAAGAACGCGGGCAATAACGCATCGACGACAATGGGCCAGAAGGATCTTATCCCTCTTGCCGTCACCAGTTCAAAGAACCAGACACTCGCTGTCGAGACAGTCAAGGACATCATCGACACGGGACTTCTCACCACCGCGAAACTCAACGGCTATACAGAGCTTGTAGGCGAGCTGGAACAGCTCAGCGCTTCGCTTTATATCCCTGCCAAGGATCTTCTGAAGGAGATATCCGAGCAGGAAAAGCAGAACACTATGTTCTCCGGCGACAAGTTCTACGATCTGCTCCGCGAGCTTGCAAAGGAAGCTGACGGTGATCAGAAGGAAGCCATAGGCAATATGCTGAAGGCCATAAACTTCTCACAGAACCGTAACGAGATCACCACGGCCGTTTCCGCGAACCTGCGCTTTCTGGCAGAGTACTTCTCACCAAACCGCGGCCTTTCCGGCAAACTTGCCAGCCTTGCGGAACAGTGGTCGTCCCCCGACTCGCAGTCTAACTTTGCGGCTCTGCGTGACCAGACATCGGAGCTGCTGCAGAACCTTTCAGAGAGCCTGCTGAACGACAGCCACACGCAGACGCTCCTGCCTATCGTAACGCACAATCTCTCAAAATTCAACACGAACACTTCGATGCTGCGCGAGAATTTCAACCAGCTTCTGTCGCTCATACCGAACTACGAACTGCGAAATGAACTCTCACGCGCTTTTGAGGGGCTCCTGAACAAGCTGATAAGCAAGGATCCCGATCTTATCCCGAGTTCCCTTCGCGACGAGGTAGCCGAGGATTCGGCAGCCGCCATTCCGCAGGAATTCGCAAAGGCAAGTGCGGAACAGGCTCAGGAAGGCGGACAGAATGTGCCGGGAAATGCTCAGGCACAGGATACTCAAAACACTCCTCTTACCGATTATACTATAAATGAACAAAAAAATCAAGGGGAAAATGAAATTTTCGGTAATGAGTACCAACCCGACAAAACAATTTCGGCATATTTGACAAACACTCTTGGTGATGTTGACTACGTTTCCCAGTCCGGAATACTCGAAGCCGACTTTTCCTCTTTCGTTGAGAACCTTCGCAGCGGTGCAACAACGCCCGAGGAGACTATACGCGACATTCTTGAATCGCTGATTGAGAACGAAGATGTCCGGCAGACACTCGATCAGCAGCTTTCTAACATTCACACACCGGAGCAGATGATCAACTTCCTCAACGAAGTGCTGGAGGCCATGCCTGACAGCGAACTGCGCAACAATGTATATGAAGCGCTGGAAGAGGCCGTCAGCCAGATGCCTGACGTGAATGAAGCCCACGAAGATCGCGTCCGCGACGATGAGGAACGTCGTCACGGCGGCGGACAGCAGCAGTCCATGTACGACCAGAACTCCCGTCAGATGAAGGAAAAGTCCAGTTCGATACAGGCTCTCACCGATTTCGTGGAAAAGAACATCAACCACCCGGCGCTGAAATCGATCGACAGCTTCAATGCCTCAAACCTGCTGCAAAGCATGATAAACGCCCCCGGCGTTCTCACCCCTCTCGCACATTATATCCTGCCGATACAGATCGAGAACACCCGTGCATTCGGCGAGCTGTGGGTCGATAACAACGACGACTCAGGCGCCACCGGAAAAGGCGGCGGCAAGCATCACCACCTGTTCCTCACGTTTGATGTGGACACCTATGGCCGCTTCGAGGTCGATGTGTACGCCAATGACAATTCTGTCCGCGTTAGTCTGCTGCACCCGTCGGCTTTCACCAGAAACGTTGACAGCATTGTTCAGAAGGTCAGCCGTCTCACGGCAGGAACCAATTACCGCATAGACGATTTCCAGACAGGCGTGCTCAAAGAGCCGCACAATCTGACGCAGATATTCCCCAAGCTTACAGAAAGGAGGGCGGGTCTGAATGTCAAGGCGTAAAAACTATGGTCAGAAGGCGGCCGTCGCCCTCAAATACAATCCCAGCCTGAACTACGCTCCCGTCGTCGTAGCCTCGGGTCTCGGTGAGCTGGCGCAGCGCATCGTCAACATCGCAGATGCCAACGGCGTTCCGATCTACCGCGACGACAGCACCGCCGCCCTGCTTGTTATGCTCAATTCCGGCGAGGCTATCCCGCAGGAGCTTTATCAGATTGTCGCAGCTATCTATGCCGAGGTAGTCTTTACTTCCAACGAAACAAAGAAACTCGCCCAGCGCCGTCCCACCCCCGGCGGCGTGACCCGGAGATAGCCGCTGACGCTTGAGTGTGCAGAGTGTCGCTGACGCTTGAGTTTGCAAAGAGTCGCTGACGCTTGAGTTGCCTCCGGCGGCCAACCCCTTTAAAAAGGGGTTGGATCCCTAAACAAATCGCTTCGCCTTGCAGACTCGGTCAGTAGTACCCCTTTTGATAAACTCCGGACTGCGAGACAGAGAATTAAAAAAGCAGAATTTAACAGACGGATTGACAGCGGAGGTACTCCGCCGCCTTGCAGATCCGGTAATGTGTCCCCCTACTCTGGACTGCGAGGCAGAAAGCCGTACTTTACTGAATGTACCAGACGGTATGACCGCGTGGGCACCCCGCCGCCTTGCAGATTCGGTCAGTAGCACCCCTTTACCAAATAAAAGACACTAAAGTATAAAAATATCTGCTCCTATTAACTGACAATAGGAGCAGATTTCTTTTTAATTTAATAACGAAGTGGTTAAAGTTTTTTGAAAGGGGTTTGGGGAAAACTTTTTTTCAAAAAAGTTTTCCCCAAGACTCGAGCGTAAGCGACTTTAGCGCGCAAGCGCCGGCTCACTCAACAGAGACTATGTAATAATACACAGGCTGGCCGCCGTTTACGAGAGAAAGCTCGATAGAGTCGCCGAATTTGGTTTTTAGGTAAGAGAACGCAGTCTGCGCATCGTCGTCGGAGACATCGGCACCGTAGATCACCGTTACAAACGAACTGTCGCCTTTGAGCAGATGCTTGGTTACCTT
>JAEEJW010000058.1 GCA_016282095.1 Ruminiclostridium sp. | reverse complement strand
CTTGGGGAACCCTTTTTTGAAAAAAAGGGTTCCCCAAACCCCTCCCAAAAAACTTTAAATTGCTTCGCGCTTGCCGCGAAAGTTCTCAGTATAATTTTCAGACCGCAAAAAGGAGGAATAGCCAATGCACTGCACCCGGAAAATAACCGATGACCTTGTATGGATAGGCGGCAATGACACCAAGCTGTCGCTGTTCGAGGCGGTATATCCCGTGCCGGACGGAGTTTCCTACAATTCATACCTGCTGAAAGATGACAAGACCGTGCTGTTCGATACCGTCGATAACGCGGTAAGCGGCGTGTTCTTCGGGAACCTCGCCCATGAGCTCGGTGGCAGGGCTCTCGACTACGTTGTCATTCATCACATGGAGCCCGACCATTCCGCCACCCTCGGTCAGCTTCTCGCGCTCTATCCGGACGTTAAAGTCGTAACGAGCGCCAAGGCTCTCACGATGATAGGGCAGTTCTTTGAACCGCTGCCTGCCGACAGAGTTATCACCGTGAAAGAGGGCGACACCCTTGAAACGGGAAAGCATACATTCAGCTTCGTGGCAGCGCCTATGGTACACTGGCCGGAAGTCCTCATGTCCTACGACGCGGCGGATAAGATACTCTTCTCCGCGGACGCCTTCGGTACTTTCGGAGCCCTCGGCGGCGCGATATTCGCGGACGAAGTGGATTTCGTCCGTGATTACCTCGGCGAAGCCCGCCGCTACTACTGCAACATCGTAGGCAAGTACGGCGCGCAGGTGCAGACAGTGCTCAAAAAGGCATCGGCTCTCGACATAAAGATGATATGCCCGCTCCACGGCTTCGTATGGCGCCGTGAGCTTGACAGCATCATATCGAAATACGACATCTGGAGCAAGTATGAGCCCGAGGAAAAGGGCGTACTGATAGCCTACACCTCGGTCTACGGCGGCACACAGGCTGCTGCTGAGCTGGCGGCGGCAAAGCTCCGCGAAAAGGGCATAACCGTAAAGATGTACGACGCTTCGATGACCCACACATCATATATAGTTGCGGAAGCGTTCAGATACAGCCATGTGATCTTCGCCACAACGACTTACAACAACGGCATCTTCATAAAAATGGAGGAGCTGCTCCACGATCTTGCGGCCCACAATTTCAGCAACAAGACGGTGGGCATAATCGAGAACGGCTCATGGTCGCCTGTTGCTGGCAAGCTGATAAGAGAGATACTCGGCAAGTGCAAGGACGTTAAGATACTCGACGAGCAGGTAACGATAAAGTCCCGCATGAAGCCCGAAAACGAGGCAGCCCTCGACGCGATGACAGAGAAGATAGCCGAAGATTTCGTAAAGGCTGTTCCCGCGCAGAACGACAGCGCGATAGACGTGAAGGCGCTCTTCAAGATATCCTATGGCCTCTACGTCCTCACGGCGAACGAAAAGGGCAGGGACAACGGCTGCATAATCAATACCGCGCAGCTGCTTACGGACGAGCCCCGCCGCATCACAGTCGCGGTGCAGAAGAAGAACCTCACCCATGATATGATACTTTCCACGGGCAGATTCAACATCTCCGTTCTTACCGACAAGGCTACGTTCTCGATGTACAAGGAGTTCGGCTTTGTAAGCGGCAGGGAAAAGGACAAATTCGCGGACACGCCCGTTGAGTTCGCACGCAGCGAGAACGGCATAGTCTACATCGCGGACAACGTGAACGCCTATATCTCCTGCAAGGTGACGGACAGCAGGGACTACGGCACGCACACGCTGTTCACTGCGGAAGTGACCGAAGCCCGCGTTATCGGCGAAGGCGATTCCGTGACCTATGACATTTACCAGAAGCACATCAAGCCCAAGCCTGCGCCTACGAAGAAGAAAGGCTTCATCTGCACGGTATGCGGCTACATCTATGAGGGCGAGGAGCTCCCGCCCGACTTTGAATGTCCGCTGTGCGGCCACGGCGCGGGGGATTTTGAGCCTCTGAGCTGATAATAGCAGTAACGAACGGGTAAAAGGGGCGCCCGTAAAAGCCCCTGTCAAGAAGGAGGAATACAAAATGACACCCAAGTTCTACAAATGCAAAGCCTGCGGACAGATATGTGCCGCTGTTGAGAAGAAAGCCTGCCCGTTCAAGTGCTGCGGCGAGGCTATGGAAGAGCTTGTTGCGAACACGGTTGACGCTGCGAAGGAGAAGCACGTTCCTGTTGTAACGGTAGAGGGCAATATTGTTAAGGCAGCAGTCGGCTCGGTTGAGCATCCGATGACGGACGCGCATCTTATACAGTGGATATGCCTTGAAACGGCGCAGGGAATGCAGAGGAAGGTGCTGACGCCTGCTGACAAGCCCTATGCGGAGTTTGCGCTGACAGCAGACGACAAGCCTGTTGCTGTATATGAATACTGCAATCTTCACGGTCTCTGGAAGTCTGAGATATAAAGATTTAAGAATGACATGAAAAACGCCTCATTCCGGGGCGTTTTTTATATTCAGCCTCGCAGTCCGGAGTATTTCAAAAAGCGTACTACTTACCCCCGCTGCAAGGCGAAGCGATTTAAGTTTAGGCCAAGCCCTTTTTAAAGGGCGTCATACTCGAGCGCAAGCGACTTCTTACTCCCGTTCTCAAGCGCAAGCGACTACTGCACGAAACTAACGGCTGCGAGGCACAGACTTGTCATTCGCTGAATGTAACGAACGGATTGGGAGCGGCGGCTCGCCGCCTCGAGCGCAAGCGACTATTGCACGGTGTGAATTTTTATAAAAATCGTTCAAATCTATTGAAAAAATGTTGAAATTATGATATAATATACACATAGACAGAAAGCACTTATCTTCAACATATCCCTCTGTAATTTATACAAACAGAAGGAGGAACCCGTATGGAAAAACTTATGACCGAGCGGGAACTGAAAGCCAGCTTCGACGAAGCTGTGAAGGAAGGCCACATCTTTGTGATGTACCAGCCGAAAATGAACCACTCCACCGGCAGATTGATAGGCGCAGAAGCGCTGATGCGCTGGAGGCACCCCGAATACGGCCTGCAGTATCCGTCGGACTTCATACCGATGCTGGAGAGCAACGACCTCATCCACCGCGCAGATTTATGCGTGTTCGAGCAGGTCTGCCGGTTTCAGAAAAGCATAATGGAAAGCGATATCAGGCCTGTGCCGATATCTTTCAATATGTCGCGCATTGATATGCTGCACGACGGCTATATCGAGGAGATTGAAGCGATACGCAGTAAGTATGATATCCCCGTGAAGCTGCTCCATGTAGAGATAACCGAGACCTCGGCGGTAGGCGGTATGGAGCTTGTCCTCGGAGTACTGAACAAGCTGCACAGCATCGGCTATATGGTCGAAATGGACGATTTCGGCAGCGGGTATTCGTCGCTGAACGTGCTGAAAGACCTCAATGTTGACGTGATAAAGCTGGATATGCGCTTCCTGAGCGGTGACATAGGCGGCCGCGGAGGCACGATAATCAGTTCCATAGTGCAGATGACCAAATGGCTCAACACCCCCGTGATAGCCGAAGGCGTAGAGACTATCGAACAGGCCGATTACATGAAGAGCATCGGGTGCAGCTATGTGCAGGGCTATCTGTATTCAAAGCCCCTTGCAGGCGAGGATTTCATAGAGAAGCTCCGCAGCTTCGACCACGAACCCGCCGCGGCAGCAATGCATCTGATATCCGAAATGGACGCAGGCAGATTCTGGGATCCGAACTCTCTGGAAACGCTGATATTCAACAGCTACGTCGGCGCTGCGGTGATATTCAGGTATCATAACGGCAAATGCGATATCCTGCGCATAAACCGGAAGTATGTAAAAGAGATCGGCATGAACATGACAGAAAAGGAGATACTCTGCTCCGACCCGTTCGCGGGCTTCGACGAAGCTAACCTGAAGAAGTTCACCGATACTCTTGAACGTGCCGCCGCGTCCTACGATGAGGAATCCTGCGAGACATGGAGGACGGTTTGCTCCAAGATCTGCGGCGAGGACAAGATATGTGTACGCACAGACCTTCGCATGATCGGAAAGGCCGATGACGAGTATATCTACTATGCCACGGTGCGCAACATAACATCGGAGAAGAAGCGCTTCGGCGAAGTCGAGGAAAGCGAGCGCAAGTTCCGTATGGCAAGCGAGCAGGCTAACGTCTACGCATGGGAGTATATCTTCGCCACAAAGCAGATGCGCCCGTGCTTCCGCTGCATACGCGACCTCGGAGTTCCGCCGGTAGTCGAGAATTACCCCGCGCCCCTCTTCGACAGCGGGCTCTTCCCGCGTGATTACGAAGAGATGTATTATGATATGCTCAAAAAGCTGGAGGAAGGGCAGGAGAAGGCCGAAGCCATCATCCCGCTCACCGTCAGCCGCATACCGTTCCATGTCCGCTATACAACAGAGTTCGACGAGACCGGCAAGCCCCTGAAAGCCTACGGCTCGGCCGCTATCGTGATAGAAGGCGAAGGCTGACATTTAAGAACGGGAACAAGCAGTCGCTTGCGCTTAAGAACGGGAACAAGCTGTCGCTGACGCTTAAGAACGGGAACAAGCAGTCGCTTGCGCTTAAGAACGGGAACAAGCAGTCGCTTGCGCTCGAGTGTGACGCCCTTTGAAAAGGGCTTGGCCTAAACTTAAAACGCTTCGCCTTGCTCCCCGTCAGGTAGTACCCCTTTTGATAGTAAAATAAAACTGCTCCTTACAGGCGGCGCTGATATAGAAGTTTTAAGCCATGGTATTTCTGATGCAAAGTCAGAAGTACTATGGCGTTTCTATTGACAGTGCATAGATGACGTGCTATAATGGTAACTAACATAAATCGGAATTTTGAGGTGTGCTATGATAAGTGATAATGAATTATTAGCTATCAGGGAAAGAGCTGAAAAAGCAACAAAAGGTCCATGGAAAGCTTTTGTTGAAGGCAGAGATATGGAGTGCGGTTCAAGCTTTATTCAAACACAAGGCAAAGATATCGAAGTAATAGGTGCTACAGAAGCAGATTTCGATTTCATAGCTCATGCAAGACAAGATATACTTAATCTGCTTGATGAAATAGAAAAACTCAGATCAGCTAAATTCTGATTTATCTTAGCAGTTGTATAAAATACAATGCCCCGAAGCACTTTGAAGTGTTTCGGGGCAAAACTTCTATATGGGTATCTGTTTTACTCAGGGGCAGTTTTTGT
>JAEEJW010000057.1 GCA_016282095.1 Ruminiclostridium sp. | reverse complement strand
GCGGCACCGCAGGCAGTGAGCCGCAACGTCGGCGTGATAAGCACATATTTCAGCGACTACATCTTCCCGCATATCGTCACCGGCATCGAGGGCGTGCTCAACGACGCAGGCTGCCCCATGACCCTTGCCACAACCCACAACCGCGTAGCTGAGGAAACACAGGCACTTACGAGCATGATCGCGAACGGCGTCCGGGGCCTGATAATCGAGCCGTCCAAAAGCGCCCTCCCGAACCCGAACATCGAGCTTTACCGGGAACTGAAGCGCAGCAATATACCCGTCGTGTTCTTCAACGCCAAGTATCCGTGGGCGGACAGCCCGTGTGTCGCTCTGGACGATGAAGCGGCAGGGAAGATGGTCACCGATTACCTGTTCGGCTGCGGCCATACGCGCATCGCGGGACTGTTCCTCATGGACGATATGCAGGGCCACAATCGTTACAGCGGCTTCATAAACAGCTGCCTCGAGCACGGCAGCCGCAACTCCGAAAAGAACGTGATCTGGTATTCCTCCGCGGAAAAGGACGAGATCTTCGATACGATGAAAGAGAAGCTGCTCTATCTTCTCGGAAAAGTCACAGCCGTCGTCTGCTACAACGATATGATAGCCGTGAAACTGATGAAATTCTGCCGCGAGAACGGCATAAGCATTCCCGGAGACCTGTCCGTCACCGGCATAGACGATTCAAACTACGCAAAGATATGCGATGTCCCGCTGACCACCGTGAAGCACCCGCACCGCAGACTCGGAGAAGCCGCCGCGAAGCTGCTCCTCGACCTTATGGACTCGGAAAACGCCGCAGTCGAAGACATCATTTTTGAACCCGAACTTGTAGTCCGCGATTCCGTGAAAGTTTTTGAGAATGCGGGGCCTGAAGACAGGAAAATGGCCTGAATCCGGAGGTGACACACTTTGAATACGACCGAAAAAAGATGTACGGATATCATCAGACCCGATACGGAGCGCATAAAGGAGCTTCTGAAAAGTGCCAGCCCCTCCGAGTGCCGTAAGGTGCTGGAAAGTGTGCTGGAAGATATGCACTTCCGCGAGATGAAATCGCTGATGCTGCGGCTCTATACCTGTGTGGACATCTATATGACCGCCAGGGCATTTGCAAAGGAGATAGGCGTACCGGACGAACAGTTCTCAACGCGCTTCGGTTCCGTTGACGACATCGAGTCGCGCCTCTGCACCGACGAAGCGACGGTGGAATTCCTGTACGAAATGCTCCTTCAATGCATGGAATGGCGCGCCGGAAGCGCCTGCAGCAGAGGCGGCAGCACGATGCAGACCGCGATGCGCTACATAGACGAGAACTATATGAACTGCGAGCTTTCGCTCGGCACGGTTGCGGAGGCTGTGGGACTCAGCCCTTCGTACCTGAGTATGCTGTTCAAGAAGGAGACAGGTACGAACTTCTCCGATCATCTTACCCGGGTAAGGATACACCGCGCCAAGGAGCTGCTCTGCTGTACGAACAAAATGGTCTACGAAGTGGCTTACGATGTGGGTTTCAGCGACTACCGCTATTTCAGTCAGATATTCAAGAAGAACACCGGTATGACCCCGCGTCAGTTCCAGTACAGCATAAATTCGGTCCCCGAAAAGAAGATCAGCTGAAAACGTAAAATATTAAACATTTATATAAACATTTTGGGTATAAATGTATGTACAATTTGTATATAATGTAAGTACAAGTTAACGATGCAGTTCGTTAATGAATTATAGTGAATGGAAAATGGAGGAATTTTGTATGAAGTTCAAGAAAATGTTATCTCTGATCGTGACCACAGCACTCTGCACAACAATGTTCGCAGGCTGCGGCAGCAACGGCGGATCCGCTTCGACCACGACAGCAGCTCCCGCAGCGGGTGAGTCTGCATCTTCAGCCAAGAAGATCAAGGTCGGCATCATCAACAACGACCCGAACGAGTCCGGTTATCGTACAGCCAACGATAAGGATCTTCACAATACTTTCAACGAAGCGAACGGCTTCGACGCTTCCTTCGCTTACAGCCTCAAGAACGATGAGCAGATCACAGCTGCCCAGAAGTTCATCCAGGACGATGTTGATTACCTGCTCCTCTCCGCTGCCGATACGGCCGGCTGGGACGGCGTTCTGAAAGATGCACAGGCTGCGGGCGTAAAGGTTATCCTGTTCGACCGTACAATAGATGCCGATTCGAGCCTCTATGAAGCTTCCATCGTTTCCGATATGGCAAAGGAAGGCGAGACAGCGGTTGAATGGCTGAAGAGCCAGAACCTCCCCAAGTACGAAGTTATCCACCTGCAGGGCGTTATGGGCTCCGCTGCACAGAAGGGCCGCTCCGGCGCTCTCGACACAACAGCTAAGGAACTCGGCTGGACGATAGTTACACAGCAGACAGCTGAATGGAACGCTGAAAAGGCTCAGCAGATCGTACAGGCTGCTATCGACTCCAACAAGTCCTTCAACGTAATCTACGCTGAGAACGACGATATGGCAAAGGGCGCAGTTGCAGCTCTCGATAAGGCCAACATCTCCCACGGCGTAGGCAAGGACGTAGTAGTAATGGGCTTCGACTGCAACAAGTGGGCTCTTGAGGAACTCCTCGCGCAGAAGTGGAATTACGACGGCCAGTGCAACCCCTTCCAGTCCTCCTACATCAAGGACATCATCGACAAGCTCGAGGCTGGCGAGACGATCGCACAGAAGACCATAATCATGAATGAAAAGGGCTTTGACGCTGCAACGATCACTCAGGAAGACGTTGACAACTACGGTATCTGATTAAATTATCATAGTTCTGAAAAACCAATAAATGAGTCAAGTGCGGGGAGGAGGATCAGATTTCATCTCCCCGCACTTGATTTATGAAAAAAGGAGGAAAGGAAATGCAGCAGGGATCATTGCTCGAAATGCGCGGGATATATAAATACTTCCCGGGCGTAAAGGCGCTTCAGAATGTCGATTTCACCCTGCGTGAGGGCGAGATACACGCTCTTATGGGAGAGAACGGCGCGGGCAAATCCACACTGATAAAGGTTCTGACCGGCGTCCATGTGAAAGATGAGGGCGATATCTTCATCAAGGGTCACGAGGGCGCGGTACAGATACGTTCGCCCCAGGAGGCGCAGAATGTCGGGATAAGCACCGTGTATCAGGAGATCACGCTCTGCCCGAACCTTTCGGTAGCGGAGAATATCTTCATAGGCCGCGGCAAAGGCGCAGGCGTAAACTGGCGCGATATGAACAGAAAGGCCGGCGAACTTCTCAATTCGCTCGGCATAGCCGTAAAACCGACACAGCAGCTCGCAAGCTGTTCTATCGCAGTTCAGCAGATGATAGCGATAGCAAGAGCCGTGGATATGGAGTGCAGCGTCCTGATACTCGACGAGCCTACATCGTCGCTGGACGAATCCGAAGTAGCGAAGCTCTTCGGCCTGATGCGCGAGCTGAAAGGCCGCGGCGTCGGCATCATATTCGTAACTCACTTCCTCGATCAGGTCTATGAGGTCTGTGACAGGATAACCGTACTACGCGACGGCCAGCTCGTCGGCGAGTACGAGATAGAAAACCTCCCCCGTGTCCAGCTTGTATCGAAGATGCTCGGCAAGGAGCTGGACGATATGGCGGATATCAAGAACGATATGCCCGCCTTCAATGATGACGGCCAGCCGCCTGTCTACGAAGCGAAGGATCTTTGCAGCACCGAAGGCATCAAGCCTTTCGACTTC
>JAEEJW010000056.1 GCA_016282095.1 Ruminiclostridium sp. | reverse complement strand
CATCGTCGCTGGACGAATCCGAAGTAGCGAAGCTCTTCGGCCTCATGCGCGAGCTGAAAGGCCGCGGCGTCGGAATTATATTCGTAACTCACTTCCTCGATCAGGTCTATGAGGTCTGTGACAGGATAACCGTACTGCGCGACGGCCAGCTCGTCGGCGAGTACGAGATAGAAAACCTCCCCCGTGTCCAGCTTGTATCGAAGATGCTCGGCAAGGAGCTGGATGATATGGCGGATATCAAGAACGATATGCCCGCCTTCAATGATGACGGCCAGCCGCCTGTCTACGAAGCGAAGGATCTTTGCAGCACCGAAGGCATCAAGCCTTTCGACTTCCATATCCGCCGCGGCGAGGTAAACGGCTTTACCGGACTGCTGGGCTCCGGGCGAAGTGAGTGCGTCCGTGCGATATACGGTGCGGATACCGTCACCGGCGGTACAGTGAAAATGGACGGCAGGGACGTGAAGATCACAAAGCCCAAGGACGCCATGAAGAACGGCATAGCCTATCTGCCCGAGGACAGAAAGCGCGACGGTATCGTCGGTGATCTGTCCGTCCGTGAGAACATCATTCTCGCGCTTCAGGTAAGGACCGGCTTCTTCAGACCGTTCTCGAAAGCGAAGGCTACCGAGTTCGCTGAAAAGTACATAAAGCTGCTGGATATCAAGACTGCTTCGGTCAATACACCTATCAAGTCGCTTTCCGGCGGCAACCAGCAGAAAGTAATACTTGCGCGCTGGCTGCTCACGGATCCGAAATATCTTATACTCGACGAACCGACAAGAGGTATCGATGTCGGAACGAAGGTAGATATCCAGAAGCTCGTTCTCAAGCTGGCTTCCGAGGGTATGAGCATCACGTTCATAAGCTCCGAGACCGATGAAATGCTGAGGACCTGCTCCAGACTGCTGGTAATGCGCGACAGAAAGCTCGTCGGCGAGCTTACCGGCGACCAGCTTACCCAGAATACTATAATGGCAACAATAGCGGGAGGTGAAAAGAATGTCTGAAAAACTCGATCCGAGAGGCAAAGGCTCGGTATTGTCGGGGCTTCTTCGCAATCAGATATTCATTCCGTTTGCTGCCCTGATACTCCTTGCTCTGTTCAACCTCATCGCGGATCCCTCATTCTTCGCTCTGAACATGAAACAGAACAGCGCCGGGAATTACATACTTTCCGGTAACCTTATATCCATAATAGACAACGGTTCCGAGCTTGCGATACTTGCGATAGGCATGACCCTCGTTACAGCGGCTTCCAAGGGACAGGATATCAGCGTAGGCGCAGCCATAGCGATATCCGGAAGCGTGCTGCTCCGCGTGCTCTGCGGAGACAACACCCGTCCCGAGACCATTCAGGCTCCTATCATCGTGGGCTTCCTCGTGGCAGCGGTCGCTTCCATGCTGTTCGGCGCGTTCAACGGCGTGCTTGTGGCATACTTCCGCATACAGCCGATGGTCGCTACTCTTATCCTGTTCACGGCGGGACGTTCTATCGCCGCGTGGATAAACAACAATGAGCTCCCCATAGTTCCCGGTGAAGAATTCACCTACTTCGGCGGCTATATCCCCGGCATACCGCTGCCGACACCGTTCCTTATCGCGATACTCTGCTTCATAATCACATGGCTCATGCTCAAATTCACGAACATCGGCCTTTACTCACAGTCCGTGGGCATCAACGAAAAGACATCGCGCCTGAACGGCCTGAACCCCGAGCTCATCAAGCTCACTACCTACGTCATACTCGGTCTCTGTGTGGCAGTTACGGGTCTCATCAAGGTGAGCCGCCTGTCCACGATCAACTACTCCGTAATAGCGAAGGACATCGAAATGGACGCTATCCTTGCGGTGGCTCTGGGCGGAAACTCCCTCAGCGGCGGCAAGTTCAACATGGCGGCTTCGATAGTCGGCGCGTATGTTATCCAGTTCCTTACCACAACGCTCTATAAGTTCGACGTTCAGGCGACCGCGCTGCCCGCATACAAAGCGGTAGTGGTCATCGTACTCGTTGTAATGAGCGCTCCCGTGGTAAGAGAGAAATTCTCCCGCCTGATGAAGAAGATACGTTCTTCCGGTCACGCGGCGGCGGAAAGCGCGTAAGGAGGGGGAACAGAAATGACACAGATAAGAACAGCGGGCAGCCGCAGGGGTGGTCTCCTCGGCGGTATGACCGATACGAACCTTCTTACAACGATAACCGTCTGCGTTTTCGTAGTAATGTATCTATGCGCGGTGATATTCCTTCAGGAAGGCTTCCTGAAACCGCAGACACTGTTTAACCTGATGAACGCGAATGCGGCGCTGATAATACTCTCCTGCGGCATGACGCTTGTAATGATAACCGGCGGTATCGACATCTCCGTCGGCGGCGTGACCGCTCTGGTATGTATGAGCTGCGCGGTCTATCTCGATGAGGCGGGCGGCAACGTATTCGTCGCTGTACTTCTCGCCCTCGGCATCGGACTCGCCTTCGGACTTGTACAGGGCTTCCTTATCGCATACCTCGATATTCAGCCTTTCATAGTAACGCTTGCGGGAATGTTCTTTGCCCGCGGCATGACGACGATCGTGCATACGAACCCGTTCAACGTTGTGAACGAGGGCTTCGTGGAACTGAAAGGCACAAGGCTTATCATACCGTTCCTCGGCTCCGTGAACAAGAAGGGCAATTACATCGACGCCTATGTTGAGATCGGCGTGGTAGTGGCGCTGCTTGTAGTCGCAGCTCTGTTCGTTATCCTCAAGTGGACGAAGACCGGCCGCAACTTCTACGCTGTGGGCGGCAACAGGCAGAGCGCACTCATGCTCGGTATCAACGTCAGAAAGACCACATTCCTCTCCTATGTTATCTGCGGTCTTCTCGCAGGCGTAGGCGGATTCGTCTACTTCATGCACGTCGGCTCCGGAGCTCCGTCTCACGCGATGGGCGCCGAGATGAACGCGATAGCCTCGTCGATCATCGGCGGCACCATGCTGACCGGCGGTGTCGGAAACATAATCGGTACGCTCTTCGGTGCCATGTCTCTCGCGACGATACAGACCATAGTTTCTTCGGTTGGTCTGGATCAGGCGTGGTGGACTGGCATTACCATAGCGGCTATGCTGTGCATCTTCCTTGTTGTACAGAGCGTCATTATCTCCCGCCGCAAAAAGAAGAATGCAACAGTAAGCTCCGCTGATGCGCAGGAAGCGGAAAAAAAGAAAGGTGAATCTGAATGAACAGTGTAAATGATATTCGTGAGGGAAAAGCCGTCATAGGCATAGAATTCGGCTCGACCAGGGTCAAGGCGGTGCTTGTCGGCAGCGACAACGCTCCGCTCGCTTCCGGAGTATTCGACTGGCAGAACGAGCTTGCCGACGGCGTATGGACATATTCTCTCGATATGGTGAAGAAGGGGCTTCAGACCTGCTTTGCCGACCTGATGAAGAATGTGGAGACGCAGTACGGCGTGAAGCTGACAAAAGCCGCAGGCTTCGGCATCTCAGCGATGATGCACGGCTATCTGGCGTTTGACGCTGCGGGTGAACTGCTGGTTCCGTTCCGCACATGGCGCAACACCATGACGGAAGAAGCCGCGGAGAAGCTGACCGAAGCGTTCAGCTTCAATATCCCCCAGCGCTGGAGCATAGCGCATCTGTATCAGGCGATACTTAACAAAGAACCGCATATCGGCAGGGTAGCCTTCTTCACGACCCTCGCGGGCTATGTGCATTATCTGCTGACCGGAGAGAAGGTCATTGGCGTGGGCGACGCATCGGGTATGTTCCCGATAGACCCCGCCGCGAAGAACTACGATGCGGCGATGATGAAGCGCTTCGACGAGCTCACCGCCGGTACAGCTTTCACAGCGAAGCTCGGTGACATACTGCCGGAGATAATCCCGGTAGGCGAGTGTGCGGGCAGTCTGACCGCCGAAGGTGCGAAGATACTCGACCCCACAGGCTCGTTTGAAGCCGGTGTACCGTTCTGTCCGCCCGAGGGCGATGCCCAGACAGGTATGGCTGCAACGAACAGCATAGCTCCCAGAACAGGCAATGTTTCCGCGGGTACATCGATATTTGCGATGATAGTGCTGGAGAAGAATCTTTCCGCGGTCCACCGCGAGATAGATGTGGTGACCACACCGGACGGTGCTCCGGTAGCCATGGTGCACTGCAACAGCTGCACCACCGACCTTGACGCGTGGGTGAATATGTTCGGCGGACTTCTGAAAGCGGCAGGCAGCGAGCTTCCCAAGGGCAGGCTCTATGACCTGCTCTACGGACTGGCGGCAAACGGCGATCCCGACTGCGGCGGAGTTATAGCGTACAATTACTACGCCGGCGAACCCGTGACCGGAACACAGAGCGGCAAGCCTCTCATATTCCGCAGCCCCGACAGCAGTTTCAGCATCGGGAACCTGATGCGCAGCCTTGTGTATTCCACAGTGGCAACGCTGAAAATAGGCATGGATATCCTCACGGACGAGGAGAAAATAGCTCTTGAGCGCATCTACGCTCACGGCGGTCTGTTCAAGACTCCCGTACCCAGCCAGAATGTGCTTGCGGCAGCCCTCGGCACCGATATCACGCTCATGAAGTCCGCCGGTGAAGGCGGCGCGTGGGGCATAGCGCTCCTCGCCGCATACATGGCGCGCACCGACAGAGCCGAGACCCTCGCGGCGTTCCTGAATGACAAGGTATTCGCCGGAATGCAGGGCAGCACAGTCTCCCCGACACAGTCCGACATCGACGGCATCAAAGCCTATATGGCTCTCTACCGTGCCGGCCTCGCCGCGGAGAAAGCAGCAGCCGAAGTATAAGAGGCGGCGAGCCGCCGCACCCAATCCGTCTGCTGCATTCAGCAAATGACAAGATTGTGCCTCGCAGCCGTTGGTTTCGTGCAGTAGCCGCTGTCCCCCGGACCCCCTTTCAAAAAACTTTAATCACTTCGTTATTAAGTGAAAAGATACTGCTCCTTTCGGAAGAAAAGGGGCAGTTTTTATTTAAGTGCTGTTGATTTCCGGGGAATAATGTGATATCATTTATCTGAAAGTTTATAAAAAAGCGTGACGGATAGTCTGTTTTTTCTGTCTTATATACAGAGAAGAAAAAATGGTGGGAAGATTATCCGAAAAGGAGGGGTAAAATGACAGACAATGAAATGATAGAACTGTATTTCGCCCGTTCGGAAAGCGCCATAGAAGAAACAGACAGAAAATACGGCAGTTTCGTCCGCAGCCTGACCTACGGCATACTCGGCAGCGCCGAGGACAGCGAGGAGTGCGTGAATGACACTTATGTGCGCCTGTGGGAGCTGATACCGCCGGAACGTCCGGAGCGCTTCCGGGCATTCATAGCCCGCATAGCCCGCAATCTTGCGCTGAATATGCTGGAGCGTATGTCCGCGAAGAAGCGCGGCGGCAGATACGCGGCGTGCTATGACGAACTGTCGGAAACAATACCTTCTCCCGACACGGTGGAAAAGGCAGTCGAGGACAAGGAGCTGTCGGGGCTGCTGGACAGGTTCGTGCGCTCCCTTGCACGCGAAAAACAGCTCATATTCCTGAAACGCTACTGGTATATGCGCGCTGTCAGCGAGATAGCCGATGAAATGAACATAAGCGAAAGCAAAGTCAAAATGTCGCTGCACCGCACGCGTGAGAAGCTGCGGGAATTTCTTGAAAAGGAGGGTGTGCGGATATGAAAAGCGGAGAAGACAGGATAATGCGTGCCCTCGGTGACATTGGTGACGATCTTATAGCTAAAGCCGCGCCCTCATACCCCGAAGACGGCGGAAATACCGCCCGGGTCACAAGAAGTGAATGGCGCAGATACGCCCTGATACGCGCCCTCGGCATAGCCGCGGCAGTAGTACTCGGTGCGGGCGGTGCGCTGCTGCTGATAAACAACTGGGATAAGATAACCACGGGAGACAGCGCGGGGCAGAGCAGCGTGACCGAGCCTGCCGGAGCCGTGACGGACGCCGTGACCGACAACGTACCGATGTTTGAAACGAACTCTGACCGCCTGAAACGCCTGTACCCGGAGATGTTCGGACTGGATCCCGGAGCATTGGGGCTGAGTCTGTGTTTCAGAGAAAGCGTGAACGGCGGGTGGGAATATACACTTTACAGCCTCGGGGATCTGTTCCGGTCCGACATACCGCCTTTCGACCCGGGCAGAGCGCAGTATATAAGCGCCGCTGAAATGAGTGCCGTATTGAGTACTTATGATATAGCGGATATCGGCTATGTAGTCCGTTACGACCCGGAATCGAACGAAGTGACCGACGCCACTGCGGAGGAAACAGACAAGGTATTTGAACAGCTCGGCATCGAAAGAAAAACGCCTTTGCCCGAAGTAAAACCGGAGCCTCCCGAACCCGAGGCCGTCGAGCATACCGAGTATAAGACGATACCGATACAGAGCAAAAAGTATTTCGACAGACTGCCTGCCGCCGGTGAGGGCGACGTATTCAGCTTCAATATGGCCGTGGTCTGCGGCAGCGACTTGTATCAGTATGTCAATTACGGCGCGATACCCTACGGAAACGTTGAAAAAATGCTGCCGCAGTACAGCCTGAAGCCCGTTGAGACAAGGGAACTCTGGAACATCATGAAGTCCGTCTGCGAGGACGGCAGATTTATCCCGGAAAAGGCGGAGCTCACATTCAGAAAGACCACGCTATATGACTACTTCACCGATGAGGAGCGCTCACTTCCCGCGTATTATGACGTGACGTATTACCGCCTGACGGACGATTTCATCATTTCCGTCGGCACCGACGAATGGGGCACAGGCATCCGCCTGCTGCGCAGACTCGATATTGAGGCCGACGCTCCGTACAGCCGGAATATGTACGCTATACGCGGCATATTCGAGCTGCTCTGGAAAGCCGCGGAGGAGCAGCCCGACAAATACGGCAATATGAGCATAGTCTTCGTCCATGATGTAGTCGGCAAAACGAGCGGCTATTTCGATTACTACGTTGAAGCGATAGTTGAGACCGACGAGGCATCGGATGAGCTGTATGAATATCTGGTGAACGCGGGCGCTGACGTGACGATGTTCACGGTGGTGACGGCCGTGCAGGAACAGGAGAGTTATATCCCGATAGAACGGTATGAAAACACCGCAGACCGCGGACTTGTGAAAACGGAGCCGAATACAGGCTACGGCAATCAGTACATCGCTGTAGGCAACTGGGTGTTCAAGGGCGCTGTGCATTATTCCGAAAGTCTCGATTCGCTGCTGTCCATGCTCTCGGAAGAAAGTGAGGAAATAAAAAAGACCCTCGCGGAAAATTCCCTTGACGAGCTGCGGGTAACGCCTTATGCCGACATATTCGATCCGATACGTCTGCCGTACACCCCGGACAGTGTTTTCTACGATATCGGCGAGAACATAGTTGAAGTTGACAGCGAAGGCAGAGTGCGGAACTGGAGCTATGATTTCAGAATGAAAAACGTCCGCAATGTGGCGCTGGGCTTCCGGCTTGTGCGGCACTATAACGACGTGAGCAACGGCGAGTATGTTATAGATCGACTTGAATTTGTGTATGACGACACGGGCGGAAAGCCCCGTCCGTATATCCGTATCGTCGCAGACCCGAAGTACCATGACACGATAAAACGTATCGCGGAGCAGCGCGGTTACGGAGAAGCATATTACGAAATAACGGACGGTGCCTGAACGGTGCCGTCCTTGTTGAGCTTTTTCTGAAAAAAGTGAAATTATTTCCCGCGTTCTGCGACTATATAAGTAAGAGAGGAAAATGAAAATGGAAGAACCGGAAATAAAAGAAAACAACAGCTGTGAGACAGAAGCTCCGCAGTCCGTACAGAACGACGCTCCGAACGGTGGCATGAGCTTCGCAAAAATTGGTCTGACAGCCGTTGTCTGTCTGATATTTCAGTTTATTGCGCTGATCGTCTTTGCGGTGATGATGTTCCCGGTAAGGAGCGAACTGAATGACGGCGGCACGGTGCGCTATGAAGCCGTATCGCATATCTACGCCGTTGACGACCTGCACAGAATGACTGATGAAGAGGGCGTTTACACAGTGGGGACGGTAATTTACATTTACGGGAACGAAGTCTATAACAACAGCAGGAATGTATACGAAGAATAAAGGAGGCGCCGATGGAAGACACGGGGATAATAGAACTGTATTTTGCGAGGGACGAGTCCGCGATAAAGGAAACGGACAAAAAATACGGCGCTTACTGCACGGCGATAGCGATGAATCTGCTGAACTCGCGTGAGGATGCGCAGGAGTGCGTGAACGACACATATCTGTCGGTATGGGAGCGCATACCCCCGCACATCCCGGAGTGCCTGCGGGCATTTCTCGGGCGGATGACGCGCAATATTTCCGTGGAGCGGTACAGGAAGCTGCACGCGAAGAAGCGTTTCAGCGGCATGGAAACCGCCCTTGACGAGCTGGCGGAGTGCCTGCCCTCGGACGAGAATGTGGAGCGCGCGTTCGATGCGAAAATGCTTGCCGACAGCCTGAACGAATGGCTCGACAGGCTGGAGGAGCGCGACCGTATGCTTTTCGTCCGCCGTTACTGGTTCGGTGACACGGCAAAGGCGCTTGCCGCGAAAATGGGCTTTTCGGAAGCAGGCGTTTCCCGGAAGCTCGCCCGACTGCGTGACAGCCTGCGTGAAGCGCTTACGGAAAGGGGAATGTTATGATGAACGCAAAAGGACTGAAAATGTACGGCGCTGTTTCGGAGATACGCGAAGACATAGTTGAGCAAGCGGCGGATTACAGATTTAAGAAGTCCCCGGCGCGGTTCGCGGTGCCGCTGGGGATAGCGGCGAGCGTGTGCCTGATAGGCGGAGGCATCGGGCTGGCGGCTGTACTGTCAAACGGCAGTAACGTTCCTGTCGCCAACTCCGCAGAGACCGCAGCGGGCGGGAACGTTCCCGCAACTGTAGCGGCGACGGTAAACGAGACCTATGCTATTATCCTCGACCCCAATACGGGAATGCAGGTCGGCTGGGAGGATATGCCGCTTTATGACAAGTTCAACTGGTTCAAACGCGGCGATATTGAATTCACAAGCAGAAAGTACACAGGAAGTACTTACGGAGATATTCCGGCGGGCAAGGTCGGTGAGAAGCTGTACGATGTGACATTGACCACAATCGAGACCTTCTCGGTGAAGGAGTTCACCATGCCTGCGGAGGTCTATGCGATAGAGGGCATTGATACCGACGCCGCGGTCGCGCTGAAATATGACGGCACGGACGATTATTATGTGTTCATCAGCCGCGGATATTTCCCCGACTCGGTCGGCGGAATGATCGACGCGCTCAGTCTCAGGGACACAATGAAGCTCGGCACGATCTATATTGAACAGGTCTACAACGGTGTAAACGGCTTCTATATGTACGACCCGCTGACGATGACCGACGCGATGGCGGAAACGATATGGAAGTTCCTCGACGAGTGCCGCGAAGTAAGATTTGTTTCCGAGGGCGCTTTTGTGGGTTATCGTCAGTTATTCACGATATCCGCGGACGCGGAGCTTATCGGCACGGCAAACCACGGTATATGGTTCACGGACAACGGCTACATGATAACGAATATCATGGAGTTCGGATATGCCTTCTATATCGGGAGTGAACGTATACAGCAGCTTATGGACGATCTCGGTGTCTCCGCACAGGAACCGTATCTTTCAACTTTCGAGGTCTATGATGCCCCGCAGACGACCTACGACACGGGCGACTACGGCATAGACGCAGACTACCTCGGCTCGGAAACCACCGTAATGTACACCACCTCACTGCCGCAGACTATACCGGAATAATCTGTATTTCTTATGCCGCAGTATATCATTCGCCGCAAATATAATACAGTAAAAAAGCACTGATATTATCGGTGCTTTTTTGATTTATGAAAAGTCTGTCCGGACTCCGGGAATCGAGACAGAAAAAACCGCCCGTTACTGAAAAGTAACAGACGGATTGACAGCGCGGGTACCGCGCCGCTGGCGGAAGCGGTGGGATTCGAACCCACGAGCCCGTGAGGGCTACCTGATTTCGAGTCAGGCCCGTTATGACCACTTCGATACGCTTCCAAAAATATTACTTAACTATTATACAACATTAATCCCGATTTGTCAATATAAAAAAAGAATTTTTTCTTATTGAGCAGTTTCATGATCCGGATTCAGTCAATGCTTTTACTGAAATAGCCGCGTTTATTTTGTTGAATATGCCGTTTTTACCGTCAAAACCACAAAATTGTAAAAAAATTATTGTTTTTTACACAGAAAAGTTATATAATATGATTGTGTATAGTTTACAGTATGGATATTATACCGGACTCAGCAGCAGAAAACCTGTCCGGAGCTGTACACCCGATACGGGTCGGCGGCGCGGCGTTCGCGCAGAAAGGAATTCTTATTATGAAAATATCGGAAATGACCGTTCTGATATGCGATGATTCTCCGCTTATCAGGAAAAAAATGAGTGAAATACTGAAAAAGATCGGCGTAGCCGAAACGATATTTGCCGAGGACGGAGAAATGGCTGTCGAGATGTACCGCAGTCACAGACCCGATCTCGTTTTCATGGATATAGTCATGCCTAAGAAAACGGGAATAGACGCGATCCGTGAGATAAAGGAAGCCGACCCGGATGCCAAGGTGGTAATGGCTTCTACCGTGGGTACACAGAAGAACCTGATAAGTGCCATAAAAGCCGGCGCATTCGAGTTTCTGCAGAAGCCCGTGAAAGAAGAAGACGTAATAAAGATCATAAATCTTATGATAAAGGGTTAACGGGGGGAAGCGTATGTATACACAGCTATTCGGGCATTATCTGCTGAATAAGGGCATAGTTGATGCGGACGAGCTGCACGCAGCTCTCACGGCTATGACCCGTATAAAGGCGAAACTCGGTGCGGTAGCGATCGACGCGGGCTATATGACAGCCGCGCAGGTCGAGGAAGTACATCAGGCGCAGCATACAGCCGACAAGCGTTTCGGCGAGATAGCGGTAGAAATGGGCTTTCTGACTGATGAACAGGTCGTTGATCTGCTGGCACGTCAGAAGGATTCAAATCTGGTACTCGGACAGGCGCTGATAGATTTCGGCTTCATGACACACGGGCAGTTTGAGGAAGCCCTGAACGATTATAAAAGTGCTTCATCTGTAAACGGTGATATGACAGATGCCGATATGGAGAAGGAGATGCTCGGGATCCTCGGCATCGACAATACTAAAGAAAACGGTTTTTATCCGGACTACATACTGCTGTTTATCCGTAATCTGATAAGATTTATCGGTGACGATTTTTCGCTGGGCGAAGTACAGCGGGGAGTAACGGTCTCGATGAATTACGCCAGCAAACAGGAAATAACGGGCGACCTGAAAGCCACTGTTGCGATAGGCGGCACGGAGAGCGGATTTATCGGCATAGCATCGCGTTATGCGGGTGAGTCTCTGAACGAAACGGACGCATATACGAAAGCGTGTGTGGGAGAGCTGCTGAATCTTCAGAACGGTCTGTTTGCGGTGAATATGTCGAACGATCACGGGATCGAGCTTGATCTTACGCCGCAGACTTCGGAGGAGAAGGCTCTGATAAATATTCCGGAGAATGCCATAGCGTTAAATCTGAGCTTTTCGTTCGGTGATATCAAGATAGCCGTAGTCAAGCATTGAGCGGATAACGCCGTTATTCCATTTAATTAAAAACTGCTCCTTTCGGGGAGCAGTTATTATTTTGTCTGTAGTTCTCGTACCTCGAATAGGCGTACTACTTATCGAATCTGCAAGGCGAAGCGTTTTAAGTTTAGGCCAAGCCCTTTTTAAAGGGCGTCATTCTCGAGCGTCAGCGACCACTTGTTCCCGTTCTCGAGCGTCAGCGACCACTTGTTTCCGTTCTCGAGCGTCAGCGACCACTTGTTCCCGTTCTCGAGCGTCAGCGACCACTTGTTCCCGTTCCCGAGCGCGGAGCGATCAGATCTGCAAAGGTCTCATTTTAGTGAGGTCGAAGGGGGTCTCCTGATATACGCAGAAATTGAGCCAGTTGGAATACAGGAGGCTTGCAGCGGTGCGCCATACGAAGGGCGGAGTCTGTGATGGATCGTTGTCAGGGAAGTAGCCGTAGGGCAGATCGACGTCGTCAAGTCCCTTGTTCATGTCGCGGAGATATTCATTTTTGAGAGTATCGCGGTCGTATTCTCCGTGGCCGGTGAGGAAGATCTGCCTGTTGGTCTTATCGGCACAGGCATAGACGCCGGCAAGGTCGGAATACGCCAGCAGCCGCAGGTCGGGGCAGGCTTCGATATCTTTGCGCAGAACCTCGGAATGTCTGGAATGGGGAACGAAGAACGTATCGTCAAAGCCCATGAACAGCGGGTGGTTCTCGGTAAGGACCTTGTGCGGGAACACGCCGAACATCTTCTTATCAAGATTATGCTTCTCGATCCCGTAATGATAGTAAAGCCCCGCAAAGGCGCCCCAGCAAAGGTGGATCGTCGAATAGGCGTGGGATTTCGTCCATTCCATTATCTTGCAGAGCTCGTCCCAGTAGAATACATCTGTAAACTCATACTTCTCGACGGGAGCGCCCGTGATTATGAGTGCATCGAAGTATTCGTCCTTGATCTCGTCGAAAGTCTTGTAGAATGTGTTGAGGTGCTCGGCAGCGGTATGACGCGAAGTATGTGTCTCGGTGTGCAGAAGTGTGATATCGACCTGGAGCGGGGTATTGCTCATGAGCCTCAGAAGCTGTGTTTCTGTCTCTATCTTCTTGGGCATCAGATTGAATATCGCGGCGCGCAGAGGCCTTATATCCTGCTGTATAGCGCGCTCCGCCGGCATAACGAATATGTTCTCATTCAGCAGCGTCCTGAACGCTGGAAGATCGCTGGGAATATTTATCGGCATTGAGACATCTCCTGTTTCTCTTTGTGTTCTGAATATTGGATAATATTATATCATAAATACGTCGTAAAATCAATGATAATCTGAAAATTTTTACTGAATTTACAAAAAATGTTGCAATCCTCCGGGTTTTGTGATATAATAAACTGTATATTTATGTTTCTTCTCCGGATAATAGACTATGGAGAATAAGTCTGCCGAAAGGAAGAAATATGGATAACGAAAAGGAAAACGAGCAGGAAAACGAAGATGAGCGCGGAGACATCACCGACGAGCCGGAATCCGGCTTCGTCGCGGCGCAGAATGCCGAGCATCTTATCCACTGCCTTACGATAATAGGCGAGATAGAGGGGCATTATATCCTGCCCCCGCAGAACAAGACCACAAAGTACGAGCATATAATACCCGCGCTTGTGGCGATAGAGCAGGACAGGACTATCGAAGGCCTGCTGATAATCCTGAATACGGTGGGCGGCGACGTTGAGGCCGGTCTCGCCATAGCGGAGCTGATAGCCGGTATGGAAACACCCACAGTCTCGATAGTCGTGGGAGGCGGTCATTCCATAGGCGTACCGCTGGCGGTTTGCGCGAAACGCAGCTTCATCGTACCCACGGCTACAATGACGATACACCCGGTCAGAATGAACGGCTTGGTTCTCGGGATACCGCAGACGCTGTCGTATTTTGACCGTATGCAGGACAGGATAACGAGCTTCGTGACCCGCAACAGCCGCATACCCGCAGACAAGTTCCGCGAGTTCATGATGAAGAAGGACGAGCTGGTAATGGACGTGGGCTCTGTGGTGGACGGCGAAACGGCAGTCTCATCAGGTCTGATAGACTGTCTCGGCGGTCTGTCGGACGCCATAAAATGCCTGTATTCGCTGATAGAAGAACGGAACGCACGGGAGGAGGAAGAAAATTGATCCTCCATTCTATTGTGAGCCCTTACGACATATTCTGTAACAAGGACGGACTTACAGCGCGTCCGGAGTACAGGCGCGTACCGGGCGGCACGGTTGAGATCTCGGACGGCAGGATAAAGCGGCTGATATCCACAGACCCGCGGATGTTCCTGAACGAAAAATACAAGCCGGATACGGCTGTCGGGAAGCAGTGAATGCTTCCTGTACATAAAACGAAGGAGAATGTACATAATGGGAGACATAATAAGCATACTCATACAGGCAGTGATACAGGGTCTTACCGAATTTCTGCCGGTATCGAGCTCCGGACACCTGTCCGTGGCACAGCACTTCATGAATGTGGGCGAAGAGAACCTGCTGATCTCTGTGGTGCTGCATCTCGGCACCCTCGCAGCGGTCTGCATAGCCTTCCGCAAGCGGATATGGGGAATGATAAAGGAGTTTTTCCTTACGATACGCGATATCTGCAAGGGGCAGTTCAGATGGAGCGAAATGAACGATGACCGCAGAATGATGTTCATGGTGATAATAGCGACCCTGATACTTGTTCCGTTTGTGCTGATAAAGGATTTCTTCACTTCCGTCCAGGGCGACGGCGATATCATTTTTGAAGGCTGCGCGTTCATATTCACATCAATAGTGCTCATTCTGTCGGACGCCTGCGTCAAGGGCTATAAGACAGGCAAGGATATGAAAGTAAAGGATGCCGTAACGGTGGGTCTGTTCCAGTGCGTGGCGCTTTTTCCGGGAGTATCCCGCTCGGGAAGTACGATCTCTGCCGGCCTGTTCTGCGGACTTGCCCGTGATACAGCGGCGGCTTTCTCGTTCATTCTCGGCATTCCCGCCATACTCGGAAGCGCGGTGCTTGAATTCAAGGACGTCATGGAAGAAGGCACAAAGCTCGATGTGCTTCCGCTGGTAATCGGTGCGGTGGTATCCGCGGTGGTCGGAATCTGCGCTATAAAGCTGGTGGAGCTTGTCATAAAGAAGGATAAATTCAAGATTTTCGGCATCTACACCCTCATTATCGGAATAGTGTGCATAGGTATCGGGATTTATGAAACAGTAACGGGAAATCACTTACATATAGCCATATAATAAGCAAAAAACAAGGGGAAGGTAAAAAATGGCTGAAACTGCCAAAACAAAACAACCGCAGAAGAAAAGCACAAACAAAAGCGGCGCTGTTACGGATAAAAGAAAAGCGGAGCTGCTGAAAGCGGAAGCGAAGCGCAGACACACTATATCGATCGTGATGTTTGCGGTGGGTCTGCTTCTGTTTGCGCTGTCCGTGATAGGCAACGCGGCCGCGGAAGAGCCCTCGGCATGGGATTCGCTCCACGCCTTCATGTTCGGCGTGTTCGGGATAACCGCGTTTCTCGTAGGCCCCGCCGTGATCTACATAGCCGGCATGATCTCGGCTGATATGACGAAAGCCACGGTGGCAAAACGTCTGGTGCAGCTTCTGATGCTCCTGTTGTTCCTGAGTGCCGCCGCACAGGTCATATTCGTAGGTTCCATAGGCGATCCGGCCGTGGAGTCCGGCGCGAACTTCGGCGACACGATAAAATACACCTACGATTCCGGAAAACTGCTCAAAGGCGGCGGAGTATCGGGTCTGATATTCGGATTCCCGCTTCTGCTGTTCGGACAGATAGGCGCCATAATCATACTCGTGCTGATAGTATTCGTTGCGGTGATGCTGATAGCGGACAAGTCCCTGCCTGATCTTTTCCACGCGGTGACAAAGCCCGCCCATAAGATAAAGGAACACCATGAAAAGGCCGCGGAGGAGCGCGAGCTCATACGCCCCGAGCTGGAGCGTATGCAGGAGGAAAAACGCCGCCAGCGCGAGGATATGCGTGAACAGCACCGTCAGCAGCGTGCGGAGAAGCGCGAAGCAGCCGCCATGACTGCCGAGGAGCGCCGCCGCAGCAAGTTCGACTCTATAGCCAGCGTGACTACCGGCGCGCAGCAGTCCGTCACCGAAAAGGACAAGCGCGAAGCCGCCGAGATCGAGAAAGTAAAGAGAGACCCCGTTGAAGAACAGAAAAAGGACAGCATGGAGTTCCGCAAGGACCTCAAGGATTATCTGAACATCAGATATGACGGGGAAAAGAGCCGTATAAATCTTCAGCCCGCGTTCCCGACCGAGGAAACAAAGCCTGAACCTTACAGCCCCGATGCGCCGAAGTACGCCGACGAGAACGATGCTGAGACTGTGGAGAAGCATCTGAACCCCGTCGTAAAGCACGACAGCCTTATAGACCCGAATTACAGGGCTCCGGAGCCTGTGACTCCGACTGCTCCCGTACCGGTCCCCGAGCCGGTGCAGCCCGCGGAGGAACAGAGCCCCGCGGAGCAGGCTGCCGAACTGCCGCCGCCGTGGGAAGATGTCCCGCCGCCGGCTGAAGCTCCTCCGGAGCGTCCCGAAGAGGAAAAGAGCGGCGATATAGTCGAGGCGATAAAGGATTTCACCGAGGAACGGCAGGAGAGAGAACGCCTTGACGCGGAGAACGCCGCCGCGCTGGAACAGGCAGCCGCGCAGGAGCGCGCGAAACTCTACGCTGTGGAGGGCGACCACTACACTCTGCCTACCCTCGATCTGCTGAACGAAGTCGTACATGAGCGCTCCGACGAGGACATAAACGCCGAGATACAGCACAATTCCGAGCTGCTGGTCAGCACGCTGAAGAGCTTCGGCGTAGAGACGAAGTTCCTGGAAGCAGCCCGCGGCCCGTCCGTAACACGTTATGAGCTTCAGCCCGCGCCGGGTGTCAAGATATCAAAGATCACCGGACTTGTGGACGATATCGCACTGAATCTCGCCACAGCAGGCGTGCGCATAGAAGCCCCGATCCCCAACAAGGCCGCCGTCGGCATCGAAGTGCCGAACCGCAAGGTCGAGAGCGTACCTTTCCGCGAAATGGTCGATACCAAGGAATTCCGCGAGACCAGGAGCAAGCTGGGCGCGGTGCTGGGCAAGAGCATCTCCGGCGAGGTAGTCATCGCGGACATAGCGAAGATGCCGCATATACTTATTGCCGGTACTACCGGTTCGGGTAAGTCGGTCTGCGTGAACTCGATAATAATGAGTATCCTGTTCCGCTCCACGCCCGAGGAAGTAAGACTTCTGATGATCGACCCGAAGGCGGTCGAATTCATGATATACAACGGTATCCCGCATCTGCTGATACCCGTCGTCACCGACCCGAAGAAGGCTTCGGGAGCGCTGGCGTGGGCAGTCACGGAGATGCTGAACCGCTACAAGCTGTTCTCGGACAACAACGTCCGCGATCTCGGCGGCTACAACAAGCTGGCGAAGACCCGCGACGACATCGAGCCGATGCCGCAGATAGTGATTTTCATAGACGAGCTCGCAGACCTGATGATGGCCTCTCCGGGCGAAGTCGAGGACAGCATCTGCCGTCTGGCGCAGATGGCGCGTGCTGCGGGAATGCACCTTGTAATAGCCACACAAAGACCTTCGGTAAACGTCGTGACCGGTGTCATCAAAGCGAATATCCCGAGCCGTATCGCGCTGAAAGTCGCCTCCCAGGTGGACAGCCGCACGATCATAGACGGTGCCGGAGCCGAGAAGCTCCTCGGCCGCGGCGATATGCTCTACGCGCCGGTTGGAATGCCCAAGCCCATGCGTGTTCAGGGCTGCTGGGTGTCCGATCAGGAAGTTGAGCGCGTTGTGGACTTCATCAAGAATTCCTTCGTTCTCGACTACGACCAGAGCGTCATCGACGAGATCGACCGCCAGGCGGAGCTTGCGGCACAGAAAGCCGAAAAGGGCGGCAAGTCGCGTGACGACGACGACGGCAGCGGAGCCGACCTTGAGGACGACAAGCTTGACGAGGCAATCGAAGCCGTTATCGAAGCGGGACAGGCAAGCACATCGTATCTCCAGCGCCGCCTGAAGCTGGGCTACGGCAGAGCCGCGCGCCTGATAGACACAATGGAAAAGCTGGGAGTTGTAGGCGCTTTCGAGGGCAGCAAACCCCGTCAGGTCATAATGACCAAGCAGGAATGGTACGAACGCAGGATGAACAAGGATAACTGATATGTCAGGAAGAAAAGTCACAGCGTCCGGCAGACAAAGAAACAGACTATGGTATGCTATTGCCGCGGCAGGCGTTATTGCGCTTATTTCCGCGGCAATAGTCCTTTATGCGGTTTTCCGCGAATCACAGCTCCCCGGCGGTACAGCCGATGTCTGCTTCGTCGATGTGGGGCAGGGCGACTGCACGTTTATTTCGGCCTGCGGGAAGAACATACTGATAGACTGCGGCGGGGAAGACGCATACGACGCGGTCTCCCGCTTTCTGTCGTCCCGGGGCTCGGAGCGGCTGGATCTGCTGATAATGACCCACCCGCACTCCGACCACATGGGCTGTATGTACCGGATAGCGGAGAATTTCGGGACAGACGCCTTCATAATGCCGGACACAGGTGAACTCACCCCTGCGCTCCCGCAGTATGACCGCCTCATGGAGACGCTTGAAAACCGCGGAGTCCCGGTATCCTGCGCGGAGCCCGGCACTGTCATTGAGCTGGGAAAGGGCTGCCGGCTGGAGATAGCCGCGCCCGTGGGTGACTACGAAGAGATGAACGATTATTCGGCAGTCCTGCGCTTCGTGTTCGGGAATGTAAGATTTCTGATAACGGGCGACATCGAGCGCAAAGCGGAGGAGGATATACTCGCTTCGGGTGCTGATATAAGGGCGGAGGTCATAAAGGTTCCGCACCACGGCAGCGGCACATCGGGTCTTAAACGCTTCATACAGGCGGTCTCTCCGGAGTACGCGGTCATATCCGCAGGCGCCGGCAACGAGCACGGCCACCCGCATGAGAATGTAGTCGAAACTTATCGGAACTGCGGGGCGGACATATACCGCACGGATATGAACGGAACAATTGTCTTCACCACGGACGGTGCTTCGATATCCGTAAAGACTGAGGGATAGGGGCTGTTTCAGTTGTGAAAATAACGCACTTACAGCGGTAATAAACGTTTAAAAGTGTAGTAAAGCAACAAAATTTCCGTGTAAACGGTTTACTTACAGAAAAACTATTGACGAAAGCCTTTCTGTATGCTATTATACACCTGTAAAGCGGAACTCTCAATGAATTAGTTTTTATAACCATGATTTGCTTCAGCTGTCCTGATGTGACGGCTGATTTTTTTTATCCGCTTGATTTTTCCATGCCGACGGGTTATAATAATATAAAGCGGAACTGACCGCTTTACGGAGGGAAACAAGATGAAAAAAACATCCATAGCCGCTTTACTGATATTCACAGCAGTCATGGGGAGCTGCACAAGCCAGCAGGCTGCCAATACTGTCGAAGCCCACACCGCCCCGGAAGTCACGACAGCGGGTGAGACTACCGGAGCCGAACCTCTTGAAAAGTACGTCATAACCTGCGCCGAGCTTGCGTCGAAGGTGTTTGACAGCGGCACGGCGGAGTTCCCGCCCCACATGGAGGTCACGGACGAAGTTATGATCTCGGACGTTATGGGCTATGACAAATCGCTGGTGACGGACAGCAGCATAAACGTTCAGCTTGTCAGCGCCGACCTGTTCGAGCTGACTCTGTTCCGCGTATCAGGCGAGAATGGCGAAGCTGTGCTGAATATGCTTAACGAAAGAAAAGACTACCTGCAGAAGCAGGCAGCCTTTTATCCCGCGCAGGTCGAGGCCGCAGAAGCGACGGTCGTTTCCCATACGGACGATATTTATTATCTGATATGCCACAAGGACGCGGCGAAGATACAGAAAGCGCTTGTAACGGCGGTAAAGACGAATTAAATGCGCTGTCCGAACTTGATGACGGTCTTCTTCATAAGCTCGTAGCTGCCCTTGTAATAGGGCGTGGAAGCGCGTCTGAAGTCGTTGTCATACTGCTCGACGACGAAATAGACCTCGCTGTAATCTTCCTGGAAGAAGAATGTGCACTGGAAGTAGGAGGACTTGTCGGCGTAGTAGTTGACGGGCTCCAGGTTTATCAGCTCGAAAACGTCGGCGTTCAGCTGATTCGTCAGCTCCTGGATCTTTGTGGGCATGAACTGTACTTTTTTGGTGCGCGGCATTGATTTTGCCGCCTTTTTTTCGTTGGACGGGGCTTCTTGATTTTTTTTCTTGAAAAACAGCATGAAAGAGTACCTCCGTTATTTGTTTTTATTATATTATACAACATTCGTAAGAAAAAAGCAAGACCCCGCGGGAGCAGTCCCGCGGGGAAGCTGTTATTTCGTGACCTTGACTTTTATTTTGAGTACCGTGCTGCCGACCGTTGCGGTTATCGTTGCGGTGCCCGCGGCTTTGGCGGTTATCTTGCCCTTTTTCGATACTGTAGCGACAGAGGTCTTGGAGCTCTTCCATGTGATCGTCTGCTTTGTGTCGGAGAGATCTGTGCCGAGGGTGATAGTATCGCCGACATTCATCGGGAGAACGAAGCTGGTGAAAGTGATCTTGCTTTCTTTTTCAGCCGACGGGAATGTTGCCTTGAATGCGTATTTTCCGCCGCCGGTAGTATTGGTATGAATTCTTAGATAATACGTTCCTTTGCTGACGCTGAATTTGAAGGTTGCTTTGCCGTTTTCCATTGCATCTGACCAGAAAATCGAGCATGATCTGTCTGACCAAGTTGTACTGCATTTACCGACAGAAGCCTCACCACTGTCAGCCCAGACTGCTGTGCCGCTTTCATCGTACAGAAGCATAAATATCTTAGGAAAATAGCTGTATAATGTAACTTTCAAGGTTCCCGCGGAAGAAACATTGAACTTGTAGTCCTTGTTGCTTGAAGCTTTGATTGTTTCGGTATAAGACTTTCCACTTTCGATTTCCGTGGAAGTATCGGTTATACCTGCCGCCGACGCGCTTACCGCGAGTGTCGCCGCTGCCGTTACTGCCATTACCGCCGACAGAAACAGGCTGATGATCTTTTTGACTTTCATTTGTTTGTTCCTCCTGTGTTAAAAAGATTGATGTTTACGCGCACCTCCGGACAAACAAAAAGTGCGCAGCAATTTCCCAAGCCGCGCACCCGTAAAAATGCAAAGCCCGTAATTGCTGCGACACAACACATTTTCACGCTTTCCAGACGCACGAAAAAAGCCTGCACTTTTACCATAATAAAAAGTGCGCAAGGAAAACGCATAATATGCCTGTCATATTATGTAAAATATTAAAATGTGTTATGTCGCAGTTTTATTATAACAAATGAGGTGCGGTTTGTCAAGGAGATTTTTGCCCCGGATGTACACTTTTTCAACACACTGTGCACAAAGATTTCACTTGACAAATCCCGTAAAATATGGTAAAATCTTATATGTCAGTGCAGGAGCCTGCCGGAAGGACGGGCGAAGGACTGCAAAAAATACAGAGCCTTGAATAAGGCTGAAGAGAAGGAGTTTTTTTATGTTGTATTTGGAAATCGTTGATGTAGTCGGAAGAGAAATACTCGACTCAAGAGGAAACCCCACCGTTGAAGCTGAAGTAACACTCGCAGACGGTACAGTAGCAAGAGGCACCGCTCCCAGCGGCGCATCCACAGGTGAATTTGAAGCTCTCGAGCTCCGTGACGGCGACAAGAGCCGCTACCTCGGCAAGGGCGTTCAGAAGGCTGTTGACAATATCAACACCGTTATCTGCGACACACTTATCGGTATGAACGCAATGGACACATACGCAATCGACAAGGCTATGATCGAGAAGGACGGCACAAAGGACAAGTCCAACCTCGGCGCAAACGCTATCCTCGCAGTATCCATCGCTTGCGCAAGAGCTGCTGCCACATCCCTTGAGATCCCGCTGTACAGATTCCTCGGCGGCGTTCAGGGCACAAAGCTCCCCGTTCCTATGATGAACATTCTCAACGGCGGCGCACATGCTGACAGCGCTGTTGATACACAGGAATTCATGATCATGCCCGTAGGCGCTCCCTCCTTCAAGGAAGGTCTCCGCTGGTGTGCGGAAGT
>JAEEJW010000055.1 GCA_016282095.1 Ruminiclostridium sp. | reverse complement strand
GTATGGATCTATACAAATCTTCCAGAGAAGATGGGTATTACTATACGCCTGAACCAAATGAAGTTATTTACCAATATAAGCACATCTGTCCTGACTGTAAGAAAAGAATGGTGCATATTCCAATATCACAGAAACATTTCCTTTACGGAGCTGACAATTTCGAGGAGCTTATTCTCTGTCCTAATTGCGGAAATACAGTAATTGCGAAATTATCAGGTTTTACAGATTAAAGTCAAACCGCTGAGAGAATATCCCTCAGCGGTTATTTTATACCTATATCCTATTAATAGCATCCAACAATTCCTGCACATTAACGTGTGTATAGACCTTCTCGGTCAATGACATTGCACCAGAATGACCGACGATCTTCTTTATCAGCGTAGGCGATACCTCTTTCTCGGTCATCATGGAAATGCAGGTATCTACTTTGATAGACCCAAGCAGGGAGAATACTCGGTATATATCGACAATTACAAGGACCGCACCGAAGGAGATGTAACCACCGATCTTATAGTATCTGTCGAGGGCCAGGAACTGATGCGCAAGAGTGTGTCAATGGGCGGCAGCAGCCCGACCTGGAAATTCAATATAGAAGCTGCTCCTTGTCTGCGCGAGGGCATTGAGTATTATGTGGGCAGCATCATTGAGCCTTCGGACGGCGACAGACTGAACGGATGAGAAGCTGCAGCGATGTTTTTGTAAAAACATAAAAGCCGCGGTTGGTACCCATCTGAGGCTTTTGTTTCTTGAAGCGCACACAGCAGCTTTTCGCCAGCAATATAAATAGCTCATGATACCCATCTGTGCATATCGATAAAAAAATATTTAATTTTTTTGTAAAAAAGTATTGACAAATCGGAAATCATGTGCTATAATATCATATATCGTCAGCCAAACACTGATACGATATATGGCGGCATAGCTCAGCTGGCTAGAGCACTTGGTTCATACCCAGGGTGTCGGTGGTTCAAGTCCACTTGCCGCTACCATTATGGCCCGTTGGTCAAGAGGTTAAGACATCGCCCTTTCACGGCGGAATCATGGGTTCAATTCCCGTACGGGTCACCAACATGTGCATCAGACGAACTTTTCAATAGTTATGATTGGATTTATGTTTGTTTTGAGTTATAAGCATATATAAAAAAGAGCAGGGTTCCCCCTGCTCTCTTTTATTTTAAGTATTCACTTGCCGCGTATACGACCTTTCCCTCATACACGAGCTTTACCCAGTGATAGCCGTCGATAAGGACTGGCGGCTCACCGCCCCACATGTAGACGATAGTCTTTGCCGGCAGTGTATCATTGATTCCGCCTTTAAGACCGGGTGATGTCCGGATATTGATTTTGCAGGTCGTGCGCTTCGTGGAGTACGCTGCCGCCCTCTGAAAGAGTGCTCCCCCGTCAACGAGCATGGAGTACTCTTCCGTTCCCGCGTGCCTGAGCCACTTTTCTCCGTTTATCGTATAGATACGATCTACGGGATAGTAGTCACCCTTCGTGACGCGGCTGTATATTTTCGCGCTCTTGCTCATACCGGCGCGGACCGCTGCGGTAGATACCGCACGATAGATGTACTGCACGGGTTCATACGCGCTGTCCGGATCAACCTCCTCGCCGAGCACACGGCTGATGATCTCGTCGTATGGGAATAACTTTCCCGGGCAGTTGTAACGCTCGGGATCCCGGGTCAGCGGAGATACCTCCGAGTGTCCTATAATGTGTTTACGGTCGATCTTCGGCGTGACTCCGTTAGCTCTCATGTGAGGCACGATAACGGTCTTTATCAGCTCAACTGCCGCCGCCTTCTGTGCTTCGGTAATGTCGCCGCGGGAGCAATGTACAAATTCTGCGCTGTACGAATAATAATTGCAGTTGGTCTTGCGCGATTTCACGATGTCCGACAGCGAGTAGCCGTAGTATTTCGGGTCTTTAGGATCCGTCGCTGTGCCGTTACACCATGCGGCATTTTCCGGTGCGACAAGCTGGTACACGTCACCGTTAATGTCTATCAGATAGTTCGGAGAGCATTCCGCCGCTTTGTTGAGATACCAGCTCAGGCTTTTGGAAAGTGACGTATTCCCCGTCTGATGGAAGACGATCATGTCAGCTTTCCACCCGCAGCGTCCGTTGAAGTGATTAGGGCTGTTCTTTTTCGTTATCTTCATAGCTTTCACCCCCGATGTATCCGGCCACGTTTTTATTGGTGCCGAGCCAATCGCGCATAGTCTCAAGGGCTACATCCACCCAGGCCGAAAACACGCGAAACGGCACAATTGCGGCTATTACCGGAAACTTCGCAACGAACCAGTCGTATACCTGCCTGAGTTTCAGCTGACCGGTACCGCTGCCGAGGAGCTTTTCAGCCTCGGTAACCGCCCATTTCAGCCACTCGATTATCTTCCGTCTCTGATTGACAGCTATGTAAGCTGTCACTATCAACAGAATAACTGCACCCACAGACAGGGCAATGATAGTTTTGATTTCCATTGTTACTCCTTTCCGTTGGTATTCCGAACTTACTTGACGTGAACGCCCTCACACAGTTCTGGATAGCATACCCCGCGAAACTGATTCCGGATGTTCCCCATAGTGTTTCTACGATTGCTATGGATAACTCCGACACCGGATTCTTATCTAGTATCGCGAGGACATAACTCGCGGTCGTGTATATCACCGAAATAACGATGCACGCGGCGAGCCAGACCTTTGAGAACTGCCGTTTCTTTTTCGTTTTTTTATCAAACACTATTTTCATGTCCCCGCCCCCGCATCACCCAGCAGGAAGAACGGACGCACGCCGTAACTTTGAGAAGCGCTCATTTCCATCATTTTTACCGTTGTATTGATAGCCCAATAAAAATTACTTGTTTTTACCGTCTGTGTTAAAAAGCCCGCATCGTGTCCGCTGCCATTTGGATTTGCCCCAATGAAATCAGGCATTATACAGAACAAAGACATCTGAGGCAAAACAGACAGATAATTAGTATGAATATAATCCGAATATACTCCGGTCAACGAACTGAGCGCCATTAATTCGGCTGTACAGTCATATTTTGTAGTAGTTTGGCCGATAATGTCGTAATATTCGTAACTGATAACCATATCCGGGAAAGCATCAGCAATAGCAGTTCTGCCTTTGTTCAGGTTGGTAGTGAACATAGCCGATTGATAATATCCATTACTTACCGTTCCGCCCATTTGAGCAGTATACAGAGTATTATCCGGAACAATAACAGCATGATGTTTATCAGTGCCATTGTGAAGGAAATAGTCGAAATCTGCAATGCGCCATTTATTTGACACGGTTGTTCCGTCTATCGTTACAGGTATTTCCCAGTAATCGCCGACATACAGGTCATCAAACGAACCGTCTGCAATTGCCGCGAGCTGATCTGCCGAAACGCTGTTTCCGAGGTATTTTCCGCGGTAAATGTTCTTATGGTTTTCGGGAATATCTGTGATCCAAGATTCCCCGCCGCCTCCGCCTCCGCCTATCTCCCGTTTGTTCCAGTTATCGTCACCGTCGAGGGTATAGATTTCCAGCTCACCGCCGGTAGTGTACGCTAAACCACCCTTTATCGGGTGGTTGAGACCGGCCAGCTCGTCAGTGCCGCCGCGGCTGGTATTCGGGAGCTTGGGAAGCTCCGCCGCCGAGCTGATAGCAAATTCGGCGTAGTCTGTCGTGTAATTATAACTGGTAAGTGCTGCCATAAGTGACCTCCTACTTAATAATAAATGATATTAGTGCTGTGCCAATTCCGCCCGCAAATGCCCCGATGACCGCAGCTATGACGGATTCCCAGCGCTTCGCCGGTTTGTTCTCAATCTCTGTCACCTTACCGTCGATGCGGTTTATGTCCTCTCTCATGTTTTTCATCTCCACTACCATGGATCGGATATTTTCAATAAGATCTTCCTGTTTATCGACGCGTTTATGCAGAGACTTGACCGAGCTTTCCGTCGCCGTGAGGCGCTCGAAGATCTCCTTTTCGTTGATGTCCATTCCCCTCACCTCACTTTATCAGCACTTCAATGTGCGTTTCGTTAATGCGCCGCAGGACGCGGACATTCGTTTTTGTGAACGTCGGAACCCCGACACCCTGACGCGCCGAAACATAGCCTCCCGGCTCGCATTTCCCATTGTCGCGGATTATCAGCCGTCCTAAAAGTCCGATAGCCGCCCATTCCTGCCGCTGTGACCGCGGGATATATTTCCGCTCCGGGTCGTAGTCGTCGGAGAGCTGCGGCTTGCCGTCTTTGTCGGGTATATACGCGCCGAACACGTCGGTTTTATACTTCCCGTGCCAGTGCTCCTCGTATGCGTTGCCGATTACTGACGCACGGCAGGACACCGCGCCGAGGATGTCGTCGCCGTTCGCCGGTTCTATTGTGCCAGCTGAAACATAACATAGGCTTTTATCGTCCCACTTTGGCGTTGTAAGCTGTACCAGCATTCCGCGCCTGTCTTCGTTGTCCGGATTTCCGTCCGCCCACTCGAAATATTCCGCGTAGTCCGCGCCGATCGCGTGATATCCGCCCGATGCATATACCTCACCGATGCTGTTGACATAAAAGCACTTGCTTCTGTTGTTTGTGCCGGAGCCGTCTCCGACAACAAGGCGCTCGTCCGATGAGGCTTCGCCGTACTCTCCGAACATTCCGCAATTCGTCGTGTTGTTCAGGTTTCCCTGTCCTACCGTCAGCCCCCATGAACCGGACACAGTGTTCCATTGTCCTCCCACAAGCGCGTAATGTGTAGTTACGGTATTGTTATACCCCACGACAACATCATAATCGCCCGATACGGTATTGTACTCGCCTGAAACAATACTGCTGTCGGCGCCGTTCAGCGTGTTATGCTGTCCGCCGACTGTACTTCCGTTGCTGTTGGTTATCGTATTATCATAACCGGATACTGCGAGCCACGAGCCGCTGACTATTTCGTTTTCGCTGCCGCTGAGGGTCACATAATATGCGTAGTTTGACACGGTATTCATATTACCGTGTATATCCGACCATTTGCAGTTCGTGATGCGGTTTCCTTCACCGTCCATGTGGGTGCAGTAGTTACCGCCCATATTTCCGCCGAGGGCTTTGTTGTTCTTGCCCTCAATGTGCAGCCAGCTGTCTCGCGCAGCCTGTTCATTGTCCGTGTAGTCGTTGAAGCGCTCGGAATGGTTCCCGATGTCCTCACCCACGCCGCCGGATGAGATCACAGCAACAACTTCCCATTCATATACCGCCGGACTTGCCGCTGTCGCCTCGCTTACAAGCTTACGACGTTTAATTGTGGTCAGATGCTTATCATTATTGTTATCTAGCATAAACCACTCATCTTTCGCCTTGATTTTATTAGCAGTATCACTTGCCGGATCCGAAGCTGAATAAAACCTTTCCGCGACAACATTCGTAATCTCGGCTTTCTTGTTCGGAGTGGTTTTCTTATTTTCGCCTGTATCAGCATAGGACGTGATCTGTTCCTGGAAACCACCCGTGGCTGATACTGTATAATGTATAGCAGTCACGGCCGCTTTGAACTCCGCAGGTTCTCCGGCGTAATCATACACATCAATCACGTCCCCACACTGTAACGCAGTCGTAGCTCGCTTGGTGATCGTTGTTGATATGTATGACAGGCCGCCGAGTTGTGTCCAGCAGTAGTTGGCTATTGCGACCGTAGCAAACGGATTCTTGACCTTGACAATTCCGGTCGCGTCCTCATCGTATTGACTTCCTGGTACATCATCAATATAGATATCTGTATCGTCGTCGACTTCGATGTAGAGGCCATTAACGGTATATCCGACAGTCTCATCTATCATCTGCGATATGACATTCGCAGCGGAAAGTGGATAAGTCGCTTCCGCGAACTGTACGAAGGTTACAGCATCATTCTCGTCAATGTGAACATTAGCGGCGTGAGATGCCGCGATAAATGAAAGTATCTGACGGTATGTATACCCTTCGGGCTTTGTTTCCACCGTCCAGTTCTGGCAGACAAAACTGCATGAAAGGCTATATCGTGATGTGATATAGTCGAGCATCTGCTGATGTGTCGCAGGGAACGTTAGTGCAGAAGCTCCTCCGCCGGCTTTCCACTTGCATTCTTTGTCAAGCCGGTTCAGATAATCCATACAGGTAACATTCAAATATCCGTGCTTGTTCTTGGTGCATTTCGTGACATAAAATCTTCCCATCCGGGTAAAATTTACGTCATCACCGAATTTAACATAAGGCACAAAACGCGTATTCTTGGGAATGTCATTTTCTGACTTGCGAAGCGTGACCGACAGACGATCGGATATGGCGTTTCCGATAGAAACGCCTTTATCCGTCAGCTTTCGCTGTATGTCCATGCTAACTATGTCAGCGGAGGTGTAAACCGCGCCTTCATCATTGGTCACGATCTTGAAATCGAGATCGCGTATAGCCTGATACGCGTTAGTACTGACCTCGCGCATATCACACCTCCTCCATCTCGAGTGAGAAACCGCCTACCAGCGTAGGATCCGACGCACTCTGTCCGAAATAGATGTAGTTATCCGGGATCTCTGACATGCAATGAAATGTACCGTTAACCACGTTCGTGCTGCCGTCATTGAAAACCACAGAAAACGACGCGCCAGCAAGAATACTCTTTATTGTGCGCCACATCGTTACAGGCATCGAACCGATGGTAACGGTTAACTTCTTTTTCGGCTGTCCTACACAGTCTATAAGCATAGATCCGTCAAGCGCATACGCGATACTTTCGGAACGAGTTTTCTGAGACACATAAGGCTGTATCGTTGCATAAGCCGATACATCGTACTGAGCTATAGTTATTGTTGCCACTACCCGTTAACTCCTTCCAGTGGTATTTTTCCTTCCATGCGTGTGATCTCATTGATATCCTCAATGCACGCACGGCCGAGCGAAAGATCATTCGCCACAAATTCGACCTCCAAAGAAGCTTTGATTTTTTCGTTGCTGGCCTTAAGCTCGTTTACAGCTGTAACAACGTCCTCAAGAGTCGTTTCTGCTTCTTTTCCGTTTTTCTTGGCACCTGCTTTGACCTGATCTGTGATGTTCTCAGCAGTATTTTCAATACTTGTTACAATATTGCTTGCTGCGGACTCCTGACCTGCGAGCTGTACACCTATAGCCTTTTTGAGCTTTTCGTCAGCCTCTTCTTTCGTATCCCAGATCGTGGGTATCAGACTTGTGATATTGACAGATGTCTTATTCTTGCCGGAGGAAGATCCGGTAGAAGCAGAAGACTTCTTCGAAGCTTTTTCAGTGCTTTTTTCCTTGTTCTTTTCGTAATTGTGTATCTTTACGTTCGCGTCTCTCCACATCTTACTGTCCGGAGTAAGATATTTGTCGCGAAGCTTTGCGAGAGCGTCGTAGTAGGTGTCCTCGGTGATCTCATCCATTTTCAGCTTGTAATCAAGATCATCGAGCTGACTTTTATACTCCTCCTCTTTAAGCTCCTGCTCGGTCTTTTCTTTCGAACCCGTGCCGGAGCCGTTTTTCTTTGTATCATCTCCGCTGCTCTTTGAAGCGATAGAATTAACATCAAGTGTAAAACCGCTGTTAGTAACGATAGTGCCGTTATTCTTGGCTTCTTCCTGCTTCTGTTTCTTTTTCTGCTCTTGCTGTATCCGATAAGCCCTTTCCTGACCTGAAATGCCGGAACTGTAACTCTTAGCAAGACCTTTCTCCTCGGTCTTTGCATCTTCAACAATTGCTTCTTTCAACTCTTCCTGCGCATTCTTGCCTGTAAAATCCACCTTACCGAAATGGTCTATCTTTGCGCCGGTCCAGCCGATAACGAAATTAAATGCATCGATCAGGCTGTTAAGCACATCGATAATGCCATTGACAATGCCTTCCGCAACAGAAAGAATTCCGTTCCAGATAGAATCGAAGATCTTGCTGATACCTTTCCAGGCTTTCTCCCAGTCCCCTGTAAATATTCCGGTAATGAAGTCCAGAATTCCCTCGAATACACCTCGAATAGTATCAATGGCTGTACTTATTACCGTTACAAGGTTGTTTATCGTTGCTGTTATGCCTGTTATCATAACTTCCAACGATTTTACGACAATATCAACTATAAGCTTTATGAGCTGTATCAGCGGCGGAAGAATAAGATTGAGCAGATCACTCAATAGCTTTATAAGCGGTGTAAGACCTTTTATCAAAGATAACACCGGCTCAAGGAGCGCAACAACGATTTGGAGTATGGGCGGGAGCAGATCGACGATCAGACTGAGTATCGGTGACAGCGCATCGAGAAGCTCCATTATCACCGGCAAGATGCTTTGAATGATCTGTGAGAGTACCGGTACCAGTTCCTTAATGATAGCGAGCAGCGGAGGCAGTATCGTGTCTGTAATCGCTGTAACGAGTTCAACAATCGGTGACAGAAGTGAAAGCAGATTGGGTAGGACGCTTGTCGCAATCTGTATAATCGGCTCAATTAGTTCGGAGAGGTCTTCGACAAGAGGCACAATAGCCTCTTCTATCTTTGGTAATACCTCATCGATCATGGGCGATATCGCGTCAAGCAGCTTATCCGCAACCGGCATAAGCTTGTCACCGATCTCCGCTGCGGAGACCGCAAGCTTGTTCGTGAACTTCTCCCACTTCGCAGCGGTCGTCTCCTCCATTGTCTCGAAGGCTTCCTCTGTAGCGCCGAGGCTGTAAGACATTGACGCAAGAATATCGTTGAAATCCTTGCCGCCGTCCTTCATGATCGTAAGGGCAGCGTTACCGGCCTCGACGGATCCGAACATATCAGAAAGCTTCACACCGGTCTGTTCAGCATAGTCCTGAAGGATATACAGAACGTCGGAAGTATTCGCGCCTGCTTCCTGCAATTCCGCAAAGCCCATGTTTGTAAGTTCTCGCAAAGCTTCGTCGGCTTTTGAACCGCTCTTGCCGAGCTCGGCGAGCATTGCTTTGATCTGAGTGCCCGCTTCTGCGGTACCCAGACCGTTCTTGGTAAGTATTGCATACTGTGTTGAAAGGTCCTCGAGCGAGGTTTTCGTCGAATTCGCGACCGGTATGGTCTGCCCCATGGAGGCCGCGAGCTCGTCAACAGTCGTTTTACCTTTATTCTGAGTGTTTATAAGTACACCGGAGATGTGCGTCGCATCATCAGCAGCAAGCCCATAAGCATTGATTGCGGTCGTAAGCACATCAACAGCGGTCGAAGCTTCTGTGAAACCGCCTTTGGCAAGCTTATTCGCCGTTTCAACAAACCCGATGACCTTATCTTCATCGACTGATGCGGATAGTGCGCTATATATACTTTCAGCGATATCTCCAAAACTTTGACCTGTCGTTTTTGAAAGATCTTCGAGATCTCCTTTGAACTTACCGAAGTATGTACCATCGGAAAGCAGGGTCTTCACCTTCGCGAACGAAGTCTCGGCATTTGCTGACATCTTGATACAAGCCGCTGCGGCCGAGCCTACCGCCGTAACGATAGCGACACCCGCCTTCGCGATAATTCCACCGACCTTCGAGATCTTACCGCCGCTCGCCTCGGCTTTATTTCCCATACCGTCGATTTCGTCTGACGATGTTCTGACCTTATCTCCGGCATCATCGGCAGAATCCGCCACATCATCGAGGCTGTCCGCTAATTCGTCAACACTTTTGGCAGCGTTCTCAGATTTCTTCCCGGCATCTTCCGCACTTTCTCCGAGATCGTCGATACCATCAGCAGCACCTTTTACGGCTTTGCCCGCGTTTTTACCTATTTTTTCTGCGGCATCACCGACTTTATCGACGCTTTTTACCGCTTTTGAGGCTGCATTTTCTGCCGCGCGCTGGGCGTCGTCAAGATCACTCTCGATTTTCGAACTGTCTGCACGGACTTCGAGTATAACTTCACCGTCAGCCATTTATCCACCGCCTTTACTGAGCATCATGTCGAAGAGACGGTTCCAGCCGTCGTTGGCTTTCTTCTCCCGCTCCTCGCGTGATACCGGCAGAGCATACACCCGTTTGAGCTCGGCGAGCTGGTTAATCATTTCCTGATTATTCCGCTCACTCTTCGGGAACGGGCGTGCCCGTATTTCGATGACTTTCTTTATCTTGCTGTCTTCGGGCAATCCCTCGAACAGCGATACGAATTTCCACCAGGGCAGTTTTCCTTGTTCCGCAAAAAGATCGATGCCATACGCCAGCATGAACGATGAGTATATATACGAGCTGTCAGCCCTGAAGTCGTAGAGCCTTTCCCCGCCGCCGCTTCCCTTGCGTTCCTGCGATATGTAGTCTTTGACTATTCGGTCAACGACGTTAATCTTGAACATTTCGGGAACCTTTCTCGGAGATTTCACGAACCAGTCGTACACACTCTCTACCTTCTCGGCATCTGTAAGCACGCTGCTCTTATCCGCGAACAGGTCATAAAACTGTAATACGCGATCGAAGGGCAGTATAAAACGTACCTGCACACCATCTATTTCTACGGTATCGGGAAACGGCTCATAGCAGCTGTGTATTACCATTTTCTACCTCTGAACCGTGTTTTTATCTGCTGTTTACTTGCAGTAACAGTATCTCTGATCTTCGGGATGATAACATCCGCGATGAACGGGAAGATCTGTAATGACATTTCGATGTAGTTATCCTCATAGAACTCGAGCACCTCAAGTGTGTTGTCCTCGCCCATCACGGTCTTGAGTATAGTTATTATTGCTTCTCCATAATCCGTGTAAAGAGCCTGGAAATTCTCCTCAGAGACACCCGCCTGCTGTGCCGCTTTTACCGCGCGTTCAGCCTTAACGAGATCATTGTACTGTGCGCGGAACTGTGCGGTTATAGCATCGATGTCGACGTCTATGTGCAGAGTCTTAACGACAGTGCCGTCACTCTCTGTAAGTTCAAGATCTTCTACTACCTTGTTGCTGCGATGTATTCTGTATGCCATGATGATACTCCTTTCATAAAAAAGGCGGGCAGGGTTATTCCCTGTCCGCTGCTTTATTCACTTATCCGTTTGATGCCGGCGATACTGCGCCATAAGACAGCGGCGCAGAAACTATAATGCCGTCCGAGTCGGTAACTGTCACAGTACCCGTACCCGCGAATGTCTTAGCGGTAGGCGTACCGCCTATTACACCGGAAGAAATAGACAGACCGTTCGGGAAACCAAGTATCTGATAGGTGTACGGGCTCTTACCGCCTGATACAAAGGTAGTAACATCAAAGTCTGTGATCGCGGTGCCGACAGTCATAGCCGGTATAGATCCGGTGATATCGAGTGCAAGCGTATCATACTGGCTTACAGTCGGCGCGCCGTTGAATGCAATTGTTACCGATATCGCGTTCGGTGCAGTCGATTCACCGCCGGATATAGCTATTGTCTCCAGCGTTACCGGAACGGTAATCTGCTGGCCGCCGCGGCGCATCTTGATGTCGGTGCAGCGTGCCTTGCCTGTCTGCCACTGAATGTTATTCAGATAAACGCAGGCAGGGTCGTTAGCGTTGAATTCGCCGGCAAGTGTGAGTTTCGGTGCAAGACCGGTCACCGCAGACGAGGAATAGCCGCTGTCGGCAAGATACGAAGTCGAGAAGATAACTTCGTTCAGAGCCATATTGATATTCTTGAACGCCTCGCAAAGCGAAACATATGTACCCGACGAAGCTGTCGGGGTAGTATTGATCTCGACACGAGCATTATAGTTCATGTCTATGCCGGCAATCTTGTCGGCTGCTGTATTATTGCTCATATTTCACGTTCCTTTCAAAAACTTATGAATATTTCTGTGATCAGGCTGTACACATAGAACTTACCGTCATACCCGACATAGGCGGGTCCGCCCTGCTTCCCGGCAGACAGCACATTAACCGTCTGCCCAAAGATATTAGTGACTGTATCTATGCAGTTCCCGATTGCACATACATTTTCAAGAGCTGTTTTCTGTGATTCGTCTTTCGATAAAAACAGCACGGTAACAGTCTCCTTACCGTGCTGCTTATTAAGATATCTACCCTTCGGCATGCCGCCCGTGAGCTCTGCGGTTGTTCCGGAACTGTTCGCGGGGAGCTGCGTTGAGAGTTTGATATCAACGCCTGTTTCGCCCTTTGCGAGAGCGACAACGGCTTCAAATGCCTCTACCTGCGGTATCATTTCTGCATTCCCCTTTTCAGCGCGTTTTCATAGATCGTTGTCCAATCCTTGATATGCTTCTCCTTGGCTTTCTGGCACCAGAGCTTGCCACCCTTTGAATACTTGAGCGGCTTACCCGTAAGCACCTTCCGGACTCCTTCTCTCGCATATGCGGACCGTGTTTTCGGATCCACCATGAGAACGCCATAGTAAAGATACCGCGCATACGGTGTTGACCATACGAGCCGGAGTTCTGTATTGCCGAAGGCTTCAAGCACACGGGAATGTGTCTCGGCGCTTCGTTTCAGTATGTGCTGATCATCGGGAGCGTACTTGTTGCAGTCGGACACGATCTGCGGTTGTACGATCTTCAACGCCTTGTTGTTTGCTTCCGAGAACTTAGCAAGTATTGTCTGCTTATCCATACTGACTTTGACATTTACCGACATAACATCACCTCAATGTGGTGCAGCTTACGTTCGTCATAGAACTTTCTGACATCCTCAATGTGGAACACTTCCCCGTCGAACGTAACGCACATATCGATATCGAATGTCACATCCTGCGGCGAGCTGTTCAAGCAGTCATAAAACAGCTTATACGCCGCATTGAGCTGCCTATTGTCCTTCGCACTGACCGCCGAATAACAGGGCTCGACGCGCACATGTTCCAGCACCACAGTGTCGGAATTCTCGGTAACGTTGTAATCACCGAGAATGACTCTCGATAGCTCCGCCGAATGTATCAGCAGTCTGAGCGGTATCGGTCTCATATCGCACACACGCCTTTCCGGAGCAAGCCAGTAGGTGCAAGGAATGACCGCGCCTGGGTACAGATGCACGACAGCTTATCGGCAGTCATAGAAGCGCCCTTACTGTCCGAATAACTGAAAGAACCGAGAGACATACTTCCCGCGGTTTCGCCGCCTGCAAGTCCGTCCATACCGCCGTGACCGTACAGATATTCGGTTTCCGCGCATATCGCGTTCTTTACCGATTCGCGCACATACATAGGAGCGTCTTCGGCAATTATGCCCGACATGCAGATAGCATTGTTCACGATATCATACGCACGCGGGAGCAGCTCGGTAAGATCATCATCGGGCACATAAGTACCGCGGTATTCGCCTTTGTACCATGTGCTCATTTCCGTAAGAAACTCCTGGGTCATAACTGCACCTCCGTTTTACTTTGCTTTCGCAGATTTCTTAGGCTTGGGCTTTGCCGGTTCCGGCTCTTCGACCTTCGTTTCCGGCTCCTCGATGATTTTCTCTTCTTCAACAGGAGCGTCGGGAAGTCTGGGCGGGATTACCGGCGAAGGCATCAGACCTATTATTCTTCCCATGATTTACTCCTTTCCGCTTACACAATAGCCTTGTGGTGGCAGTAGATACCGGCGGTCTTGTTCTCATATGCGTCCGCAAGGCCGTAAGAACGGAAGCAGAAGATCCACGCGTCAGCGTTCTGATTCTGATCGGGCGTGAAGATCTTATCAACTATGTGCTTGCTATACTGCATAACAGCGTCCTTGCGTGCAACCATGAAGTTGATGTCCGCACCGCTGTTGTAGTATACGGTCACCTTTGTACCTTCTGTCTGAGCCGCAATAGTAACGGTGCCAGTTGCCTTTGCATATGTCACATTGCTCATGGGGATCACGGTAGTTCCGGAAACTACCGCCTGTATCGTTTCGGGCTTGTCCGTAACGACAAAGTCGGTCTGGCTTGCAGTCGCCGTGAATTCCTGCTTGTTGACAGCCTTGGTATAACCGCCGCCGGTCTCGCCGGTGCTTGTGCCGTCGTACTGTGTGATTGCGGTATAGAACCTTGTCTGCGGCACATTTACGATCGACGAGAAGCGAGACATTACTTCCTTGCTCTTGGTGAGATCAAGATCGGAAATGAGTCCTGCGAGAGTGGGAGTGATGAACAGTACTCTGCCCTCGGTAGGAACCTCGGCTTCGTCCATGGCGTTTGTTGCCGTGCGAAGCGCTGCGTATGCGTCTGCACCGGTCGAGAGTGTACCTGTAACGGAGCCGATGTTCGGTATACCGGCGTATGTTGCAAATCTGAACGCATCAAGTTCGGGAACCACCTTTGTTCTGATGAACTCGGCGGAGAGCTTACCGAAAGCGAGCCCCGCCGTCTCCTCGTTGTCCATAGCATCTACGGAAAACTTGCGGCCTCTGTCGAAGTTGAACTGTACCGTCTCATTGGTGAGGGTCACATCACCGTTTACATAACCGCTGTTGCGCGAATAGTCGGCGAGACCGTCCATAGACAGCTTCGGAATGATGATCTCGTTCGCGTTGGCGCCTGCTCTTACAAGCGTAGCATCGGAATCGAGAACAGATGTGAGAGATGCTCTCTTGTAGACCTCATCGAGGAGGTCAATGTACTTCTTGAATTTTGCGATAGAATTTCCCATTTTGATTCTCCTTTACTTGTTTTCGGGCGGGAGCCCCATTACCGCACGGGCATCCGCGTCGCTCACATTCGGCGGTACATTGTTGTTTCCGCCGTGGGTTCCGGTCGTACCCGTGTTGTTGCTTGTTCCCGTACCCTGAGATGTGCCGCTGTCGAAAAGATAATCGTTGTCCTTTGCGATGGCTTCGAGCGCTGCTTTGATGTCCTCGGAACGGTTCTTACTGCCTTTGAGCGTGTCGATATCGAGCAGCGCCTTGACCGCTTTTGCGTTCTTCGCCTTGGCTCCGGCGATTGCTGTATCGAGCAGACCGGAGAATTCGAGATCGTCAAGCTTTGCCTGATATTCTTTCTCCTTCTCGGCGACCTGCGCGTTCGCGGTCTCGATCTGCTTCTTCAGCTCGTCGACATTCACGCCGTCGAACTTCTTCAGAGACTCCTGCACAGCCTTTAACTGCTCCTCGACGCCGGACTTTTCCGTCTCCAGCTTCATCTTCGTCTTTTCAAACTCCGCCGCAGTCTTGTAGTTTTCGGCAACAGCTTTGTTCAGGGCTTCCTGTTTATCTGCCGGAACTTCAAGTCCCAGCTCCTTCAGGATTTCGAGAATGTTTTTCATGGTTTTATTTCCTTTCTGCGTGATGTTTTAACAGC
>JAEEJW010000054.1 GCA_016282095.1 Ruminiclostridium sp. | reverse complement strand
CCCGAACGCAGCGCTCTACCAAACTGAGCCACACCTCGATATTAATGACCGCCCCGTCAGGGACGATCATTCTGGTGCGGATGACGGGACTTGAACCCACACGGCATTGCTGCCACTGGCACCTGAAGCCAGCGCGTCTGCCAATTCCGCCACATCCGCATATACATTGTAGAAAATATTATAGCACATATTTATCCAAAAATCAAGTGTTTTTTGAAAAAATTTTAAATTTTTTTATAATTTCAAAAATGTCATTGTATGTCCGTATAGAACGTGATATTATGCTAATGTGGAAAGCTGAACAAAAACAGTCTTTCCGGAATAGAAAAGAAGCGTTTCCTTCCTGCGGGAAGGGGGCGCTTTTTTGTATCAGTACGGAGGTGAAAGAAATGCAGGAAGAGGAAAAGACCTGTCCGGAACAGCCGGAAGAGAAGCTCTACACGCAGGCGGAGCTGGACGCGATGATCAACTCGGAGCGTGAAGCCTTTGAAACGAAACTTGCCGAGGCTGAAAAGCTGTCGGCGATGAACGACGACGCGAAGGCCGGGTATCTGCGCGGGCAGCTTGAAAAAGCTCTTGCGGAGCGTGAGGAAGCCGTGGCGAAACGCGAACTCATGGCTGACGCTCTCGATAAGCTGGAAGCGGCAGGTCTCCCGAAACAGCTCTCCGAATGTCTGAACTATTCGGGCAGGGAAGAGTGCGAAAAGAGCATCGAGCGTGTAGGAAAAGCGTTCGAGTCTGCTCTTACAGAAGCAGTCACACAGCGGCTGCGCGGCAGGATGCCGAGAACTGTGGCCGGAGGAAGCAGCGATGCTTTCCTTGACGGTCTCGGTATCTACAACGGAAATTATTGATTAAAAAGGAGAACAGAATTATGGCGATCAATCTTGCAACAAAGTATTCGGAACAGGTGGACGAGGTCATCAGACGCGGACTTCTTTCCACTGCGGGCGTGAACAACGACGTTGAGTTCGGCAATGCGCGTTCAGTCAAGGTCTACACACTTGACACGGCGCCCCTCAACGACTATGATCCCACTGCGGGCATGAACAGGTACGGTGAACCTGTGGAGCTGGAAGATACGGTACAGACTCTCGAAATGACACAGCAGAAGGCCTTCACATTCACCATCGACAAGACCTATGAGGCAGATTCCCCCGAAGGCGTGCGTGATGCGGGCAAGGCTCTCCAGCGCCAGATCGAGCAGGTGATAATCCCGGCGATAGACACTTATCGCTTCTCCGTGCTTGCGGACAAAGCGGGTACGAAGATCTACGAGGAACTTACCCCTGAGAACGCTTACAGCACCTTCGTTGCCGCGAACACAGCCATAACAGACGAGGAATTCCCCGTTGAAGGCCGTGTGGCGTTCTGCTCCAACGAATTCATCGAGCTGCTGAAGAAGGATACCGGCTTCACAAAGGCGACAGAGCTCGCACAGGACAGAGTCATTTACAAAGGCATGGTAGGAGACTGTGACGGCGTTGCTGTGATAGCTGTACCGAAGCGCAGACTTCCCGAGGACTGCGCGTTCATCATCACTCATCCCATGTGCGCTCCGGCGCCTGTGAAGCTCCAGGACTACAAGATACACCGTGATCCGCCCGGTATCGCGGGTACTCTTGTAGAGGGTCTGCTGTACCACGATATCTTCGTTTTCGACAAGAAAAAGAAGGCCGTAGCAGTATGCTTCAACGGTGAGGAGCCCGGAAACAGCGGCACAGACGAGACCTGAGTCCCGTCAGCGGGAGAGGAATGACAGATGAGAAACATTGATATTATGCGGATACTCCTGCCTCCCGACGATGACAGCTCCGACATCAAGCTCGGTATCCTTCTTGACAGAGCCCGGAACACTCTGCTTGACTATCTTGGCAGGGATACGCTGCCCGAGCGGCTGAACGATATGGTGGTTCAGCTCGCTGTCACAATGTACAACAGACTGGGCAATGAAGGAGAAGAAAAGCGCGGTGAGAACGACATTTCGGTGTCGTTCTCGGAGCTGATCACCGACGATATGAAGCAGCGCCTGAAAAACTATCCCAGAAAGGTGGGAACGATCAATGCAGATGACCCAGAGAAACCTCCGGAGAATTAATATATTCTCCCCGTCCGAAACGCCGGGGGATTATGTCGGAACAAAGATCGTCCCCGAGCTCATCGGCTTCGTTTATGCCGAGGTGTTTCCCGATAAATCCGTGCTGACAGATGAACGTGACGGAAAAAGAACAAGTGCCGGCGCAACGCTCATCATGCGCAGGGAAGCTGGAGTGAAATGCGGGGATCTCGCCTCGGTCTACGGAGAAGACGCGGACAGCAGGGTAGTTGAGGCGCGGCTGTACCCCGGTCATCTTACGGTAAGGACGGAACGCTTATGAAAGACTACACCGCAGAGATAAACGCGGCTGTCGATGAACTCGGCAGGATCGCGTACGAGGAATCGAGAAGGATATGTCCCGTCCGCACGGGACGGCTTAAACGGAGCATCACGAAGTACGATCTCTTCGACCGCGCGAAGGCACAGGCCTCGGTCATCATCGGGACGGATGTGCCTTATGCGCGTGCCGTGGAGCTTGGTGTGGGTAAGCGCAGACCGAGGCATTTTCTCGGCGGAGGCGCGGAGCTTGCCGCAAGAATGGCTCCCGTCGTATTCACGATATATCTGAGAGGTGACGGAAATGGTTGATGTAAAGCCCTGCATAGCGCAGCTGCTGGGAGATATAGCCGATGTGGAGCTCGATTTTCCGGAACGTGCGGGATCTCTTCCCGTAATAACGCTTTCCGAAACGGGGAACGTGTCCTCGGTCATACTCGGCGGTAAGGACAGATACAGCGTTATAACGCTCCAGATCGATGTTTTCGCGGAAACTCCCGCGCAGTCGCAGCAGCTTGCGGCGCAGGTAAACGAGGTGCTCGCGGATAAAGGCCTGAAACGCAGTTTTGCACAGCTCATAAACGACGAGCGCTTTCCGCGTACCTGCATGAGATACCGCTTCGGTATCGACGAAGTCACATGGAGGACGGTATCGCTTTAGGAAATTCTGTCCGGCAGTCCGCTGCCGGACTTTTCCGTGATCTGCTGTACATTCCGGAGTTTTACAGTATATCTATATGGAGGTTCATAATAATGGAGTTATTATCATCGGGAACTGCCTATTTCCTTAACGGGCAGAACCTTTACGGACTCAAGTCCACGCCCGAGCTCGGCGGGGCACGTGAGAAAAAGGAGGTCACGAATCTCCTTGACACCGCCCACCGTTATATAGCCGGGCTTTATAAGTATGACGACCTGACCTTCGAGTTTTATTACAACAGTGCCGTGCTCAACCCGAACGTCACTGCTGAGCAGACGGCTGCGGCATTCGCGGCGGCAAGGGCTGTGGAGCTCTCCGGGGCTTCGGTGCCGCAGAAGGTGCAGTTCCCGGACGGGACGTATTTCACATGGAACGGTCAGGTATCCACGAAGGTCAGGAAAATGGAAGCCGACGGAGTTATGGAATTCAGTATCATCTCGATACCGAATACCGCGCTCACATACAGCGGCGACCCGTCGTAACCGGTACGGTCTCTGCCTCACGGCGGAGGCCGTTTCTTATGGAGGTAAACAATGAGCGAAAACAGACTGAAACTGCCCTACACGGAGCTTGAAGCGGGCGGAAAGACTTATCTGCTGCGTCTTACGGCTCTGTCGGCGGCAAGGCTTGAGGAACGTCTCGGTATGTCGGTGTACAAGGCTCTTGAACGCGCTGACGAGGTGAAGATCGGAGCTGAACTGCTCTATGCGCTTATCGAGGGACTGCGCCCGGAATTTTCAAGGCAGGATACCTACACCGTTATTGACGATTATATAAGCGGAGGCGGTACTTTTGCCTCGCTGAACGGCGAAATAGCGAAAGCACTGGAGATATCCGGTTTTTTCGGGCAGGCTCCCGCAGTGCCGCGGAGCTGATAGGTAAGCTGCGTGAGCGCGCCGCACCTTATGCCGGAGATCCGCGCCTGCTGTGGGAGCTTACCGCCTATGAGACGGAAGAACTCATAGCGGCAGGGGAGAAGCGCCGCGCAGCCGAAGCCCGCAATTCGGAGATGCTGGCATACAACATCGGGCTGCTGGTGCTTGCTGCGGTAAATTCGCCGTCGAAGTATCCGAGGACTCCGGCGGAAGCGTTTGGTTCAAGGCCTGCGCCCGCACCTGACGGCGGCAAGGCTGACTTCATGCGCATAGCGGAGCAGCTCAACAGACGTTTCGGAAAACAGGAGTAAATAACAATGACAGTTGAGGAACTTAATGTAAAGATAACCGCCGATGCCGAGAATTTCAAACGCGCTGTCTCCGAGGCAAACTCCGCCATGGAGTCGTTCAGGCGGCGTGCGGTATCGGCAGGCGAAGAAGTGAGCGCGGCGTTTTCGGGGCTTCTGGATGTGGGAATGACCGGAACGCTTGCCCCGGCGGCAGACACGCGTACCGCCGTGATGAACGACTATACCGGCAGGATCGCGGCGGCACAGGCTTTCGGAGAGGGCGCTCCCGAGCCGAGCGTGTATGGCTTTACCGAATACCTGAGAAATTCCGGCGGCGTACAGCGCACAGCCTCCGTTCAGCTGCCCGGTATCGGAGATGCCGCGGGTATGAACGATGTATCGCCGCAGCCGGTCAACATAACCACCGAGGTAATACTCGACGGAGACAAGGTCGGTGAAGCCGTGAGCCGTTACAACATCAGAAGGAGCCGTATAACAAACGGCATTGAGGAGTAAGCGCTATGTATTTTATCAAGATAAACAATACCGAGCTGCCGGTGCCGTATTACTACTCGGTCACGGCAAAGGACATAACCGGCTCGGACAGCGGCAGGTATGACGAGACCGGCATAGTGCACCGCAACAGGGTGCGTCCCGGTGTCATCACCTGCGATGTGAAATGGAGACTGACAGGGGGAGGTCTCGCGGCGCTCGAAGCGGCTCTGTCCGGCGAAGTGCTCAGTGTTCAGCTGCTGGATCCGTCCGCCGCAGGCTATACGAACTGCGATATGTACGCCGAGAGCATAAGGGCAGATTTCTATCAGCAGCAGAACGCCGACGAAGACGACAGCTGGTGGGAGATAAGCTGCCGTCTTGTCGAGTATTAAGGAGGTGGTGTCATGTATCCTGTAAGCAGCGGCTACCTTGACGCGGTACGCAGTAAAGTGCGCACGGACAGGCTTCTGGGGAGCATAACTCTCTCGGACGGCACAGAGATACCGATAGATGACAGCGTTCTCGTAAAGGACACGCTTAAACTTACCCGGGAACTGTGCCGCGGCAGCTACCGCATCGGTACTTTCAGTCTCGCGTGCCTTCAGTTCTCGTTCTTCCTGGACGACGCGGTCGGTATCGATCTTACCGGCGCGTACACGGAGCTTGAATACGGAATACTTGTGAACGGCGTATATGAAGATATCCCTCTGGGAAAATTCCTTATCGATCCGGTGCTTTCCATAAGGCGCAAGGACATACTCTCGATAGTCGCTTATGACGAGGGAGTTCTCTTCGACGTGAAGCCTTCGGACACGCTGAAAAGCACCTCGGCGGTACCTGCGGCGCTCATTGCCGCGGCCTGCGCGGAGTGCGGAGTGGCTACCGACATCACGGCGCAGACGGTACTGCCGTTCCCGAACGCTTCTCTCACGGTATGCGCGGAGAGCAGCCAGATACAGACCTGCCGTGACCTGATAATGTGGTGCGCGTCGCTGATGTGCTGCTACGCGATGACAGACCGCGACTCAAAGCTGGTGCTCATACCCGCGAAGTACGCCGTCGATCCGCATGACAGCTCGATCATAATCACCGACCGGACGATACGCGCCGACGAACGTGAAAGCATCACGGTCACGGACACAAGAGCGTATATCAAGTACCTTACAGCATACTCGGAAAACGATGTGGTGAATTATACCTCGTCCTATATTTCGCAGGACGAGCAGGCTTCGCCGGCGGCTTATGTCCTGGAGAAGAATCCTCTCCTTGAAGGAAAGAGCGCTGCCGACTGCAATGCCGTGAATACAGCATGGCTCGGCAATATTGACTCCTTCAAGCAGCGCGGCGTCAGGGCGGTGATATTCGGAGATCCTGCCATAGATCCCGGTGATACTATAATTTTCCGCGGCGGAGATGTTGACCAGAGAAGCGGTATAATCGGCGTGGTGACCGGCATCGAATGGCGCTACCGCGGCGCTGATACGATAGAGTGTCTTGCGGCGGAGTGCGTAGGCAGACTGACCGGTCAGAGCTCCGCTCTTATTTCGGCAAATGTCCGCAGACAAAGCTCAAAGCGCATCGACAATACGACTGTCGGAGGCGGCTCCTCCGGCGTAGGCGAGGACATCGGGAACCATTCCGAGCGCTTCAACGACTACACGTACAACGAACAGGCTGCACGAGACAGCTGGCTGCACATTGAGGGCAAGAACAACAAAGCCCTCGGCGGAAACATGGGCGGCAACTACTGCACGTCAATAGGCGGTGAGGGAAACCGTATCATGAACTGCAAATGGTCGGATATACACGGTAATATGAATACCGTGTCAAACTACGCTTATTATGTGACACTCAGCGGCAGCGAAAACGAGATCGTCAGCGGCTCGTGGCTCGCAGTATCCGGTTATGACAACACGATCACAAACAGCAACGGAAGTACAGTCGGCGGACAGCATAACACGCTGAACGGCGCTGACAGCAGTATTGTTGCAGGCGAGTACAACACAGTATCGGGCGATTATGATGTTGTCGTGGGATATAACAATACCGTAACTACACATTACGCGCTTGTGGGCGGCCAATGGAACACTGTATCAGGCTCATGGGGACTGACGGCAGGGCAGGGAAATCTTAACAACACGACAAACTGCGGAATGTTCGGGCAGTACGGCGAAGCCTCATCGGATGAGCGCCTTGTTGTCGGAAACGGCTCCGGTACAAACAACCGAAGCAAATGCTTTTATGTCAACAGCTTTGGTGAGGTATATGCATCGGGCGGATATCACGCGATCGGCGCGGACTACGCGGAGTATTTCGAGTGGGCAGACGGAAATCCGGACGGCGAAGACAGGCGCGGAATGCCGGTACAGCTTATCGGCGACAAAATCGCGCCTGCACACGGCGATGATATCCTCGGAGTTGTGTCCTGCCGTGCGTCAGTGATCGGTAACGCCTACGAGGAGCACTGGCACGGGAAATATAAAACCGACGTGTTCGGCGCGTATATTCCCGACAAAGACGGCAGGCCGCAGCTCTCCGACGACTACGACCCGGAGCGGAAATATATCCCGCGGTCACAGCGGCAGGAGTGGGCGGTAATCGGGCTTGTCGGACGGCTGATAATCTGCGACAACGGGAAGTGCGAGCCGGGAGGCTATGTTTCGGCGCGTCAGGGTGTCGGGGCTCCGACGTTTACACGGACGAATGTGCGCTGCCTGAAACGCATTGACAACACGCACATCGAAGTGCTTTTAAAGTAAGGAGGTCAATATGTACATCACAGACGGTCATGATATAAAGATACCGGGCGGTGATACGGCGGCGATACCCTTTGTTCTTTATACTGAGGACGAAGGCGGGGAAACGCCGTATCTGCTGCCGCCGGGGCAGTATGCGGAGCTTGCGGTAAGACCGGTGAAAGGTGCTGCGGCCGTGCTCATAAAGACAGCAGACCGCTCTGCCCAGAGCCCGGACGGCGCGGTGACGATAACTTTCGGAGCGTCGGAGACCAATATAGCCAAGGGCAGATACATCTACACCGTAAGTCTGAAAAACACGGGCGGCACAGCAGTGGACACATGGCACGGAGCCGAGCCGTCCGCTTTCTTTGAAATTCTGTAAGGAGGAGATCATGAACGAGATAAAAGTAAGGGTAGGCACCGGCGGTACTGTCCCGATAATTGTTGACGATGAGCTTTCGCTCACATCAGAAAACCCGGTGCAGAACAAAGTCATAACTGCGGCGCTGGGCAGCAAGGCAAACTCCGCGGATCTTGCGGCAGTGGCTTCTTCGGGCAGCTATAACGATCTGACGGATAAACCGGCTATACCCGCACCGGTAACGGTTGACGCGGCGCTTTCGGCGATATCCGAAAATCCGGTGCAGAACAAAGTCATAACTGCGGCGCTGGCAAGTATTTCCGAATGGATCACATCTGTTCCGGAAATGCACCGTAATATCTACCGCGGAAAATACCTCGGCAACAGCGTTTCGGCAGCACAGCTCGCGGCAATTGCAGACGGTTCGTTTGATGACCTGTATGTTGGCGATTACTGGACAATACCGGTTACAATTGACAATGTCGAGCAGAGCGTTAATTGGCGAATTGCGGATATGGATTATTTTGTCGGTTACCGTGACACGGTGGACACTACAAAACGTATGACTGCGCATCATCTTGTCATTGTGCCGGACACCGCGCTCTATACCTCACAGCCGGGCGGCAGAAGCAACGGTTATAACGGTTCGGACATTCGTACTTCCGGACTTGATAAAGCTAAAACCGCTATCAATGCCGTTTTTCCGGATATGGTGCTGCCGCATAAGAATTATATATCAACAGCCATAGACTCAAATGGTACCGTGACACGCTGCGAAGAACAGACCTGCACAATTGAATTGATGAGTCAAGTTATGGTGTTCGGGTTCAACCGTTTCCAGAACCTGGCGAATATACAGGAAAATATTTATTATTCTCTCGGTGGTCAGTTTGCCTTATTTTCACTATGTCCAAAATGGAAGTCGCATAATGCCGAAGAACCGATAATTCCGACATCGGGTGCCGTTATGTATCTGATTCAGGACCCTTGTTATAGTGTTAATCTGCAATACTGGACTGCAGTATGGACGACAACATACGGTGCGGTTAATTACAACACCAATAAGGGCGGTGTTCGTCCGTATTTCATTATCGGTACAAGATGAAGCTTGTGACTGACAGGCTGCCGACGATGCGGACAGGGTCTGCGGAAAAAGCAGAATATAGCAAAACAGCGGTAATAATCCTCACTTCGGCTCCGTATTTGTATAAAGTTACAGAAATGGTGTCAGTATGATGAAAACGCGCTCCGGACAGTTGACCGGAGCGCTCCGCAGTGCTATAATATCAATATATAAAGAGAGAAGTCAGACCGTGTAAGAACAGAAGAGAGAAACGGAGACGATAGTTATGAAAACTACCATGATATTCACGGCGGAGGGCGACACCTACCTGTCCGTGGCTTACAAGCCCGTCGAAGCGGCGGCGAAGGGGATAAAGCCCCTGAATACGCTGTATTTCGCGGAACTCTGCGGCACGCAGGAACGCGGCTTTTCAGTGAGATTCCGCCTGCCGTATTTCAGAAGATTCAGCCGGGGCGGCTTTATTTCAAAGCAGAGCGCCCTGCAGTACCAGCAGTCGGTATTCGACAGGTATTCGGAGGATTACTTCTCCGACACTCCCGCAGAGCTGCTTGCCTGACAAGTAAGACGAAAGCCCGTCATCATTCGTGATGACGGGCTTTTTGTTATTTTCCGCATAAATAGGCAAGTACAAATACCGTGGGTGAGTTCCAGTATATCGCGACCTCGTTCAGCGAATAGCAATCCTCGTTGTCGATATAGCATTTCGCCGGAGGAGTCCCGTGCTCTATGGACTTGATCGCAGTGGTGTCGGCGGGGTGGCGGTTGGGGCCTCCGGCGACGAATCCGGGTATGCATTCGTCCACGCCGTCACAGGCAGCGGTACGCAGATGCGGGTGACTGCACCTGTATTCTCCGGTGCCGGTGACGTAGCTTATGCCGAGGGGATTCGCGCCAAGCAGGTAATCGAGCTGCCGAGCCGCGCAGTCACGGGATCTCGGGTCTCCGTTGAGCACATCGTTCAGCGCGAAGATCATAGCGTTTTTCATGATCTGCATATTGCTGCCCCAGTAATAGTGTTCGGGGCTTACGGCAGTTCCGTAGCCGCTCTTTTCCGACAGTCCTTTCAGAGCCGCGGCGCTGCCGTAGAATATGCTCTTCAGCCGTGTTGCGGTCAGCTTGTCCTTTGGCTGGGGGCAGAGTATATATGCAAGTGAACCGAGCCCTCCGGTCTCTGCGTGACCGAGTTCGGTCAGCGAAAAATCCTTATTCACAGAGGGGTTTATCAGATCGAGGTATTTTTTGTCTCCGGTGACGGAATAAAGTTCCGTGAATGCCCAGAACCTGTTTGAAATATCGGAGTGCTGTCCGTAGAGACCTGTATTGCATTCTTCGGGATTGGTAAATCCCAGGAACTCCGGGTGTCCGATGAGCCATTCTCCGGAGCGCTCCGCAGTCTCCAGAAGCCTGTCCGCGAACTCCCTGTCAAAGGGCCTGTATATCCCCGAAGCAAGTGCGCACACCGCCGCGAGATCGGCGGCAGCCATAGAAGAGCAGGGGAACAGATATATCGTTGCTTTGTCCTTTTCGGGCATGACGAAAGGCGGGTGCAGGGCAGAGGTTGCCTTGTGGTAAACGGCACCGTCGGCGCGCTGCATCTTCATGAGCCATTCCAGCTCGTACCTGACTTCCGCGAGGGCATCCGGAAGTTCTCCGTCTGCGGGGATCCCGTATCTTCTGCCCTCAAGCACACCGGGAAAGAGTTTATACGCGTACAGCAGATGAGCAGCCGCTACGGCGCCCGGGGTGACATAGCGCCCGAAGTCTCCTGCGTCGTGCCAGCCGCCCGTTATATCTACTTCAATGTCACTGTCTTCCCATAGCCGGGCTTTCTCCGTATGACAGGCATCGTGAGGCCAGATCCCGGCATAGCGCCTGTCAAGCGCGCAGCCGCAGCGCTGGTAGTAAAAGGCTTTCAGTGTGCTGTCCAGCACTCTTTCATATACCCGGTCATTTATGGAGAAAAGCGCCGAGGAGGTGCCGTTGGCGATAATGCGGTACTCGCCGGGATCGCTGAATCTGCTGAAATCGGCTATATATACGTTATCACCCGAGGCCTTGTCAAAGCCGAACCCCGACGGCATACCGGAGAAGCGCACTCTGCCGTCGGTATCGATGATCTTGTATTCTTCGCAGCTGAACGGGAGTACGGCTTTTTTCGGACCTTCCGGGCGGTAGCCTGCCTGATTCACGAATATGCCGATTGAAGAGGAGTTGGTGTTGTGGGCGTCGTTCATATCGTCTTCCTCCTGGTATAACTGTTATGCACAGGGCCGGATACTATCATTTCTATTATAACATAATTTTCGTCAAATTGCAACACCGGTTCCGCAATATTGTTATTGTTGATTGTGCATTGATTACGGGTCTGTTTTTATGCAAAACATAGAAATTGTCTGAAATCACGGAAAAATTGTGTTTTACCCGTGACAACCGGGCATAAAAAGTGATATAATAAATACACTGTTTATTAAATTAGGGGAACTGTGATGTATAGAAAGGTAACAGAAAAAAAACACTTAAGGATCAGACTGGGGCGGGCTTTTACGGCTCTGCTGCTGGCTCTGTTTTTTGTTGTCGGTTCTGTGCCGCCCGCAAGCGCCGACAGTACATACTACATTTACATAAAAAGCGACAACACCATGCTGAGGACGGGACCGGGCAGCAGCTACGCGAGCGCCGGAGCCATTTCCAAGGCGGGTAAGATAAACTATCTGGGTTCCGGGCTTGATTCCAACAACAAAGTCTGGTACAAGGTCGGAAGTGCGACGGGCAAGAACGGCTGGGTGTCATCGGACGCCGCCGAACGCCGCTACAAGAGCTCCGCGAAGCCCGCTGGAGCTCTGCCGCAGTCATACAGCTCCGACGGTTCGGCATATAACGACATACTTGCGCAGATATACAAGTCTGCGGCTGCCTGCGGCGCAGTGGGTGCGCAGGTCTCCGTAATACGCGGAAAAGACGGCGCGCAGTTCGACTGGACTTACGGCTGGTCGGAGTACGGCACCAAGCGCATGGGCGTGACTACCAAGGTGGGTCTGGGCGAGATAAGCGAGACCGTGACCGCGATGTGCGCGCTGAAAATGAACGAGAACGGTCTTGTAGGGCTTTCCGGCGATATCGGCAGTATCTGGGGCGTAAAGATGCCGGTGGGCGTATCGCTCTCCATGCTGCTGACCAACAGCTCCACACTGAAGAACCTGACCACGCAGAACAGCATAAAGAACACCGCTTCGCTGATCTCGTCATCATCAAGCTACAATTCGGGCGTCACTCCGGGTACCGCGAAAGCCTGGAAGCGGAACGCTTTCGGCATCGGCACAGCGGCGGCGACTCTTGAGCTCGTCCTGAAGGAACCGCTTGAACGGTTTGCGCAGGATAATCTGTTCGTACCGCTGGAGGCGGATATATCGTTCTACGCGGGCGGACTGAAGAACACCAAAAAACTGGCTTCGCGCTACGGCTATAACCTCACGGCAGTGATGCTCAGCAGCGAGGCAAAGACCATAAAACCCTCCGGAGTCATAGGACAGGGGCAGATCAATTACGCGACAGGTCTTACCGCTTCCACACATGACGCCGCGAAGATCTTCTACACCCTCGCCAACGACGGCGCATACGGCGATAAGCGTATCCTCACAACTTCCTCCGTAAAAACCATGGAGAACAAGCGCCTCACCGTGAAGGAGAACGGCGGCGAGTTCCGCCAGAGTACGGGTCTCCGCTACATAAAGTCACTCTACGGCACAAAAGGGCTTTATTACAATATGGGCAGCGCGAACGGTATGATCTCATTCGCGTCCTACGATCCCACAACAAAAAATACCGTCGCAGTTACCGTGTCCGGCGCTAAGGTGACATACGACAAGAACGGCATCTATAAGGTCTGCGGCGAGATAGCGAATAAAGTGTACAGCATTCTCGGAAACAAGAACATCACGCTCTATGATGACGTGACTGCGAAGGGCAAGGCTCTTGAGCCCGGAGATACCATAGGCATAGTCGCAACGTCCTACGCAATGGACGAGGCGGAATTCAACCGCGCCGTGACTTTCCTTCAGAAAATGGGCTACAATGTCAAGATCGCTCCTTCCTGCAAGCTGCGCTATAAGCTCTACGCAGGCTCAGACAGGCAGCGCGCGAATGATATCAACAACTTCTTTGCCGACAGCAGTGTGGACGCTATACTGTGTATGCGAGGCGGCAACGGCGCATCAAGGCTCCTTGACCTGCTGGACTATGATCTTATCGCAAAGCACCCGAAGCTGTTTATCGGTTACAGCGATGTCACTTCGCTGCACATAGCGCTTTATCAGAAAAGCCATATAACCACTGTCCACGGAGCTATGCTGACCAGCTTCACATCAAAGATCAATCAATACACCGCGGATCAGTTCTTCAACGGCATAACACGCTCGACGCCGATAGGGGAGATCGAGATGCCGAAGGGCAGGAAGCTGGAGGCCATCGTGACCGGCAAGGCAGAGGGTCCCGTCATAGGCGGCAACCTCTCGGTCATAGCCTCAATGGCGGGTACGGAGTATGAGCTGAAAGGCGAACACTGCATACTGCTGATCGAGGAGCTCGGCGAGTCTGCATCGACCATAGACCGTATGCTGACACAGCTCCGCATGAACGGCCTGTTTGACCGCGTAGACGGCATACTTGTGGGTGATTTCACCGACTGTCCGTCCTACGATGATATAACCGCGAAGAACGTTATCGAGGACTTTGCGAAGAAGCTCGGAAAGCCTGTTATCTGGGGAGTTCCCTGCGGACACAGCGGCATCAATATGTTCATGCCTCTCGGGACCCGTGTACGGATGACTGCCAACAGGGACGGCAGCGCTTCGCTGAAAATACTCGAATCCGCGCTGGTAAAGTAAAGGGAACCTCTAAAAACCCAATTTGAGAGAAAAGGAGTTATCCACTTTATGCCGCTTTGTAAGCGCGCGTCCTGCGCGCTTTTGGCGGCAATACCACGGCTTCCTGCCGTGACCGTCTACTGCGTCAAACCTCCTAACCGGGCGCCAGCCCGGCTTCGTCGGCTTTCCTTGTATCCGACGCGGCTATCTCATTTTCTCTTTTCAAAGCGGTTTTTAGAGGTACCCT
>JAEEJW010000006.1 GCA_016282095.1 Ruminiclostridium sp. | reverse complement strand
TCGGACAAGGTAGAAGCTATACTGAAGCCCGAGGTCAATGCGATAGTTCCGGACGAGATCGTTACAGCGACTGCCGCGAATAAGGAAAACCTCATCAAGCGTGCTTATATGTTCCTTGAGGACGGCGAATTCGATACTGCGGATTCCTACTTCGACAAGATACTCGATATCGATATTGAGGATTCGAGAGCGTACATAGGCAAGCTGCTTGCAGAGTGCAAGCTGCGCAACGAGGACGAGATACCCTCGCTGCCCCAGACTGTTACTGACGACAAGAACTTCAAGAAGGCGCTGCGTTTTGCTACACCCGAGCAGAAGGCTCGTTATGAAGCTCTGAACAATGCGATAGTAGCGCGTATCGAGGACGAGCGCCGTGAGATCGCGGAACAGCGTGCAAAGCTGCAGGCTGAGCGCGAAGAAAAAGAAGCTATCGAGCGCGCACGCCGTGCACGTCAGGAAAAGGAAGAGCGCAAGCTGCTCTATCAGCGCCGCCGCGATCCTATGAGAAAGACGCTGCTTGAAGTACAGGCCGAGCTCCAGAAGGCGCTTATCACTCCGAAGCGCAGGAAAGAACTTCAGGAACAGGAGGCTACTCTTAAGAAGAACCTGAAGGATCTCGACGATCTGTTCCCGGATATCTTTGATTGATGTTTTCGTGAAATAATAAGAAACTGCTCCTTTTGTCATTCAAAAGGAGCAGTTTTTGTATTTTCTGATAAACCAAACTCAAATAAATAAAAGCCAGCGTTTCGCAGTCCGGAGTCTTTCATAAGTGGTACTTATTATCTAATCTGCAAGGCGAAGCGTTTTAAGTTTAGGCCAAGCCCTTTTTAAAGGGCGTCATACTCGAGCGCAAGCGACTTCTTACCCCTCGTTCTCTAGCGTCAGCGACTCTCTTCGACACTCGAGCGCAAGCGACTTCTTACCCCTCGTTCTCAGCGGCAGCGACTCTCTTCGGCACTCGAGCGCAAGCGACTTCTTACCCCTCGTTCTCAGCGGAAGCGGCTATTCTTCGTCCCACTTATAACCGAAGCCCCAGACAGTTTTTATGTACCTGGGGTTGGAGGGGTCTTCTTCGATCTTCATTCTGATTCTGCGCACGTTCACGTCCACGATCTTATCGTCGCCGTAGTAGCTTTCGCCCCAGATCTTGTTCAGCAGGGTACGGCGGTCTACGGCGGAGCCGCGGTGTCTGATGAAATATTCGAGGACATGGTACTCGACCTGCGTTATATCAAGTGGTTCACCGTCTTTGGTTATGCGGCGGCTTTTCAGATCCACGCGGAAAGGTCCGGAGATAAGCTCGCTCTCCTGCTCGGCAGCGGAACGCGACACGCTCACGCGCCTGAATATCGCGTCCACACGGGCTATCAGCTCCGAGGGCGAGAAAGGCTTCGTCACATAATCGTCGGCGCCCATCATGAGGCAGTTGACCTTGTCCATTTCCTGACTTTTGGCTGAAAGCATGATTATGCCGATCGTGCTGCTCTCGTCGCGGAGGAATTTGCAGACCTGCGTGCCGTCTATGCCGGGCATCATTATATCCAGCAGGGCAACGTCGAAGCGCCTACCTTCCTTCCATGCGGCAATAGCTTTTTCTCCGCTGTCAACATCAAAGACATCATACCCCGAACGGCGCAGGTGTATGACCACAAAATCGCGGATAGCGTCCTCGTCCTCGCAGACGAGTATTTTTTTCTCTTCCATAGCTCCGAAAGTTCTCCTTTCTACTGCAATCTGAACATCTGTTTCAGCTCAGCTTCGGTGGGAACAAGAACGCCCGTCCCGAGCTGGGCATAATACGAATATCCGGTCATGGGGCTTGTCCCGAGGCTGATGTATTCGTCATTCTCATAGCGCTCGGTATTTCCCTCGGACGCGGCATAGAGTTTAAGCAGGCTGTCTTCGGTCACGCCGGAGATATTGTTGTAGCGATTGAACCTGATAATTCCCTCGGAGATCGAGGCGGAAGCGGTGACCTTGCCGTTCCAGCCCGCGGGAAACAGGAGTATATAGTCGCCTTTAGTGCCGACAAAGCTTCCGAACTTTCGGCTTATCTCGCTGCCGTTGCGATTAAGTGTGTACCACACGGTCTCACAGAGCTGTTCGGCATGAGGGGATTCTTCGTACTGTATGAAAGGTACCGTAGCCGGTATCTCGATACAGCCGTCGCCGTCAGGGTCACAGCTGTTCATATAGGGCGTGTATGTGTTGGAAGTGCGCGAGATCGTATCGGGACTCAGCGCGGGAGAAAGGGCGAAATACTTGTCATTGTATACGATCGCGTCGGTACCGAATGAGCCGTCAGAAAACGCATAATCAATAAATATTCCGCGTGTTCCCGAGGTGCTGCACGTTCCGCAGACCACGTTTCTGATTTCCGCAAACCCGGAATTAAGATTAGTAGCGCCTATAAGCGTGAATTTGTTCCTGTACTGACTGTATATTGAAGCCGATGTTATACCGAGCGATCTCTCGATAGAGATAGCAAAAAGATCATCTGTACCGTTTCCGTCGGCATCAAATATGGCAGTGTATATGTTTCTGATGCTGGCGAGCTCCTGGGGTACACCGTTCCGGTACGCCATAACACTGGTCGAACGGTCGGAGGAGCTCTGAACAAGGTAGTTCGCAAGTATAGTGACAGCTCCGTCGCCGAGATCGGTGAATTGTATACTCTCAACTTCGCTGCCTGGTGCCGCGAAGTCATATACCGACACCCAGTGTCCGTCCTGCTTGTCCAGAAAGTTCATCCGCAGCGACGAACCGGAAGATACGTTCGGCATCTCGTAAAATACGATGGCCTCGTCCGAGGGTTCGTCATCAATATTCCTGACAACGAACGCGCTCCTGTACTGACCGCTTCTCGGGTATTTCAGAGTAATATTGTCATTCGTGAATGCGCGCAGCGCATCGTAAATTTCCGTCTGCTCGCCGTCAAGTCTCGGCGGGCTCAATAAGTCCTCCACCGATGCTCCGCTGCACCCGGACAGTATAAGTACGGTAGCCAGCGCCGCCGCTGTTATTCGTTTCAGATTGCCGTACCTCCTTTTGGTCGCGCTACGCGCTCGAGAAGATTTTTTTAAAAGACGCCCTTTAAAAAGGGCTTGGCCTAAACTTTAAGCGCTTCGCCTTGCAGCGGAGTTAGGTAGTACGCCTTTACTTGACAACAGCGAGGCAAGGGATTGCAAATTACTTACTGCTCTTCCTCGACCTTGGTTTTCTTCCCGACGATAAAAGCTATCGCAAAGCCGACTGCGAGTGTAAGTACGCCGATAAATGTGTCAGGATTAAACCCGAAACCAGCCGGGAATATCGCGTAAAGCGACCCCACAACAAGTCCGAGTATCGCTGAAAATACAATTAAACGGAATTTTTTCAGCAGGAATGTTATCATTCTTGCGCCAAGTACAAGTCCCGCAACAACGCCTATGGCCGTAGGAATAATGACCCCGAAGTTCAGTGAGTGTATGTGTATCGAAGAGATCACGATTTCGTAAGTTCCGAAAAGTACCATTATAAATGAGCCGGAAACACCCGGAATTATCATCGCCACCGCAGCGACAAAGCCTGCTAAAAGGAACAGAGCGATCGCACCTATGCCCTGAAGATCTGACGGGGCAGCAACGATTCCGGACTGTTCAAGCATCGTAAGACCTACAACAAGCGCCAGCGCAAGTACGAACGGTATTGCGCATACGGGTGTGAATTTCTGACTGACTGTCGCATTGCGCAGTATCAGCGGTATGCTGCCCGCGATAAGACCCATGAAAAACATATATGTCTCTGTCGGAAATGAGCCGAACAGCCACCTGATGACCACCGCGAAGCCCAGCAGTCCCACAACTGCGCCGATACCGAAGAATATAAGGAATACTATATTCTTCTTTATCTCTTTGAGGTTCAGGGACAGCGCTCCGCAGACCTTATCGTAGCAGCCAAACACAACGAGCATTGTGCCGCCCGATACACCGGGGATTATGTTTGCGATACCGAACACAAGTCCGTATATCGCGGCGAGTAAGTATTGCATAGACAAAAGACTCCTATTTATAATTAAATAATTTCAGATATATACGTTAAGGCGCGGCGCGGTACCCGCGCGGTCAAACCGGCGGCGAGCCGCCGCTCCCAATCCGTCTGTTACATTCAGTAAAGAACCGCTTTCTGCCTCGCAGCCGGTATATTCTGCTTTCTCCAAGGGGGCTTTCCGTTCGCCCCCTTGACCCCTTCGGTACTGCCACTTTCAGAGTTCAGCAAAAGGCGTACTCATGGACGAATCTGCAAGGCGAAGCGATTTGTTTAGGGATCCAACCCCTTTTTAAAGGGGTTGGCCGCCGGAGGCACTCGAGCGCAAGCGACTCTCTGCATACTCGAGCGCAAGCGACTCTCTGCATACTCGAGCGTCAGCGACTTCTTACTCCCGTACTCGAGAGTCAGCGGCTCTCTTCTCACTCTTTTAACTTCTTCAGAGAAAGGCCGATGAGCTCGGCGGGGAGCTGGAAGATGACGGTCATAGCGACGCCGATGAGGAGAGTGAGGATCTCGGGAGCGGCGAGGCCGAAGACGGTATTGACTACGGGGATAAATACGAGGGCGAGAGCTCCGGCGAGCATACAGCCCGAGATAAGCCAAGACATTGTGTTGCCGGACTTGATTATGCCGATAATGCCGCGGTCGCTGAGGTTAGCGAGGCAGGTGAAGAGCATTCCGAACACGAACAGGATCAGGAAGCCGCTGCGGCATAACACGGTGAGCGCATTGGCGGACTCGGCTTCGGTACCGTTGTAGCCCGAGGAAATCAGGTAATAGAGAACTTCTGCGGCGCAGAGACCTATGGCCTGCAATAAGGGTCTTACAAAGAAGCCTTTACGGAGCTTTCCGCGTCCGATGAATACCGAGGGTTCGGTCATGGTGCGCAGATCGGCAGTGTTCTCAAAGAACATGAAGGCAGCCAGCGGAACGATGATCGTTGTGAGCAGAGCGCCTATGACCGGAGAAACGACGGGCTCGGTGCCGAGGAAGAAGTTGAACACCGCGAATCCTGCCAGTGTAAGAAGCGCGGTTATTGCCGCGGAAATACATCTCTTTATATTCAGGTGGGACTGTCTCGCCACGCCGAGGATATCCTTTGCGGTCTCGAAACTGTCGTTGTTTACTATTACATCACATTCCTCGAAGGCTGCGCCTGTTACACGGCTCGCCAGCGATACGCCGACATCTGCGAGCTCCAGGAGATCGCTGTCGGTGGCGGTCTCGCCGGTTATCATAACGACTTCTCCTGCATCCTGCAAACGCCTTATGATGTCGCGCTTCATATCGTATGTTATACGCGCGAATACGCCGACTCCGTCGAGGTCAATGTCTCCGCCCTCGGCCAGCATATCGCCGGTGACTGCCTTTTCGCCCTTGATGCCTATTTTCTTCGCTACCGCAAGGGCTGTTTCAGCGCTGTCGCCGGTAGTCATTATGACACGGGCTCCGGCTTTTCGGCAGCCGAGAATGGCGGCGGGTATATAGTCCTTGGTCTGTTCCTCAAATGCTATAAGACCCATGAAATTATAATGTGCGGCGCCTATCCTTTCGGGTATCTCCGCGTCTTCGGGAAGCGTTGCGTATGCGACTGCAAGCACATTATAGCCTGTCTGGGCGTAGGAGACCATTTTATTCTGTACGGTGTAGAGCATATCGTTCGGCACATCGCAGAGCGGCAGGAGCTTTTCGGGGTTGCCCTTTATGCAGAGGAGCCTTGCTCCGCCGACCATCCACAGATTGCCGGCAGCCCCTTCGTTCTCGTCGAAGGCGTATTCCTTCAGGCACTCGTTCGATGTCAGTTCCGAGGTATCCTGACCTTTGAAAGAGGCATCGAGTATTATCGCCTGATCAAAGGGATCATCGGGCTTGCGGCTGCACGCGAGGACGGAAACGTTGGAAAGCATGGTCTCGTTGGCTGTCAGGGTGTCTGCGATCTGCATATTCTTCTTTGTTACCATGCCGTTCTTATCAATAAGTATGCAGGTAACGGCGTTGATATATTCGACGGTACGCAGATTTTTGACCCAGATCCCCTTTTCTTCGAGCTTTTGCGACCCTTTTATGTAATAAAGACGGATTATCGACGCGGTTTCGGCAGGGATAAAGCAAAGCGCGAAGGACGCGGCGGGCCAGAACGAATTATAAATAGTATCATAGAACGGGATATTGACGCTTACATGGATAAAGGTAAACGCCGCTGCCACCAGCAGAACAGCGGATATTGCGGTGAATATGCCCGAAATGCGCATAACGAGCTTTTCAAGTGAAGTATAGTAGACCTCGGTCTCATGCACGGCACCGTACTGCTTGAAGAGCTTGGTATCCACACCGGTGGCTGTGACACGCGCCACAAGCCGTCCGGTGAGTATCTTCGTACCTTTGTATATGCAGCTGTGCTTGAATTCCTCGTTCACGTTGTCTGCACCGGTTATCTTCTTCACGGGTTCTTTGCTTCCGGTGAGTATGCTCTCGTCTACGGTGAGGTCCTTTATTTCCAGCAGGTGAGCATCGGCGGGAACGCTCTCGCCTTCTTCGAGCACCAGTATGTCGTCCGGAACTATATGTTCACGGCTGATGCCGCGTATCTCGCCGCCGCGGACAATGCGGTACTCGGCTTTTGCGCGGTCTTTCAGCTTAAAGAAGTATTTGTCGCAGTAGGTGTTCTTGACGATCTCGGAAGCGGCGTAAATTCCACAGAGCAGCAGGAGTACAATGCTTGCGCATATCTCGGCCATGCTGTTTTCGTCGGTTATGACGCCGTGCCACATACTTATGACAGCCGCAGCGAGCATAATGAAGAAACGCAGGTTCAGGAATGCCTTTACGGGGCTGTAGCCTTTTTCCTTTTCGTCAAGCCTGGTATCGCTGTTGTAGCCGTACAGTTCGGTATTATCGCGGACTTTTTCTTCGTCAAGTCCTGTATATTCGTTGGAAAATTCAAAAACTTTTGCCATTTATTTTCAGCCTTTCGATCTGTTATACTATATATTTGAAAATCACATCTATTATACCACAATATCTATGAAAAATCAAGCACGTTCAGCCTTGATTTTTTGTATGAATCTGATATAAGCGCGGAGCCCGCGCCCCCGATATGGTCCCGGACAGCTCTGATCGCTTTTTATTTCCTTCCCCCATTGATTTTTCTTCTCTATATGATATAAGCGCGGAGCCCGCGCCCCCGATATTGTCCCGGATAGCTCCGATTGCTTTTTATTTTCTTCTCCCATTGATCCTTTCTTCTTTATATGATATAAGCGCGGAGCCCGCGCCCCCGATATTGTCCCGGATAGCTCTGATCGCTTTTTAATTTCTTCTCCCATTGATTTTTTCTTCTCTATATGATATAAGCGCGGAGCCCGCGCCCCCGATATTGTCCCGGATAGCTCCGATTGCTTTTTATTTTCTTCTCCCATTGATTTTTTCTTCTTTATATGATATAATTAAACGTGCGGACAGAGAAAAGGAGATGACGGGATTGTCCAATCTGACGGAAAAGGCTATCAAGGCATCGGCGCTGAAGCTGCTGAACGAGAAGCCGCTGAACCAGATAACGATAAAGGATATAACCGAGGACTGCGGCATAAACCGCAACTCTTTTTACTACCACTTCAGGGATCTGCCGTCGCTGATCGAGACTATGGTGCTCGAACAGGCCGAGGAGATCATAGCGGAGTACCCGTCCATAACCTCACTGGAGCAGTGCCTTGACGCTGCGCTCAGTTTCGCGAAGAACAACCGCCGGGCGGTAATGCACATCTATAATTCGGTAAGCCGGGATATATACGAGCAATACCTCTGGAGGGTGTGCGAACAGCTCGTAGCTTCGTATGTCAACAATGTTATTCAAGCAGATGCCATAGACAGCTTTGACCGCGAGGTAATCATAAACTTCTATAAATGCGCCTGCTTCGGCTATATGCTGGACTGGCAGCGCGGCGGCATGAAAAGTGACCTTAAAGCGCAGTTCATGCGTATGCTGGAGATAAAGAAAGACGTAATAGGCGAGATAGCAAAGGAATGGACGGGGTTATCATAATAGCCCGAACTGTTCCGATTCCGGGACAGTTGTTCCCGGGAATATTGCATACAGAACACATTTGTGATATGATGATACTGTAAACAAAAAAGAAAATACGGGCATCACCCGTACAGCAGAAAGGACAGTAAAAATGGCAAAAGCAGCAGCTCCCAAGAAAGGTCTTGAAAAACCCGTTACCGCCGACGACAAGAAGAAGGCTCTTGACGAGGCGATAGCACAGATAGAAAAACAGTTCGGCGCAGGCTCGGTAATGAGAATGGGCGAGAAGGCAAACCTCGATGTTGAGTCCCTGCCTACCGGCTCTATCGGACTCGATATGGCGCTCGGTATCGGCGGTCTGCCAAAGGGCAGGATCATCGAGATATTCGGGCCGGAGTCCGGCGGTAAGACCACCGTTACTCTCCACGCCATAGCCGAAGCCCAGAAGCTTGGCGGCATAGCGGCCTTCGTCGATGTCGAGCACGCTCTCGATCCCGTTTATGCCCGCAAGCTGGGCGTTGACGTGAATCAGCTCATCGTTTCCCAGCCCGATACAGGTGAACAGGCTCTCGATATCATGGAAGCCCTTGTTCGCTCCGGCGCGATCGACATAATAGTTCTCGACTCCGTGGCGGCAATGGTGACAAAAGCAGAGATCGACGGTGATATGGGCGACACCTTCGTCGGCGTTCAGGCGAGACTTATGTCCGCTGCAATGAAGAAGCTCACCGCGGTGATCTCCAAGACAAACACCGTGGCGATATTCATAAACCAGGTGCGCGAAAAGATAGGCGTAATGTTCGGCAACCCCGAGACCACACCCGGCGGCCGTGCTCTGAAATTCTATGCTTCCGTGCGTATTGAAGTGCGCAAGGGCGAACCTATCAAGGACGGCTCGGACACCATAGGCAACCGTACAAAGTGCAAGGTCATCAAGAACAAGGTGGCTCCGCCTTTCAAGACCTGTGAATTTGATATGATCTTCGGTCACGGCATCTCGCGTACAGGAGAAGTCCTTGACTACGCACAGGAGCTGGGCATCATAAAGAAGTCCGGCGCGTGGTTCAGCTATGAGGATATGCGCATAGGGCAGGGCAGAGAGAACACGAAGAAGTTCCTTGACGACAATCCCGCGGTAATGGCAGAGATCGAGGATAAGATATGGGCAAGTGCCGACAAGCTCGAGGGTGAGGAAGAAGAAGGTGCTGAACCTGCTGCTGACGCTGCTCCCGTGGAAGCTCCTGCTCCCGCAGAAGAGGAAAAGCCTGCCGACAAGCCCAAGCGCGGCAAAGCAAAAAAGAGCAGTGTCGTGATCTCCGCAGACGACGATTTTGAGGAGTTCTCGATAGACGATATCAATGAGTAAGCCGGACGAGCTTACTATAGCGAAACGACGCGCAATGCACCTTATTGCTGCCCGTGAATACGGGCGCAATGAGCTGATAGGGAAGCTCCGCGAGCATTACAGCGAGCAGACTGTACAGACTGTTGCCGACCTGATGACCGAATACGGCTATATCGACGACAGGCGTTATGCGGAAAAGCTCGCCCGCAGCTATATCGAGGCGCGGGGCTACGGCAGGAGCAGAGCTGCCTCGATGATGCGGCAGAAAGGCCTTGAAGCGGACACGATAGACGAGGCCCTTGCGCGGTATTCGGACGAGGATATCACCGCAGAGATAACGGAGATCATCCGGAAAAAGTATGCGGACAGACTTTTCCTCGGAGGGGTCGAGGGCAAAAAGGAAATGCAGAAGATAATAGCAGCTCTCGCAAGGCGCGGTTACAGCTACAATGAAATAAAAACGGCGCTTTATGCGCTGGAAAATGAGTCGCAAGACTGAAAACGGAGGCTTAAAATGGCATTTTGCAAATACTGCGGAGGAACCCTCCCCGAGGGCGCGAACAACTGTCCGAACTGCGGCGGCGAAGTCAATAAGAACGCCGGCTTTACGAACAGCAGCACACAACAGCAGGAACAGCCCAAAGTTGACTTCATGGGCGCGGACGGTACCTCGGAATTTGATCCCGTCGATCTCGACAGCCCCAACAAGTGGGCTTATATACTTGCGTATCTGTGGATACTTTTCTTCCTGCCTCTCGCAGTCTGCCCCGATTCGAAAGTAGGCCGCTTCCACGCCAATCAGGGCTTGCTGATGCTCATTTTCAGCGCTGCCATAAGCATTGTTGCCGGTATAATCGGAGGCCTCGGCTGGATACCGCTGCTCGGAAATATCTTCAGAGTCATTTCAGGATTTCTCGGTTCCGCCGGTGCCCTTATCCATGTCGCCGCATTTATCTATCAGACTGTCAATATCCTTAATAAGAGAGCCGTCGAGCTTCCCCTCATCGGTAAGTACAGACTTATCAAGTGATCCTGCGTGAGACGTGGGGTTTGAGTGAGAAGAGAGTCACTCCGTTTGAGTTGCCTCCGGCGGCGAACCCTTTGAAAAGGGTTCGATCCTAAACTGAAACGCTTCGCCTTGCAGATCCGGTCAGCAGTACCACTTTACCGACGACTGCAAGGTTGACAGAAGTAACATAGTAATTTTTAGAAAAAAACTGTTGACAAACGGTACGAATAGTGCTATAATGAAACTCGCAAAAAGGGAGCTGATGATATTCGGCTGAGAGGAAGCGAAAATACGCTCCGACCTGTAACCTGATGCGGATAATGCCGCCGTAGGGATATACCGACTTTGTGTCCCCTTTTGCTATAAAAAAGGGGATTTTTATTTTCCCCCGGAGAAAAGAAAGGACGAAAAAAATGAAAAACTCAAAAACCCTGATGATCGTTGAGGCTGCGGTAATGATCGCGCTGGCAACGGTGCTGAGCCTTATCAAGGTGTACAAACTGCCGTGGGGCGGCTCGATAACGCTGCTGTCCATGCTGCCGATCTGTATGTTCAGCATCAAATATGGTGTGGTACGCGGACTTTTCGTATCATTCGGATATGCTGTGGTGCAGGTACTGCTCGATCTCGGAGAAGTGCTGAGCTGGGGACTTACTCCCGGTACGCTGATAGCCTGCTTTGCACTGGACTACATACTTGCATACACTGTAATAGGCGCAGCAGGAATGTTCAGAACAAAGAAACTCCCCGGCTGGATAGCCGGTACAGTAATTGCGCTGGTACTTCGTTTTGCAGCTCATTTCCTCAGCGGCGTGCTTATCTGGCACTCATTCGGTGATCTGTGGGACGGTTTCTCCACCGAGAACGAGTTCATTTACAGCGCACTTTACAACGGTTCCTATATGCTGCCGGAGATAATATTCACGGTCATTGGCGCGGTGATACTCTTCTCTGTTCCGCAGACGAAGAAGATGCTTTCGCCTGTGACGCAAGAAGCTTAACGAAAACGAAAAGACCTCCCTTTCGGGAGGTCTTTTTGTTATATTGCTCTCACAGTTTAGATTTCATTAACAGGGGTACTTATTATCGAGTCTGCAAGGCGAAGCGATTAGTTTTAGGAGCCGGCCCTTTTTCAAAAGGGCTGGCCGCCGGAGGCACTCGAGCGCCAGCGACTACTTATTCTCGTTCTCGAGCGCCAGCGACTACTTATTCTCGTTCTCGAGCGCCAGCGACTACTTGTTCTCGTTCTCGAGCGCAAGCGACTACTTATCAGAACGTTGTCTCATTGTCGCTGCTGTCGGGGAATTTAGGAGCCTGTGGGAACTCCGGAGTCTCGATCTTGTCGGGGAAGCTGGGTGCCTGCGGGAACTCGGGGCGCGCGTAGCTTGACGAATAGTCGGGAATGGAGGGGAAATCTGCGGCTTTCGGAACGTCCTGCACAGTGGGGATATCCTGAACTGTGGGAATGCTCTGTACCGAGGGTATATCCTGTACTCCGGGAATACTCTGAACACCGACTATCTGGTCAAAAGCGGATATGGGCTCCGGTTCAGGCTCGGGTTCCGGTACTGCGGGAGTTTCGGGAGCCGTGTACACTTCCGGAACAGCCGGAGCTTCCTGTACTGCGGGTACTTCCGGAGTTTCCGGAACGGCAGCGGGTTCGGTCTCCGCAGCAGCGATGATATCCTCGGGCAGTCTTTCAATGCCGCCGTTGGAGATATCCACATTTGTCTCGGTGCGCGGGTCTACTTCCTGCATCTGATGACCGCCTGATCTGTAAGCGTTGCGCATCCCGGGGTCGGTGGGCTCCACCATTACGGAGGTGTATTCCTCTTCCGCCGCGGCCGTAACCGCTGCGACCTCGGCAGAAGATGAGCCTTCACCGGCAAGGGAGTCCGCAAAAGCAAGGTCAGCAGCCTGTCTGTCAGGATTCATCACCGGCAGATCACCGTTGTGGGGCATTATCGCCTTGTATCTTTCGGCTCTGTCCTCAATGGCAATTCCGCCGTTGCTTTCGTCGATGTGCTCATTGGTGTGCGGGTCTACTGTCGGCATACTGTCGCCTGTCGGGCCGGGCTGAGTCCTCTGAATTGTGGGATTCCTGTCGTCAAGGCCCTCTATCGGAGGCATCGGACGGTCGAAATTGCCGTAACCGCCCTGTGAGCTGCCGGTATTGCCGACGTAATAATTTCGTTTCGGCTGCGTGAGGGGAGTTTTATTTGTTCTGTCTATACTGCCGAGTATGGCGTCCATAGCTTCCTTATCGGAGCGCATACGGGGCGTTGTCTGTCTGGGGCTGAATATGCTTTTCTGCGTGGGAGCCGCCGGTCTTTTTGACGAATCATAGTTAAGTATACGATTTACTTCATCGGAATTCGCACTCCCCATATAAGGAGGTCTCGAACCGGTGTTCGTGGTACCGCCGCTCATATACGGGTATGTCCTGCCCGTCGGAGCCTGCGGAGCACTGCCTGTTCCGCCGCTCATATAGGGCGGTACCGAACCTGTGCTTCCGGAGCCGCCGTTCATATAAGGCGGTGCTGAACCTGTGCTGCCGGAGCCGCCGCCCGAATACGGCGGGGGAGCGCCTGTGCCAGCTGTACCGCCATAGGGATTACCGCCGGCAGGCGGTATATAGGGGACATAAGATGTGCGGGATGAGCCGCCGCTTCTGGACTTCACAAGATAGAGGACAAAGCAGACGGACATAATAACGATTATGATGACACCTACCGTCAGCATCCAGCTTCCGCCGCCCGCATTGTACACTACCAGATACGGAACCATTCTGCTCATATATGCAGCCTTGATCTCAGCAAGCTGCTTTGAACCCTGATAGTACCAGTCAACGAAGTCCTCAACATATTCGGAGAAATACTGTTTTTCTTCCGAGTCCATAGTCTGGACTTCGGCGCGGTCAACGATGACGTGGGTATAGGTCGTTCCCTTCTGACCGAAGTAGTAAGCATCAGTCTCACTCTCAAGAGTGTCGAGACGCCCCATCTGTTCCTTGTTTCCGGTCTTGTAGAGAAGGATCTTGTCAGGGACAGTGGCATCAAGTGATTCGTAGAACGGTATGACATAATATCCCGCAGAGGTGTACTCGTCGGATTTGAATACAAACGTGTACTCGGTAGTCGTGATGTAGGCTGCCTGACCGAGGTTTTCGACGATAGTACCGGAGATGATGTCGCCGGGCTTGAAATCCGATATCTTCATCCTGGCAAAGTCGGCATGAGAACCGCCGATATCCTTGCCAAGATCGACGAAGCCCATTATAGTCAGCATTATACCTATTATCGCGAAAGCAAGTATCAGCCGCATTATCGCTGATTTTCCAAAATTAGTTGAAGCCATATCATATCCTCATGCTGTTCGGTAGTATCCGGGAGATTATTTTGCGGGGACTTCTATCTTCGACTTTCCGCCCATGTAGGGTCTTAATACTTCGGGGATATTTACGGAGCCGTCAGCGTTCAGGTTGTTTTCAAGGAACGCGATCAGCATTCTCGGAGGCGCTACAACAGTGTTGTTCAGGGTGTGGGCGAGGTACTTCTTGCCGTCCTTGCCAGCGATCCTTATCTTCAGGCGGCGTGCCTGTGCGTCACCGAGGTTCGAGCAGCTTCCCACTTCAAAATACTTCTTCTGACGGGGAGACCATGCCTCAACGTCAAGGCTCTTGACTTTCAGGTCGGCAAGGTCGCCGGAGCAGCATTCGAGAGTTCTTACCGGTATATCCATTGAGCGGAACAGCTCAACGGTGTTCTGCCAGAGCTTCTCGAACCAGTAGGGGCTGTCTTCGGGCTCGCAGATAACGATCATTTCCTGCTTTTCAAACTGGTGGATACGGTAAACACCGCGCTCCTCAAGGCCGTGTGCGCCTTTTTCCTTGCGGAAGCAGGGAGAATAGCTGGTGAGGGTGTGAGGCAGAGTCTCGGCGGGAACGATAGTGTCAATATACTTACCGATCATAGAATGCTCGGATGTACCTATGAGGTAGAGATCTTCGCCCTCGATCTTGTACATCATCGCATCCATTTCCGCGAAGCTCATAACGCCGGTAACGACGTTGCTTCTGATCATGAAAGGCGGTACGCAGTAAGTGAAGCCCTTGTCGATCATGAAGTCACGGGCATAAGCGATAACAGCGGAATGCAGTCTTGCGATGTCGCCCATGAGATAGTAGAAGCCGTTGCCTGCAACGCGTCTTGCGGCATCCAGGTCAATGCCCTTGAGCTTCTCCATTATGTCGGTATGGTAGGGTATCTCAAAGTCCGGAACAACAGGCTCGCCGAACTTTTCGATCTCCACGTTCTGGGAATCGTCCTTGCCGATCGGAACGCTGGGATCGATGATCTGCGGAATGGTCATCATGATCTTGGTGATCTTCTCTGTGAGCTCTGCTTCCTTCGCTTCGAGAGCGGCGAGTCTTTCGGAGAATTCGTTGACCTGCTTCTTTGCTTCCTCGGCTTCGTCCTTCTTACCCTGACCCATGAGAGCGCCTATCTGCTTGGAGATGCGGTTTCTGTCAGCGCGGAGGCCGTCGGCTTCCTGCTGGGTCTTACGGCTCTCGGCGTCGAGCTCGATGACTTCGTCAACGAGGGGGAGCTTCTGATCCTGGAACTTCTTCCTGATGTTTTCCTTTACTGCTTCGGGGTTTTCTCTGAGAAATTTGATGTCGATCATTGTTTTATATATCCTTTCATATTATTAAATCTTTATTTTTTCATTAATGCACTGCTTACCGAGTCTGCAAGGCGAAGCGACTGGCCTTTCCCGCGGGAGGGAGGGGTGAGGGAGAGAGGGGGTACGGGGGAGGGAGGGAGAGGGGAGGGAGGGAGCGCCTTTCCTCCCGGAAAGGGGCTTCCTTCCGCCACTCTTCCTTCCTCCCTCGGGGCTTTCTTCCTCACCCGAGGCTTCCTTCCTCTCTCCGCCCGAGGACATGCTGGACCTGTGTACCCGCGAGGGCTGCGGG
>JAEEJW010000053.1 GCA_016282095.1 Ruminiclostridium sp. | reverse complement strand
TTACATTTACTTTTACAATCATCAGCGTATTCAACTCAAAACAAAACTGACTCCGCTTGAGTTGCGAAGTCAGTTTGTTGCTTAATTCATTTTGCCATAGGGGGCTTTTTTGTGCTGTACGCACAATTTGGGGCAGTTCAAATACCGAAGGCGGCTTTTTTCTATTGCCTGCGGCACCGTGCTTTTGCCGCTTCGCAGGAGCCGGGAGTACAGCCTTTCAAGCGGTTCCGGACCGCTCTGCTGGCCGAATCGGCAGGTGCTGCTCGTTTGCAGAAATTTTTCACAGCAGTTCCCCATATATTATGGTTAAAATAAATATAATTTTTGGTTGAAATAAACAGAATGTTCTGTAAATACTTGCATTATTTTGAAAAATATGATATACTTTTTAACGTATAATAAGATAAATATGCCCGACGGCCGGGATGCGGAAAAGAGGTAAAACGATGGGCGAAGATGTGAGAACACCTATAAACGGCATTCGCCGCCTTGTGCTTATCGTTGATGACGAACATATAAACCGCAGAGTTCTCGGAAAAATAATTGAGAATGACTATGATGTTATTTATGCCGAAAACGGTCAGGAGGCCATGGAGCAGATAAGAAAGCGTCAGAAAACGCTCTCAATGGTGCTGCTCGATCTTATAATGCCCAGAATGGACGGCTATGAAGTGCTCACTCTGCTGCGCGACGACCCGGATCTTTCACGGATACCCGTTATAGTACTTACTTCCGAGCGTTCCGCCGAGGTAAAGAGCCTTCAGCTCGGAGCCGCGGACTTTATAACAAAGCCGTATGATATGCCGGAGGTGATACTCGCACGGGTAAGGCGCTCCATTGAGCTTGCGGAAGACAACAGCATTATAAATGCCACCGAGAATGATACACTTACCGGCCTATATACAAAGAAATACTTCTTCCAGCACTGCTGCAGATACGATCAGTATTATCCCGACAGACCCATGGACGCGGCTGTACTGAATGTGAACCGCTTTCATCTTGTCAACGAACTGCACGGCAGACTGTTCGGCGATACGGTCATTAAAGCCCTGGCCGGACAGATAAACCATATACTCGACGGGACCGACGGAATTGCCTGCCGCAGCGATGCGGATTCATTCTATATTTATATGGCTCACCGGGACAACTATGAGGCGGTACTGAACCGTATAATTACCGAACTCATCGCTGTTACGGGTCAGACAAGGCTCAGTATACGCATGGGTGTGTATCCCGCCGCGGATAAGTCCATTGACACAGAAACGCGCTTTGACCGCGCTGCCGTAGCCTGCAACGCTCTGCGCGGCAACTACACCACAGGCTACTGTGTATATGACGACAAGATGCATGAAAAGGAGCTGTATTCCGAAAAGCTGATCGGTGATATGGACATCGGTGTTGAGGAAAAACAGTTCCGGGTATATTACCAGCCCAAATATGATATCAGAGGCGTTGATCCGCTGCTGTGCAGTGCCGAGGCTCTTATACGCTGGCAGCACCCCGAATACGGTCTCGTGGGTCCGGGAGCCTTTGTTCCGCTGTTTGAGGAAAACGGTCTCATAAAGAAACTCGATCGCTACGTCTGGCGTGAGGCTGCCGCACAGATCAGGGCATGGAAGGATAAGTTCGGCGTGACTCTGCCGGTATCGGTAAACGTATCGAGAGTGGATATAAGCGATCCGGGATTTGAGAAGGAAATAACGGATATCGTCGAGGAATTCGGACTTCAACCGGGCGAGTATCTGCTGGAGATAACCGAATCCGCGTACACGGACAATTCCGAGGAGATCATAGAGACGGTCAGGAGGCTCCGCAGCAAGGGCTTCAGAGTCGAAATGGACGACTTCGGTTCGGGGTACTCTTCGCTGAATATGCTGGCATCGCTGCCTATCGATGCACTGAAGCTCGATATGGCCTTTATAAAGAAGATCGGCGAGAATGACAAGGACCTGCGTATGGTCAAGCTGATGATAGACATTGCGGAGTTCATGCAGATCCCCGTCATTGCCGAGGGGGTTGAAACAAAGGCGCAGTACGATCTGCTCAGGAAATCAGGCTGCGACATAATTCAGGGTTACTATTTTTCGAAGCCTGTATCACCGGAGGACTTCGAGAAGTTCATGGAGGACAGGATAAATCATACTCTGTAAAACCGGAGAAAAGGAGACAGCCATGATAACGCTTGAAAATCTCAGGAATTACGGCGCGGCGGTCGACGAGGGTCTGAAAAGATGTCTTGACGATGAGGACTTTTATCTGGAACTTGTCAGGAGCACCGTGGCCGATGACCGTATCTCGGAGCTTGAACAGTGCCTTGCTGACAAGGACCTGGACAAGGCTTTTGAAGTGGCGCACGCGCTGAAAGGTATGTACGGCAACATCTCGATAACGCCGATATATGAACCTCTCAGCAGGATCACCGAGCTGCTGCGCGAGAGGACGGACACCGATTATTCCGGACTTCTGGCGGAAGCCAGGCTCCAGAAGCAGAAGCTGGATAAAATGAACTCACCGCTCTGAAAAGCGGCGGTCAGGTTTAAGCAAATACAATATCACTAAGGATAACCGAAAGGCTGAACGTTATGAAAACTTCAATGAAAAAAAGACTTATGAGACTCGGCATACTGTGCGCGGGCATCGGCTCTCTCGCGGTGGCGGCATTAGCATCGATAATCGTACTGATCATAGAGAATCAGTTCTCCGATATATTCTGTCAGACCATCGCGAATGCTTCGATAAGCTCGATAAAGGAAGAATCCGAATACCTTCCCAACGGACTGCGTGATGCGGAGATCGGAGGTCACAGCGATATCTTCAACTCCGTGTTCGCGCTCGGAGACAATATCGGCTATGATTACAGCGATTTCATCTCCGATTCCAGGTCTTTGCCTGTAGGCGGGGTGAATATGCAATATATCCCTTCCGCGAAGAAAAATCTCGTTGCTTTGAACAGGAACGGCGAGATAGTTGTCGGCGAGCTTGATGAGGAGTATTTCGACTACGCCATAGATATCATGAACGGTGAAGGAACTTATGGTTTCGTGATAAACTCCTCCACCGGCAAGGTGCTTCTTTCCACGGACAAGAGCCAGGTCGGCAGCACCATAGCAGGCGATAAGACTTATGCCGATGTGTTCTCTTCCGTTAAGGCTGGCAAAGAAGGCCGCAGCGGCAACGCCTTCTCCAAAGTGCTTGTATATGCGGCACCCGTGACCGGACATACGGAATTCACCGTTGTTTACTGCACCGATGCTTCCAATGCTTACCGCACAGGTAAGATCGGCATCACGCTGATGTTCCTCTGGGCGCTTATCCTCACTTCCACGGCAGTAGTAGTCTCCATTGGAGTTGCGAGAAAAATATCCGCTTCTATCAATCCTACTGTGGAGTGTCTCGATAAGTTCTCCAAGGGTGAGATCGACACTTCGTTCAGGGCAAATGACCGCGGTGACGAGACCGAGGAGCTTTCCAAGGCAATGGAGCGGACTATCAACAACCTCGGAATGTACATAAGGGATATAGATACCATTCTCTCGTCTATCTCCGAGGGCGATCTTACTGTTCAGAGCACCTGTCTGTATGAGGGCGACTTCAATAACATCAAGCGCTCGCTGGATAAGATATCCGATTCTCTCAAAGACACCATCGGCACTATCAGACAGGCCGGTGAGCAGGTCAACAGCGGCGTGGGTATGCTTTCAAGCGGAGCACAGAGCCTCGCAAACAACTCCTCGTCCGAAGCCAGCACTATCAAGGAACTTGATGTTCTTGTGAAGAACATAAACGAAAACGTTACAGCAAACGCGGAGATGACCGAGCGTATGCGCGGACTCTCCGAACAGACCGTCCGCAATGTCGAGAACGGCAATGCAAGTATGCGTGATCTCAGCGACGCTATCGAGGATATCCGCAAGGCTTCCGAAGAGATACAGACTATCGCGAAGCTGATAGACGACATAGCGTTCCAGACAAATATCCTCGCTCTTAACGCGGCTGTCGAGGCTGCCCGTGCGGGTGACGCGGGCAAGGGCTTCGCGGTTGTTGCGGACGAAGTGCGTAACCTCGCCAGCAAGTCCGCGGAAGCAGCCAAGGACGCGGTACACGTTATCGGCAGATGCGTAGCCGCTGTGGACCGCGGCGTTCAGCTCAACGGTTCCGCAAGCGAGTCGCTGTCGGAAGTCAGCAAATCGGTACAGGAATTCAGCATACTCGTCGGCAAGGTAGCCGAGTCCTCGGGACAGCAGGCCCGTGATATCGGTACCGTTAATACCGGACTTACGGATATTACCGCCGTTATTCAGAGCAACGCCGCTACTGCGCAGGAATCCGCCGCAAGCACCGAACAGCTGGCAAGTCAGGCACAGATCCTCGACCAGCAGCTGAGGCACTTCAATATATGAGGTTCGTTATACAGCGTGTGACGGAGGCTTCGGTCTCCGTTGACGGTAAGTGTGTCGGCAGTATAGGACTGGGATTTCTCGTCCTGATAGGTATTGCGCAGGACGATACGAAAGAAATCGCCGACAAGATGATAAAGAAGATGCTGGCGCTCCGCATATTCGATGACGAGAACGGCAAGACCAATCTGCCGCTTGAAACGGTGAACGGCGAGCTTCTGCTGATATCGCAGTTCACGCTTTACGCGGACTGCCGCCACGGGAACAGGCCGTCGTTTGTTTCCGCGGGCGCTCCGGATATGGCGGAAGAGCTTTATAACTACATCTGCGCGGAGTGTGCGAAGAGTTTCCGTACGGAGAAAGGCATCTTCGGTGCAGAGATGAAAGTGAGCCTTCTCAATGACGGGCCTTTCACGATAATACTTGACAGTGAAAAAATAGTAAAGGGGCAGGGAAATGGACTTCAGCAGTCTTGAATTCGGAGTTGACGGTGACAGCATAACCGCGGGCGAACAGTGGTCGTACCATGTGTTCAGAAGGCTCGGGTTCGCGTCACACCACAATGTGGCGGTAGGTTCCGCCGTATGGTACAAGCGTACAATAAAAACGCCTTCGGGCAGCGTGACGACGCAGGACTATGACAGCCCGGACTTCGCCGGTATCAGCGGAGGCTGGCTGGAGACTGATGATCCCGTCGAACTCCAGATGCGAGCCAACAACTGCGCGGTAGTGCATATACAGCATTTTCTTGCGGACGTAAGGAACGGCATAGCGCCGAAGCCCGATGTATTCGCGTTCGCAATGGGGACCAATGATGATATAAACGCGCTCGGAGATCCGGAAAAAGCTCTCAGGGGCAAGTCTCTGGAGAATAACGAGGATATCGACCTGTTCACAGAAGCAGGTGCGATGCGCTGGTGCATACAGACGATAGCGGAGAATTTCCCGGACGCCCGGATATTCGTTCTCACGCCGATCCAGACCGCAACTCCGGAACATAACGCGAAAATAGAAACACAGATAACGAAGATATTCAGACCGGTAACGGGGGCAATGAGTGTGCGGCTCATCGACTGCTTCCATGAGTCGGGGATATGTGAAAAATTCGAGGTTATAGGCGGCGAGGGCAGATACCTGCGCGACGGGCTCCACCCTATGGAAAACGGACAGGCGCTTGAAGGAGCTTTCGCGGCCAACGAGATAAAGAACCATTTATTTTATGCGGAGGATAACGATATGACTTTTGACGAGCTCCTTGCGGAGGTAAGAAAGAAAGCGGAAAATATTGACGCTTCGGGTGTTGATTTCCTTGCCGTACAGGTCAACATCACCGGTGACAACGGCGGTGTGTTCTATGTCGAGATAAAGAACGGAAAAGTCAGCATCGAGCCCTATCCGTATAATGACAAGAGCTGCGAGATAACCATTTCCGGCGACAATTTCCTGAAGCTCATAAACGGCAAGCTCGACGCCGTGGCCGCGTTCACGCTCGGGAAACTCAAGGTCGGCGGTGATCTGGGAAAGGCTCTTGAGTTCTCCAAGCTGCTGAAGAAATGATTGTCTCTTCCGCCCGGAAATGATTCCGGCAGCCGGTCAGTAAAGCGACGGAGTATAAACTGAAGTATTCTGCCTTGTCGTATAAGGAAAACGGTGATTTATATGTTCTGTTCAAACTGCGGCAGACAGCTGGACGACAGCGCACGGTTCTGCCCCGGATGCGGTGCAAAGACCGCAGGAGCTCCCATGGGCGCGGACAGCGTCCCGACTGTACAGCATGAGCAGATACCTGCTCCCGCGATTCCCGCCGGAGGGCAGCGGGTGACCGAAAATATAGTTCTCTGTCCTGACGGAGTATATCGCTGGGTGTATGAGTATAATATGCTGAAAAATCCGACCATATTCCTGATGATACTGAAGATCTTCGGCTGTATAATCGGCGGTGTTTTCCTGTTCGATATTATACTTATGCTCGCTGACGGCGATCTGAGCGCGGAGAGCTTTTTCGATACAGCAAAAATCTTCGCGCTGCTGTTCCTTGGGTTTACTGTTCTCGCGTTCATTTCGTATCTGATCGTCGCGGCGCGAAACGGCTGGAAATACATAGTGCTGTTTGAAATGGACGAGAACGGTGTCACCCATACGCAGATGCAGAAGCAGTTTGAAAAAGCGCAGGCTTTGGGCTGGCTCACTGCAATGGCAGGTCTGTTGTCCGGCAATCCGACACTTGCCGGTGCCGGTATAAACTCCGCTGTTCACGACAGTATAAGCTCCGAATTTTCAAAAGTACGGAACATAAAGGTCATGCGGCACCGCGGAGTCATCAAGGTGAACGAGATGCTCTTCAAGAATCAGGTGTACGCGGAAAAGGCGGATTTCGATTTTGTGCTTGATTATATCCGTTCGCGGATACCGCGCTGATACGCTTTGGTCGCTGACGCTCGAGTTTTAGTCGCTGACGCTCGAGTTTTAGTCGCTGACGCTCGAGTATTGGGGAAAACTTTTTTGAAAAAAAGTTTTCCCCAAACCCCTTTCAAAAAACTTTAACCACTTCGTTATAAATTTAAAAGAAATCTGCTCCTTCCGTAAGTTAAAAGGAGCAGATATTTTTATGTCTGTTACTTTGTAAAGGGGTACTGCTTATCGGGTCTGCAAGGCGAAGCGATTAGTTTTAGGAGCCGGCCCTTTTTCAAAAGGGCTGGCCGCCGGAGGCAATTCAAGCGCAAGCGACACTCAAACACTCAATCGGGTTGATTCACTGTGAACAGCAGTTCGCGGCCGCGTTTGCCGGAGCGCTTCACCACGCCGGCAAATTCGAGGACAGACAGCATTATGGAGGCGTCGGTGGGTCTGCAAAGCTTCTGAAATTCAGCCTTTGTGAACTCGGAAGGCAGACCTTCCGGCAGGAAGATGCGGTAGTCGTTGCCGCTTTCAAGGCGTATCTCCCGCAGCAGGGCAAGAGGGAACTTTTCCTTTCTCATTCCCCGTGTGCGGCGTCTGGTCGAATCCTTGTAGTACGTCTTCTTGTCTATTTCCAGAAATGCTATCCTGACGGTCAGGTTGGGGTTGGTGATGAAGCCTTTGAGCCGGTAGAGCTCAAGGAACAGTTTCGAGAACGAGTTGTCGGTGCGGGTGACGGCGGACAGGACTTCTCCGGTCTGGCCGTTTATCGCGTAGCTGTGGGTGATCTTCGCATAAGGATAGACCACTGTGACGTGGCTCACCCGAAGCATCTGTGACAGCTTTTTCGCAAGGTAGCTGAAATTAGCGCTCTGTATCTCAAATATGCCGTTTTCTCCCGCACCGTCGGCATAAAAACCGCCGATCTTTACCTCCTGATCGGGGTCGTCACAGTAGTAGCATTTCAGTGTATGATGTATCAGCTTCTCATTCAGGGTGCCTATCGTGGTGCGCTCGCGTTCGATGGCTTTCAGCACCGATTGCTCGAAGCGCTCATCGTCGATCATGTCCTCCGGCTGCTCGTAAGCCAGCTTCGGGAATACCTCGTTCTGTATGAATTCGGGGACTCCGTTTTCCTCGTTCGTGCCGATGATGCCGTCCGCAAGTTCTTTCAGCTCCGGTATCGCGTTCCCGACGGCATAGCAGCGGTCAGCCACACGGAACATGGGGATATCGTTGGCGTTGTCACCGAATATCACAAGCTCGCCGGCTCCGGTGAGTTCTTTGAGCTTCAGCACGGAATTGGCCTTGCCCGCATCGGAGGAAAACACCTCATACCACTGGTCGGAGGGATTGTAGGTGTCGGTGTAGTATGAATACGAAAAGCCGTTCTCCGGCGTGAATATCTTATCGAGGGCGGGCTTGTTTTTCGGGTTTATGAATGCCGCATAGAACATCTCACCGTCAAACATATCCTTATAGTCCGTCACCGGCCGCATACGCTTGTCTCCGCGCTTTGTGGTGAGGAAGGCTTTCAGGTTCCCGGAGTCTTTGAGGTAGCTGACACGTTCACGGCCGTCTATCATAGCGAAGATCATCGGAGTCTCGCCGCCTTCGATGACTGCCTGTTTTATCAGTTCCGCACGCCTGCTGCCGAAGATGTTCCTCACGGGGTATGTATCGGTAAGCGGGTCGTATATGAATACACCGTTCATGAGCGCCACAGGAGCAGTGAAGTGTACTCTTTCGGTGATCTTTCCCGCGGTGGCAAGGCTTCTGGCGGTGCAGTATGAAAACAGTGTGCCGCCGTCGGTCATGCAGTTGATCATATCCGCGGCGCGCGGACTCAGCCTGCCCGCATTGTTAAGAAGAGTGCCGTCAAGGTCGCTCACATAAAGTGTCATAGTTTTCTCCATAATTCTGTGCAGTGCGCCGCTGTTTCTCCGCAGCTGTTCTGTCAGGACAGACAGAAACGTGAGGCTCACTGTAATGTATAAATTATAACATAATCCCGTTCCTTTTGCAAGTGCTTGACTAAATCTCCCAAAAGTGTTATAATGTTGACATTATTTATTCAGCAAAGAGGCGATGATTACGGACAGACAGCTTACCTGCGCCGCCATACACGATATGTCGGGCTTCGGGAGATGCTCTCTCGCAGTGATAATACCTATAATCTCGGCCATGGGCATACAGTGTGTACCTGTGCCTACGGCTGTGCTTTCCACTCATACCGGCGGGTTCGATGACTTCGTTTTCCGCGATACCACGGATTTTCTTGTGCCGTGCAGGGAGCATTACAAAAAGCTCGGAGTACGCTTCGACGCCATATACAGCGGTTTTCTCGCTTCGGAGGAGCAGGTGGACAGCTGCCTTGATTTCTTCGCATCGTTCCCGCAGGCAATGCATATCGTTGACCCCGTAATGGGTGAGAACGGTGAGCGCTACAAGACATATACTCCCCGTTTGGTGGAGAGAATGAAAGAACTTACGGTAGGAGCGCAGGTCATTACTCCGAACATCACCGAGGCCGCCATGCTGCTGGATGAACCATACCCCGACAGTCTCACAGAGGCACAGGCACGGAACTGGCTCGAACGGCTCTGCCGCTCCGCCAAGTCTGCGGTAATAACCGGAGCCGTGCTCGATACAGGCGAACACGCGAATCTCTGCCTTGACGGCGCGAGCGGCGAGTACACCTGCATCTGCTGGGAACCCCTGCCTGCGTCCTATCCCGGTACGGGTGATATCTTTGCGTCCGTTATGACCGGAAGGCTTCTGCTGGGCTATAAGCTCTCCGACGCGGTAAGAGCCGCAACAGGCTTCGCACGCCGTGCGGTTGAAGTAACCATAGGAAACGGACAGCCGGAAAGGAACGGCGTGGAGTTCGAGCGCGTCCTGCGAGAGCTGTTTTAAAGCAGGAATCTTACGGCTATCGTGCTGGTAACGGCGCAGACAATGTCTCCGAGCAGGGCAGCCGCCAGCGCGTAGCGGGTCTTTCTGGCTTTTACTGCTGCAAAATAAACGGACAGCGTGTAGAATGTGGTCTCACTGCTGCCGAGAATTACCGAAGAAACGCGCCCCGCATAGCTGTCGGGGCCGTTGTTTTTTAATATCTGTTCGTATATCGCGGTGGCTCCGCTGCCGGAGAAAGGCCGCATAAGCATAAGCTCGCCGCATTCGGGAGGAAATCCCACAGCATCGAGCACCGGAGACAGCAGACCGGTGAGCAGTTCTGCACCTCCGGAAGCGCGGAACGCCGCCACTGTTACCACAAGGCAGAACAGCGACGGGAACACTTCATATACGGTGTGCAGCCCTTCCTTTACGCCTGCGGTGAATTCCGAAAATACGTCTGTGCCTCTGAAAAGTCCGTAAATGAGCACCGCCGCGAATATTGCAGGTATAATGAATCCGGAAAAACTCACAGACGCCGCCTTCTTCCCGCATGACGGCAGATTCCGCAGCATATAAGCGCCGCCGTCAGAGTGCATACCGATGATATCCATACGCAGGGCAGTATTTCCATGGGCGCCGCAGAGCCGTATTTCAGCCGCAGAGCCGCTGCGGTTGTCGGTATAAGCTGTAAGCTCGCCGTGTTCATCACGGTAAGTGTTATCATGTTGTCCGAAGCGGTCTGCGGGTCAGGGGAGAGTTCCTCTTTCTCTATTTCACGCATTGCTTCCAGCCCGAAGGGTGTCGAAGCGTTTCCGAGACCAAGTATGTTCGCGGTGATGTTCAGGGTTATATACTGCATGGCTTTTCCGCTGCGCCTGAGACCCCGGAACAGCTTTGACAGCACCGGAGAAGCGAGAGCGGCCAGCTTTTTCGTGAGCCCGGAGCTCTGCGCTACCCGCATAAGCCCGCTCCACAGCGCGATCACTCCGGTCAGCGTTATCGCCAGCTGCACTGCGCTCCCGCATTCTTCAAGAAACGCCGACGACAGCGTGTCCATACGTCCCGACACTGCCGCAAATAAAAAAGCAGCCGTGATCAGTACGGTCATTACATATTTCATCATAATAAAGCCTCCCTTCATATAATAGTATGAGGGAGGCTGTTTTTAAATTACATCGTTTTCGTCAAATGTCATTTCCCGGAGCTCCGGGTCTTTAAGCAGAGCATCGGACAGCGGATCTTCGATCTTCCGTACTATCGTGCGGTACAGGCTGCGGGCGCCGTATTTTTCGCTGTATCCGGCAGAAGCGAGCTTTGCCACCGCCGCGTCTGTCACTGTCAGCTCAACCCCCGCCGCCGCGGCTCTTTCTTTAAGCTCTGCCAGCATATTTCCGGCTATCCGTTCTATATCCGCCTGGGTAAGCCGTGAAAAAACGGCTATCTCATCTATGCGGTTCAGAAACTCCGGGCGGAACGTCTTTTCGATCTCGGACTTTGCGGCTTCGGAGATACGGCTGTTACCGGGGGAATTGAATCCCAGCGGGGCGCCTCTGCCGGCCATTTGTCCGGTACCCGCGTTGGTGGTCATTATTATGAGGCAGCTTTTCAGGCTGACTTTTACACCGTCTGCGGAGGTTATATGCCCTTCATCGAGAGCCTGCAGCAGTACGTTCAGGACATCGGGGTGAGCCTTTTCTATCTCGTCGAACAGCAGAACACGGTATGGGTGCCGCTTTACTGCCTCAATGAGCCGCCCACCGTCCTCATAGCCGATGTAGCCCGCAGGTGCTCCGATCAGCCCGGAAACGCTGTGTTTTTCCATATATTCGGACATATCGAAGCGTATCAGCGCACTTTCTTTGCCGAACAGCGCCCGGGAAACGGCTTTGGAGAGCTCGGTCTTGCCGACGCCAGTAGGCCCCGCGAACAGAAAGCTGCCCAGCGGCCTGTCATGTCGGGCTATGCCTGCGCGGCCGCGTTTTATTGCAGCCGCCACGGCGTGTACAGCCGCATCCTGCCCTATGACGGCACGTCTGAGCTCCTCCTCCAGACCGATGAGCCTGTCTGCGTCGGTCTTCGTGAGCTCCGTCACCGGTACGCCCGTAAGCCCGGATGCCGCCGCTGCGATATCCGCAGCGGTTATACGGCGGGCACGGTTATCAGGCGGGATAAGCCCTTCACAGTAAGCGGCGAGGGACTTTTCCCGGTCGCGTATCTCCGCAGCCAGCTCGAAATCCTGCTTCATAACGGCATTTTCTTTCTCCTCCGCCAGTCTGTCGAGTCTGCGCCGGATATTGCTGTCACCGTCGCCGGCAGTTTCCAGCCTTGCCGCCGCACAGCTCTCGTCTATAAGGTCTATGGCCTTGTCCGGCAGGCGGCGTTCCTCCATATACCGGACGGACAGCTGCACCGCGGCATCTATCGCTTCGTCGGTGAGAGCAACGTGATGATGCTCCTCATAGCGCGGCCGCAGCTCCCGCAGTATCGCGGCGGTGTCCCCGGGTGTCGGCTCCTCGATATACACGGCACGGAACCGCCGTGCCAGTGCCGGATCCTTTTCGATATATTTCCTGTACTCATCGGAAGTCGTAGCTCCTATGACCCTTATCTCGCCACGGGCAAGTGCGGGTTTCAGGATATTTGCAGCGTCTATCGCGCCCTCGGCGGCTCCGGCGCCGACTATCAGGTGTATCTCGTCGATGAAAAGTATTATGTCCGGGTCACCGGATGCTTCGTCGATGACGGCTTTGATGCGTTCTTCAAAATCCCCGCGGTACTTCGCGCCGGCAACCAGTGCCGGAAGGTCGAGACTGTACACGCGGCAGTTCCGCAGTTCTTCCGGGGCATTTCCGGAAACGATGTTCAGCGCGAGCCCTTCGACTACCGCAGACTTGCCGACTCCTGCATCTCCGATAAGGCAGGGATCGTTCCTGCGGCGGCGAAGCAGGATCTTTGTCAGCGCGGCAGTCTCGGCATCGCGGCAGATGACCGGGTCAAGTGTACCTGCTTTCGCAGCGGCGGTCAGGTCTCTGCCGAAGCGGTCGAGGACGGTGCTGCGGTATTCACGGTCCGGGGCACGGTCGATTGCGCCGTTGCGTGGTGCGGTACCGCATTCGCGGGCTATACGTTTTGTGTCAGCGCCCAGCTCCCGCAGGAACACGGCTCCGCAGCAGCTTTCGTCTTCTATGACCGACATCAGTATATGCTCGGTGCCGACGCAGCTGCTTCCGGTATTCCGGGAGCCGCGGAACGCGTTCTCCAGTATGCGCCTGCTGCGGGGCGTGATGTCCGCGGTGGTCAGGTGTGTAGCAGTCCCGCGGCCTATCGTCAGCTCGAGTTTACGCATAATATCTTTGTCCGTGATGCCGTACTTTTCAAGCGCCGCACAGGCTGCGCTGTCATCCACACACAGGAGCCCGTACAATATATGCTCGCTGCCGATATAGGTATGCCCCATGTCCATAGCCGCGTCAACGGCTTTGTTGAGCGCTGCGTTGGCTTTTTCGGTAAATCCTCTGAATTCTATCAATGCCTGTCCCTCCGCGAAATTTTCCGTGCGGTGTCAACAAATCCCGCACATTGACATATATTGTATTATGAAACGTTTCATAATACTTTAATCAACGGAGGGACCACATTATGTGCGGTACTAACAATTGCACGCTCATTATCATCATTCTCCTGATACTCTGCTGCGGCAACTGCGGCGGCGGACTCCTCGGCGGATGCGGCAACGGATGCAGCGACAACTGCGGCTGCAATAACAACAGCTGCTGCTGATCACGGGCGCAACAAAAAAGGGGAAGGCACCGAGCCTTCCCCGTTTTTGTGTTTGTCTTATTATGCCATACCTGCTGTGATGATAGCCATTTTGTAGACTTCCTCGGCATTGCAGCCGCGGGAGAGATCGTTGATCGGAGCGTTGAGGCCCTGGAGGATCGGGCCGTAAGCCTCGAAACCGCCGAGACGCTGAGCGATCTTGTAGCCGATGTTGCCTGCTTCGATGAGCGGGAAGATGAAGGTGTTCGCCTGACCTGCGACCTTGGAGTCGGGGCACTTGGTCTTTGCAACTTCTGCGGAAACAGCCGCATCGAACTGGAACTCGCCGTCGATAGTGAGCTCGGGGTCGATCTTGCGGGCTTCGATGACTGCGTCATGAGAGAGCTGTACGGTACCGCCCTTGCCGGAGCCGTATGTCGAGAAGCTGAGCACCGCGACCTTGGGGTCAATGCCGAAGAAAGCGGCTGTTCTTGCTGTTTCAACCGCTACTTCAGCGAGCTGCTGAGCGGCTGTGAGGACAACGTTGCCGTCCTTGTCGAGCTTATCCGAATAGCTGAGGTTGATAGCGCAGTCGCCCATAGCGATGGTTTCCTCGGCGCCGTCCTTCTCTCTGAACAGAATGAAGCTGGAGCTTACGAGGTTGGAGCCCTTCTTGGTCTTTACGATCTGGAGAGCCGGGCGTACAGTGTCTGCTGTGGAGTATGTTGCGCCGCCGAGCAGGGCATCTGCCTTGCCCATCTTGACGAGCATAGTGCCGAAGTAGTTGGACTTCTTGAGGAAGTTTCTGCACTCGTCCTCGGTCATCTTGCCCTTGCGGAGCTCTGCCATGGTCTTTACCATTTCCTCCATATCGGGGTAGGTGAGAGGGTCGATGATCTGCGCCTTGTCAATAGCGAAACCGCCGTCGGCTGCGGCCTTCTTCACTTCATCGGGGTTTCCGCAGAGGATAACGCCCATAAGGTCTTCCTTCAGCAGTCTCGAAGCTGCCGAGAGAATACGCGCGTCTG
>JAEEJW010000052.1 GCA_016282095.1 Ruminiclostridium sp. | reverse complement strand
TTTCTTTCACTTTTATTTTAGCAGAGTAATCCACGCTTTGCAAGAGGGGTCACTTCATATTATCTGATTTTTAAAGTCTGTGCCTCGCAGCCGGTATATTCAGCGTTTTTTTGTGGGGCTTTCCGAATCGCCGTTGACCGCTTAGTTGCACGCGTCGTGCGTGCTTTTGGGCGGTCACTCACTGCATCGTGCAGTGACCCACCCCCTTCGGCGCTGCCCCTTTTGATAGTTTGTAAAAGGCGTACACATTACCGAATCTGCAAGGCGAAGCGATTTGTTTAGGGATCCAAACCCTTTTTAAAGGGGTTGGCCGCCGGAGGCAACTCAAGCGCAAGCGACTCTCTTCTGAACTCAAGCGTAAGCGACTCTCTTCACACTCAAGCGCAAGCGACAAAAAAACGGAGGCGGGGTGACCGTCTCCGTTTTGTTATGGGTGGGTGAGATTACTTTCTCTTCTTAGCAACTACGAGAGCGCCGCCTGCGAGGACTGCGAGACCTGCAACTGCTGCAACGTCAGCAACGCCGGTGTCGGGAGAACCCTTGGAGGAGGTTGTAGCTGCTGCTGTATCGCCTGCTGCTGCAACATCGGAAGCGGCAGCTGCTGTTACTGTTGCTTCCTCAGCGGGAGCTGATGTAACTTCCTCAGTGGGAGCTGCTGCGGCTGCGCCTACGGGTGCGAGGTTGCACTTACCGTTTTCGTCCCAGGAGATCATAACGTTGCCGTTCTCATCCTTGACTTCCATGGACTTGACCTTCATAGCCCAGAATGTTACGCCGGACCAGTCCTGAATGCAGATCTGAACGAGCTGAGCGTTATCAACTACGAAGTTGTCTTCGTCGATAGGCATTGTGAGTCTGTAGGTGTAGTCGCCTTCCTTTGCAAGACGGAGATCCTTGTTCTCGTCGATAGTCTCGAGCTCGAGGTCTTCATCGATTACGCCCCAGAACTGCTTTGCGTTCCAGTTGTGTGTGGTGTTGCCGTCAGCCTGGCTGGAGAGAACGATACCGCCGCCGAAAGCGCCGTCCCAGTCGTCACGGGAGTACTCGGGGTTCTGATCGTCAACAACGAAAACTACTTCAACTCTCTGTGCCTTGGACCAGTCTACGCCGTAGTCGATAACAGCCTTCTGGTTTGTGTCGCGCTCACCGTTGGAGTAAGCAACGGGCATCCAGCTCGAGGGGGAGCTGTCGAAAAGAAGGAGACCGTTCTCGTCCTTCACATCTTCAACTTCGATGAGTTCTGCGCCTGCTGTGGCTGCAACTGCCGAAGCACAAACAGCGGCTGCTGCGATACCAGCTAAAACTTTTCTGAATTTCATAGTATATAATCCTCCTTAAAATAAGCAGTAAACCTGCTTGCTCACGATATATTATATAATATCCTTCTCATAAGGTCAATTGACATTTTTCACAAATTTTGATTGATTTGCTTTTACACGATCACTTCCAGCCGCTTTCCGTGGCATAGCTGTAAATGACTTCCTTGTCCGCGGCGGGCGTGATTCCTTTGGCCACGAACAGCTCGGAGACAGTCACGAACTCGAAGCCGTCCTCCAGCATCATCGGTACAGCCTGCCTTACCGCCTCGGCGGTCTTTTCGTTTGTCGCCTGATCGTGCAGCAGGACTATGCAGCCCTCGGGGCATTTCTCCGTAAGGAATTTCACGCGCTTTTCAACGCTTACCTTATCCTCCCAGTCGTTGCAGCCGAGGCCGGATATGAAGGGCAGGTCTATGGCGGCGTACAGCTCCGGGCTCACCGCTATGTAGGGCGGGCGGAAGAACTTCGGGTACTCGCCGACATACCTGTTTATCAGCTCCGCCGTCCTGTCCATTTCGTCGGTGATCTCCTCCGCGGTCATTTTCGTCATATCGCTGTGGGTGAAGCTGTGGGTGTTTATCTCGCAGCCCAGCGAATGTGCGCGCTGCATGGCCTTCGCGGTCTCGTCGTTTATGTTCTGCCCTATGACGAAGAACGAGAACTTTATCCCGTATTGCTCCGCGATGTCGAGTATCTCGTTTGTGACGCCCGTATTGGGGCCGTCGTCAAAGGTAAGCGCTATTACTTTCTTTCCTGCGAGTTCTTCGGCTGTTCTCACGATATTCGGTCTCCTTTCGGGTCCTTCCGTTTCCGGCACGGTGGTTGTCTGCTCCGTTTCCGTGACAGCCGGTGCGGCTGCCGTGGTTTTCTCCGCAGATGTCTGCGCGGTGCTGCCGCCGGAGCAGCCCGTACTAAGGAATACCGCAGCTGCAAGAGCCGCGGTAATTATCAGTGATCTTCTTTTCTTCATTCGTTCTCCGTTCCGTTAAGCTCGTTGACGAGCCTTTCCTTAAGCGCCGCATAATACAGCGGGAACAGCGCGTCCGCGCAGCCCAGCAGGAACATATTGCGGTTGTTTATTGCCGACAGCTCCACGCCGTAAGTATATACCCAGCTCCGGAACCATTCCGTGTCGTACTGCGGCTCGGGCTTCTTCGTCTTCGCCAGCCACACCGAGGACTTGAATGTCAGCGGCACCAGCCCTTCGGGATTGGCAAACCCGTATTCGCCCAGCAGCTCATAAGCGAGCTTTATCTGATTTTCCTTCACGGTGCTGTCTATGGCGTCGCGCCGCGCAAATGGGAGCCTCACCGCGAAGCTGTACCTGATTATCTCCTGCACCTGCGCGAAGTTCTCGCCGTTCATCTCGCCTATATTGCCGCGCTCCGGCGACAGCCCGAGACACCGGAAGCTGTCGGGTCTGGTGATGTCGCTCAGGCCTATCCTGAATATGTCCTTGACGTTTATGTTGTAGAAATCCGCGTCCGATACAAGGTAGCAGTATTTCAGCGCCAGAAACAGCGATTCCGCGGCTCCGTCGGTAATATCGACGATCCTCTGTACTATATCGTCATCGTTCAATCCGGCTCACCTCATATCCCGTAAGTTAGCTTTTCGTAGTCGGCAACAGGCATCGGTCTCGCAAAGAAGAATCCCTGCGCCATATTGCAGCCCAGCTTCGTCAGAAGCATGGCCTGTTCCTTTGTCTCTATGCCCTCGCATATCGTGCTTATCTCCAGCGCAGCCGCAAGGGATACCACGCAGCCGATGATGATGCTTGCGCTCTCATGCTCGTCGGCGTTCTCCGTGAGGAACGAGCGGTCTATCTTCAGCACGTCCACGGGCAGATCCTTCAGCATATTCAGCGACGAATATCCCGTGCCGAAGTCGTCAATGGAAACGTGGAATCCCACGTCCTTTATTTCCCTGAAAATATCGCAGAGAATGTCCATATCCTCATAGGCCGCGCTCTCGGTTATCTCTATCTCGAAATACTTTGTGGGAACTTCGTATTTCGCGCATATCGCCGCCAGCTCACTTACGAAGCCGGGGTGGTGGATGTGCGTGCGCGACATATTGACCGAGATCACCTTGGGCACATAGCCCAGCGTTATGTACTTCTTCTGGAGCTTGCAGACTTCCTCGAATATATAATAGTCTATCTTGTTGACGAAGCCGTTCTTCTCAAACAGCGGAATGAATTCTCCGGGCGGTATGAGCTTTCCTTCGTGCATCCACCGCACCAGAGCCTCGGCTCCGACAACGGTGTTTTCCTCTCCGAGCCCGAACTTCGGCTGGAGATATACAATGAACTCGCCCAGCGCCAGAGCGTCCTCCATTATGTCCTCTATGCGCTTCTCGCGGCGTATCTTCCGCAGCATCGAGCTGTCAAAGAAGACATACCGGCTTTCTTTCCTGCCCTTTATGGACTCTCTCGCCATATCCGCCCTGTCGGCGGCAACGCGGGACTTTATCTGGGGATCGTCTATCTTGTAAATTCCTATCGACAGAGACAGCTTTATATCTCCGGTAATATAATCCACATCGTTGATTATGCGTTCCGCAAGGGAAACAAGCTCGTCGTTTTCGGAGAAGTGCGCGAGTATGTAGAACTGGTCTCCGGTGCTGCGGCAGAAGAAATCGTTCGCGCCGATGTTGCGCTTTATTATGTCGGAGATCTGGCGGATTATATCGTTTCCGCCCTCAAAGCCCAGCATATCGTTGACCGCCTTGAATCTGTCCACGTCGAGGGATATCATTGCGTGGCCGGTGGCGGTGTCTTTCATGACCGCGGCGTAGTTCTCGCGGAATTTCGCAACTGCGTCGTGTCCGGTGAGCGGATCGACGTACATCTGCCTGAGGCTGGACTCCACCGCTTCACCGATTTCCTCGGAAATACGGTGTATGCGTATCGCCATCATCAGCGAGCTTACGATCAGCAGCAGCGTCATTGCTCCTACTACCGATACCGAGAATATTGTCAGCATACTGAACGCTCCGGTGACGGTATTCTGCGGTATTATCGTAACGAATGTCCATAAGCCGTCCTTCATGGGGGTGAACGCTGTCAGATAATCAACGCCCTTTAAGTTTATTTCCTTTATCGTGGTGTCGGTAACGCTGTTGAGCACATAGTTGATCTCCTTGCCGGAAGGAGAGTCGGCGCTTATTATGTCGTAGATGCTGTTGCCCTCGTGAAGTCCCGCTTCGTTGTTGTCCATGGCATAGAGGACTTTTCCGTCGTTGTCAACGATAAGGCCGTAATTCCTGCTGCCCGCGATATCCATAAGACCCAGCGAGGACAGCTGCAGCGGACGCTTATCGCCCGTAAGCACGCCCATTATCTCGCCTTTCTTATTCTTGACGGGATACGAATATACGTCCATGATCTGGCCGTCGAAGTCGCAGTTCGTGTGGGAATACATGGACTTTTCTCCGGCAAGCCCCTCGCGTATGAACACGCGGGTGGAGGTATTCATTGTGCCGCCGAAGCTGCTTACCGTTATGCCGTCGGGCGTAGTGAAGCCCACATGGCGGAAATCGCTGCTGTCGCTTATCCTTGTACAGATTGCCATGACGGTTCTTGGATCCGTAAGGTCAACACCGTCCAGTCCGGCGGCACTGAGCCGCAGCACGGCCATATTGCGCCGGAAATATTCCTCGCATATTGCGGCGCTGCCTTCGGTGCCTGTCCTTACTGTATTCTCGGCATAGCCGTTCACGAAACTGCGGGCTGTCGGCACATACATGAGCATTATGACGGCGGCGGCTATTGCGACAAACGCAAAAATACCGACAAACAGATGCTCGGCGGTAGTGAGGCCTTCCTTGATCCTGTTTATTTTCTTTTCCATTTGTCATCACCGCCTTTCGCTGTTCCAATCATAAAATACGGCACCGTGCAGTCTGGTTTACAGCACGGTGCCTGGCTGCTCACAAAAGCTCAACGATCTTTTCCGAAAGCTCCTCGAACGGTTCCCTGAACCAGTCGCCGTTCGTATGTTTTATCATTATGGTATCTTCCTCGGCGATACCGAGCTTTTCCATATTGATAGAGAAATCTGTTATAAGGAAGAATTTCCAGCTGTACACATCTCTCTGGTGTGCTATCATTTCGCGGAGATGTTCGTAGGTGCAGTTCTTGCTTGCGTTGTCGCGGCCGAACACCAGTATGGTGAGTATTATTTTTGAGGGGCGTTCTTCTTCGGGGGTATTGGTGAGGCGGACGCCGATATCGTCCATGAGTTTGGAAGTCTTATCGAGCATGGAGCAGGCGCCTTTTGCGTCGACACCCACGCCGAGCTGGGGAAGTCTGATCTTCTCGATGGGCTGGTTCACGATCTTTATTTCTTCACCGGCGTTGAACGAAATGGCGGAGACTCTTATTTCCTTGCCTGTGGTTTTCACTCTGTTCATGAAATTACGGAGTGCTTTGAGGGCTTCTTCCTTATGTCCGGGGGGCACGAGTGCGTAATCGAAGGCGAAGAGAAGCTGTTTGAGATTGTCTTTCATATATATCCTCCCAACTGTATCTGTATTCCGCCGCATTGGCGCGGGAAACAGACGAGTTTACTACAGATATTATATCACCGGCGCGTCAAAAAATCAATAGTTTTTTAAATTTTATACCAATTATTTAAAACAGGTGCGGCAATTTTTGATAATTTTACAGTATATTTCTGAAATGAGTTTACACGGAGTTTTACGGGTATGTGCAATACGGGAAAAAAGTCCCCGTATGCCGGTGAGGCATACGGGGCGAAAAAATAAAGGAGATAAGTTATGAAAAAAATGAAATGATGCAATTTCGGAGAAGTGATTATTACTATCACTTGTATCATTATAGCACTGCGCCGATTTTATTGCAATAGTAAATTTGAATAAACTTGACCGGGGGATTTTGTATAATGTGGGAATTAACGGTCATTTTTGCGTTACACTTTTGTGCAAAACTGCTTGCGGCGGCGGCGGCGCGGTACCCGCGCTGTCAATCCGTCTGTTACATTCAGTAAAGAGCGGCTTTCTGCCTCGCAGCCGGTATATTCAGCGTTTTTTGTGGGGCTTTCCGAATCGCCGTTGACCGCTTAGTTGCGCGCATCGTGCGCGCTTCTGGGCGGTCACTCACTGCATCGTGCAGTGACCCACACCCTTCGGTACTGCCTCTTTTGATAGTTTGTAAAAGGGGTACACATTACCGAATCTGCAAGGCGAAGCGATTTGTTTAGGGATCCAAACCCTTTTTAAAGGGGTTGGCCGCCGGAGGCACTCGAGCGCAAGCGACTCTCAAACACTCGAGCGTCAGCGATTACTTGTTCTCGTTCTCAAGCGCAAGCGACTTTCTGCTTAACCCTCTACTTCGCTGTACTTAGGAGCGTTAGCGATAACTTCGGCTTCGAGGTTGGAGGGGAGCTGCTCATAGCGTGCGAACTCCATAGTGAACCAGCCCATGCCCTTGGTCATCTGGCGGATGACCATAGCGAGGTCGCCGGTTTCGGCCATAGGGAGCTCGGCATCGACTTCTGTGAGGCCGTCGCCTACGGGGTTCATGCCGAGGACAGCGCCGCGGCGCTTATTGACGATACCCATGATATCGCCGGTGTTGTCGTCCGGGACTGTGAACTTCATGAGCTCGATAGGTTCGAGGAGGCAGGGGGAAGCCTGTGCGAGGCCTGCCTTATATGCGAGGTGAGCGGCCATTTTGAATGCCTGCTCCGAGCTGTCTACCGGGTGGTAGGAACCGTCGAAGAGCGTAGCTTTTAGGCGTACAACGGGGTAGCCTGCGAGAACGCCGTGAACGATGCTTTCCTGGAGACCCTTCTCGACTGCGGGGAAGAAGTTCTTCGGAACGCTTCCGCCGAATACGCGCTCTTCAAATATGAGCTCTTCGCCGTCGTGGGGCTCGAATTCCATTTTGACATGACCGTACTGACCGTGGCCGCCGGACTGCTTCTTATGCTTTCCTTCAACGGAAACTTTCTTGCGGATAGCCTCGCGGTAAGCGATAGTCGGGTCGCTGAGCATTACGTCAACGCCGAACTTGTTCTTGAGCTTGGCGACTGCCGCGTCGATATGCTGTTCGCCGAGACCGCCGAGTATACGCTGGTGAGTTTCGTGATTATGCACATAGCTGAGAGTATGGTCTTCTTCGAGGAGTCTTCTGATAGCGGCGCTGATCTTGCCCTCGTCGTTCTTGTCCTTGGCGGATACGGCCTTGAAGTAGCAGGGAACGGGGAACTCGATGGGAGCCAGCGAGAATACGTTGGAGGAATCGCAGAGAGTGTCGCCTGTGTTGGCGTCGTCGAGCTTTGTGAGAGCCACGATATCGCCCGCGTAGGCTTCGATCATCTCTTCCTGCTTCTTGCCCTTCAGAGCGAGCATCTTGCCGAATTTCTCGGTCTCGCCCGTTCTCGCGTCAACCATGTCCACCTTTGCGGTGAGAACACCGGCAACGATCTTGACGAAGCTCAGCTTGCCCACGAACGGGTCAGCGAGTGTCTTGAACACGAATGCCGCCAGAGGCATATCCTCGTTGTAGTCAACGATCTCGTCCTTGCGCTCGTCGGGAGACGGGCACATATATATCATAGTATCAAGCAGCTTGTCGATGCCTTCGAGCTTCTCGGAAGCGCAGCAGATAACGGGAGTGATGATGCCCTGATCCACGCCGTCGTGGAGACCCTTGATGATCTCGGCCTCGGTGAAGTCCTCGCCCTCGTTCTCGAAGAATCTCATCATGAGCTCTTCGTCGGTTTCTGCGATAGCTTCCGCCATAGCGGCGCGCAGACCCTTGATGCGGTTCTCGGAGGCAGGCACTTCGACTTCCGTCGCCTTGCCCTTTTCGTAAGTGTAAGCCTTCATTTCGAGCAGGTTGATGTAGCTTTCCACCTTGCCGAACTTATCGAAAGGAACGACTATCGGGCATACCGACGGGCCGAACTTTTCCTTGAGCTCTTCGAGTACGCGGTAGAAGCTGGAGTTCTCTTCGTCGAGCTTTGTGACTACGAACATGGTAGCCTTGCCCTGCTTCTTGGCTTCTCTGTATGCCTTGATGGTGCCGACCTGAACGCCGTCCTTCGCGGAAAGCGTGATAGCGACGGTCTCTGCGGCTCTGATACCCTCATACATACCGCCTATGAAGTCGAACTGACCGGGAGTGTCAACGATATTTATTTTAACGTCCTTCCATTCCGCGTAGGCAATGGAAGTGTTGAGCGATACCTTTCTCTTGATCTCGTCGGGGTCGTAGTCGCATACGGTGTTTCCGTCAGCGATCTTTCCCTGTCTGTCGATGCCTCCGGATACGAACATCATAGCCTCTGCGAGAGATGTCTTTCCGCTTGCACCGTGTCCGGCAAGTACGATATTACGGATGTTTTTGCATTTGTAGGTTTTCATTATGTATCCCCCTGATTTATTTCTCCGCGTATTCTGAAGCACGCGGGATAGGTCACGATAAATCGCTGAATTCTATTATACACTATTTTTTCAAAAAAATCTATACTTTTTTTGTTTATAAACAAGTACAAGTGTAGAAATATCATATCAATTTTTAGCCATTTTGCACAACGAGACGGAGCAAAACGCATTTTTTCAAATCTTCTTGACTATTACGGCGAAAAATGCTATAATATAATATCTGTACAATTATAATAGTTGACCGCGGAAGCCGGAAGAACCCTGCCTCCCGGCCGGCTGTGAATGACTATCAACACGGAGGAATAATAAAATGACAGTAACAAAGGACACACTCATAGGCGAGATACTCCAGGAAAACGCGGAAGCCGCAGCTCCCTTCTTCTTTGAAATGGGAATGCACTGCCTCGGCTGCCCCGCATCTCTCGGCGAGACAGTTGAGGAAGCCTGCATGGTGCACGGCACGGACGTGGAGGAGCTCATAGCGAACCTCAACAAGGCTCTGGCATAAGTGATAAGGCTCGACGACAGGCTTTCCGCAATAGTGGCGCTTGTCCGCACGGACAGGCGGATATGCGATGTAGGCACCGACCACGCGCTGCTGCCATGCCGGCTGTGCGAGCTCGGAGCCGCGTCGGTGGTCGCTTCGGATATCAACGAAGGTCCGCTGCGCTCTGCCCGGGCGAACGTTGAGAAGTACGGCTTCGGTGACAGGATAAGTCTTGTGCGTTCCGACGGGCTGAAAAACGTGCCGCCCTGCGACGACATCATCATAGCCGGCATGGGCGGTGAGCTCATCGCGGAGATAATCGCGGGCTGCGGCTTCGTGACCGCCGATACCCGCTTCATCCTCCAGCCCATGACAAAGGCCGATGTGCTGCGGCGCTCCCTGTATTCCCGGGGCTTTGAGATAATGCTCGAGAACGGGGCGTTCAGCGGCGGCAAGGCCTACACGGTGATGCTGGTCAGGTACACGGGTGAAAAGCGGACGATAGACAGCGGGTTCGCTTATTTCGGCCTGAATACCGACCCGCGCTATACAGCCAGGGTGAATTCGCAGCTCCGCAAGCTCGCGAACAGCGACCCCTCGCTGCTTGATATAATAAAAGGAGAAGACAGATGACAGTCGGTGAAGTTTACGATTACCTCAACACGGTGGCGCCGTTCAGGACGCAGGACAGCTTCGACAACTCCGGCCTGCTTATCGGCAGCCGCGACACCGAGGTCTACCGCATGGCGGTGTGCCTCGACATAACCAACGACATAGTGGACGAATGTGAACGCGTGGGCGCACAGCTCATAGTTTCGCATCACCCGGTCATTTTCAATAAGATACGCAGTCTGAATATGCACAGCCCGGTGTACAGGCTCATAAAGGCGGGCATCTCGGCGGTGTGTGACCACACTCCGCTGGATATGGCACGCGGCGGCATCAGCGACGTGATGTATGAGCTCATGGGCTTCGGTGACCCGAAGAACTCCCCCGTGCTGCACCAGGTATATCCCGACAAGAACATAGGCTACGGCCGCATCGCGTACCTCGATTTCGAGATCAGCGCGGAAGGCCTTGCCGAGACCGCGAAGAACGCCTTCTCCTGCAAGGGCGTAAGATACTGCGACGGCGGCAGGAGCATCAAGAGCGTGGCGGTATGCGGCGGAGCGGGGAACGATGAAGTGTACCGCTGCATGGACATGGGCATCGACGCCATAATCACCGGCGACGTGAAGCACCACGCCTTCGTGGACGCGCACAATATGGGCGTCACGGTCATAGACGCGGGTCACTACGCCACAGAGAACATCATAGTTTCCAAGCTGATACAGAAGCTGGCGGCGAAGTTCCCGGAGACCGATATCTTCGAGCCGGAGGCAAACGCCGAGGTAGTACGATACATCTGACAGGAGCGGAAAACGATGAACACGCTGTGCGAAATGATAAAGAAGCAGACCGACGCGAATTTTCTCAACCTTAAGACCGCGATAATGACCTACGACCGCAGCGCGAAGGTATGCGGGGCTCCCGCGTGGAGATACGTGTACCACACGATACATTCGGCGGATAAATGGTACTTCAACCCCTATGTGTACGAAGAGCCTCCCTTTCACGAGGAGGGCATGGACAACCCGAACAGACCCTGCCGGACGGAGCTTACGGACGAACAGCTGCTCGCCTATATGGAGAAGGTCCGCAAAAAGACGGCGGACTATCTCGATTCCCTGACCGACGAAAAGCTGGGGGAATGTCCGGAAAAGTGCGAAATGACGAGGCTGGAGCTGATACTTATGCAGTTCCGGCACATCTCGACTCATATAGGTATGCTCAACGGTCTGACTATCGAGAAAACGGGAAAATTCCCGGTCTATGTGAGCCCGATGAGCCTTGACAGGCTGGAAAAGGGATACTTTGAATGATCGGCGGAAGGAGGGTGTAACGTGTCACTCGACGGAGCATTCCTGCACTGTGTGGTGCGGGAGATGCTGGACAAGGATATCATCGGCGCGAGGGTGGACAAGATACACCAGCCCTCACGCGAGGAAATAATAATAACGCTGCGCGGAGCCGGCGGCACAGGAAAGATACTGCTGTCCGCGGATACGATGTCGGCGCGGGTCTGCCTGACCTCGGACAATCCCGAGAACCCCAAGCAGCCGCCGATGTTCTGTATGCTGATGCGCAAAGCCCTCGGTGCGGGGAAGCTCACGGGCATTTCGCAGGACGGGCTCGAACGCATCATAAACTTCGACTTCGAGTGCGTGAACGAGATCGGCGATATGTGCGAGAACCGCATAGCCGCCGAGATAATGGGCAAATACAGCAATATAATCCTGATGACGAAGCGGGACGGAGTCTGGCGCGTCATCGACAGCATAAAGCGCGTGACGGACGATATCTCGTCGGTGCGCAGGGTGCTGCCGAACATAGTCTACGAACTGCCGCCCCGTGAAGACAGGCTGAAGCTTACGGAATGTGACCCCGGCGGGCTGGGGGAGCTTCTTGAGCCGATGAAGGGGCAGAGACTCGCGAAAGCCCTTATGAGCGTGTTTGAGGGAATATCGCCCATATTCGCCAGAGAGTGCGCTTACAGCGCGGCGAGGGATACCGAAGCCCTTGTGGACGACCTGGACAGGGACAGGCTCGAAAAGCTGATATTCTTCCTGCGCAGGAGCGCCGCCCACATCGAGGCTTACGACGGCTGCACCATGGTAAGCGAAAAAAGCGGCAAGCCCAGGGACTTCTGCTTCGTTCCCGTGGAGCAGTACGGCGCGGAAATGACAGAGACCCGCTTTGAAAGCCCCTCGGCTCTGCTGGACAGGTTCTTCGGGGAGCGCGCCGCGGCAAGCCGCGTGAAGCAGCGCTCGGATAACCTGCTGAAAGCGGTAATGAACATATACGAACGCATCTCCCGCAAGCTGGAGGTGCAGCGGCAGGAGCTCCGCGACTGTGCGGACAAGGAGCGCTACAGGCACATGGGTGACATACTCAGCGCCAATCTGTACCGCTGCGAAAAGGGCATGAGCGAGCTCACCGCCGAGGATTACGTCAACGGCGGCGATATCACCATAAAGCTGGACGTGCGGCTCACGCCGTCACAGAACGCGCAGAGGTTCTACTCCGAGTACAGGAAGCTGGATACCGCGGAGAAGATGCTGACGAAGTTCATCGCGCAGGGCGAAAAGGAGCTTGCCTACATCGACAGCGTGTTCGACGCTGCGAGCCGTGTCGGAAGCGGCGCGGGCAGCGAGGCGGCTCTGGCGGAGATAAGGCTCGAGCTGACAGAGACCGGATATATACGCCCGTCAAAGGCGGACAAGGGCGCGAAAGCCCCCAAGGCTCTGCCGCCGCTGAAATTCCGGTCATCGGACGGCTTTGAGATACTTGTGGGACGCAACAATCTCCAGAACGACAGGCTGACGCTTAAAACCGCGCGGCCGGAGGATATGTGGCTGCATACGCAGAACATACCCGGCTCCCATGTGATAATACGCGCCGAGGGTGCGGAGATACCCGACAGTACCATAGTCGAGGCCGCACAGCTGGCGGCTGCGAACTCAAAGGGACGCAACGGCACCAAGATACCGGTGGACTACACCTTTGCACGGTATGTGAAGAAGCCCGGCGGCGCAAAGCCCGGAATGGTAATATTCACCAACAACAGAACGATACTCGTTGACCCTGACGAGGAACTGTATGATAAACTCAAAATATAAGGAAGGAAAGGCAACATGAAGAAGGAACTGGCAAAAACCTACTCCCCGAAGGAATTCGAGGAGCGCATCTACAAGAACTGGGAGGAAAAGGGCTACTTCCATGCCGAGCGCGACCCGGAGAAAAAGCCCTACACTATCGTTATCCCGCCTCCGAACGTAACGGGACAGCTGCACATGGGCCACGCACTTGACGAGACACTCCAGGATATACTTATCCGCACAAAGCGTATGCAGGGCTATTCGGCACTGTGGCTCCCCGGCACCGACCACGCCTCTATCGCTACCGAAGCAAAGGTAGTCGCAAAGATGAAGTCCGAAGGTCTCACCAAGGACGACATAGGCCGTGACGGTTTCCTCGAGCGCGCATGGGACTGGACGCACGAATACGGCGGCAAGATACAGAATCAGCTCAAGAAGCTGGGCTCGTCCTGCGACTGGGAGCGCGAGCGCTTCACTCTTGACGAGGGCTGCTCCAGAGCTGTTCAGAAGGTATTCATCGACTATTATAAGAAAGGCCTCATCTATCACGGCGAGCGCATCATCAACTGGTGCCCGAACTGCCGCACCTCCATATCCGACATCGAGTGCGAGTATGAGGAGCAGGAAGGCCACTTCTGGCACATAAACTACCCGCTCAGCGACGGCAGCGGCTTCGTTCAGATCGCCACCACCCGTCCCGAGACCCTGCTGGGCGATACGGCCATAGCCGTACACCCCGACGACGAGCGCTACAAGGACATCGTGGGCAAAACTGTGAAGCTCCCGCTCACAGACCGCGAGATACCCGTCATTGCCGACGAGTACGTTGAAATGGACTTCGGAACGGGCGTTGTAAAGATCACTCCCGCTCACGACCCCAACGACTATGAAGTAGGCCTGCGTCATAACCTGCCGATCATCAACGTGATGAACGACGATGCCACGATCAATAAGGAATACGGCGGAAAGTACGCCGGAATGGACAGATACGAGGCGCGCAAGGCCATGGTAGCCGACCTCGAGGCGCAGGGACTTCTCGTCAAGGTAGAGACCCACGTTCACAACGTAGGCACCTGCCAGCGCTGCCATACCGTAGTAGAGCCGCGCTGCTCGAAGCAGTGGTTCGTAAAGATGGCTCCTCTTGCGAAGCCCGCTATCGAAGTCGTGAAGAGCGGCGAGCTGAAATACGTTCCGAAGCATTTCGAGAACACATATCTGCGCTGGATGGAGAATATCCGCGACTGGTGCATCTCCCGTCAGCTCTGGTGGGGTCACAGGATCCCCGCTTACTACTGCACCAACGAGGACTGCGGCCACGAAGTCATCAGTGAGACTCCCGTAACCGTATGCCCGAAGTGCGGCAAGCCCATGAAGCAGGACGAAGACACCCTCGATACATGGTTCAGCTCTGCGCTCTGGCCGTTCTCCACACTGGGCTGGCCGGATGAGACGGAGGATTTCAAATACTTCTATCCGACAAATACGCTCGTTACCGGATACGATATCATTTCGTTCTGGGTATCGAGAATGATATTCTCGGCGCTTGAGCACACCGGCAAAAAGCCTTTCGACACCGTGCTCATCCACGGTCTTGTGCGCGACGAACTCGGCCGCAAGATGTCCAAATCACTGGGCAACGGCGTTGACCCGCTGGAGATAATCGGCGAGTACGGCGCGGACGCCCTGAGATTTGCGCTTGTTACGGGCAACAGCCCCGGAAACGATATGCGCTGGACTACCGCGAAGGTAACGTCGGCGAGAAACTTCGCAAACAAGCTCTGGAACGCTTCCCGCTACATTCTGATGAACCTGCCCGAGGATATGGAGAAGGCTGAACTCCCTGCGGAGCTGCCTATCGAGGACAAGTGGGTGATCTCCCGCTGCAACCGTCTTGTGAAGGAAGTCACGGACAATATAGAGAGCTTCGAGCTGGGCATCGCGCTGGGCAAGCTGTACGACTTCATCTGGGACACCTACTGCGACTGGTATATCGAGCTTACGAAGCCCCGCATCGCTGCGGGCGGCGAGACCGCGAGAGCCGCGCAGAACGTGCTGGTTTATGTTATGCGTGATATCCTGAAGCTGCTGCACCCGTTCATGCCGTTCATCACCGAGGAGATCTGGCAGTCCATGCCGGTTGCGGGTGAAGCGGAAAGCATCATGATCTCCGAATGGCCGAAATTCGACGAAAAGCTCGATTTCGCAGGCGAGGAAGCGGACTTCACCAAGGTCATCGAGGCTATAAGCGCAGTACGCGGCAAGCGCACGGAACTGAACGTTCCGCCGTCCCGCAAGGTTACGATGCACATAGAGACAGCCGAGAAGGAGCTGTTCACATCGTGCGCGGTATTCTTCGAGAAGCTGGCAGGCGCATCGAACACCGAGATCACGGACAAGGTGGGAGATGCTGCAAATATGGCAGCCGCGGTAACGTCGGCAGCGCGCATATTCATGCCTCTCGGCGAACTCGTTGACGCGGAGAAGGAGCTTGCAAGGCTTGAAAAGGAGAAGAAGGCTGTCGAGAAAGACCTCAGCTTCCTGAACGGCAAGCTCAATAACCCGGGCTTCCTCTCCAAGGCTCCGGCTCAGCAGATCGAGAACGAGAAAGCCAAGCTCGCCAAGGCGCAGGAGAAAATGGCCAAGATCGAAGAGTCTATCAAGGCGCTCAGCAATCTGTAAAAGTTCCCCGGTGGAGGAAGGAAGAGTGTAGGAAGGAAGCCCCTTTCCGGGAGGAAAGGCGCTCCCTCCCTCCCCTCTCCCTACCTCCCCCGGACCCCCTCTCTCCCTCACCCCTCACTCCCG
>JAEEJW010000051.1 GCA_016282095.1 Ruminiclostridium sp. | reverse complement strand
GCGACAGCGGAAATTTTAAGAAGATGTTTTTTCATAGCTGTTCCTTTGTAATTTGTTTTACTGATATTATATAATATTTGCCGCTCAATGTCAAGAACAATGAATGTGCTGAAAATGCGTTCGGAAATCAGAAAAAACAGTCCTGCGAGGCGGAATGATAAAGCAGGATAAAACGTCTGCGAGGCAGAAAAAATCCGTCTGCTACCAAGGTAACAGACGGATTGGAAGCGGCGGCTCGCCGCTGTCTGTAGTTAACACTTTAGATCTTTCTTTGGACAGCGAGGCAGAAAAATACCGTCTGCCACAAAATTGACAGACGGTTTGGGAGCGGCGGCTCGCCGCTGTCTGTAGTTAACACTTTAGATTTTTCTTTGGACAGCGAGGCAGAAAAATACCGTCTGCCACAAAATTGACAGACGGTTTGGGAGCGGCGGCTCGCCGCTGGGGTGGGATGTGGGATTCGAACCCACGATCTTCAGATCCACAATCTGACGCGTTAGGCCAACTACGCTAAGCCCACCATAAACAAATATCGAATGACTGTTTAATATTATACAACATAATTTGCGTTTTGTCAATACCCGTATTGAATTTTTTTTGCTTTACATTTAATATTGTTTGTGGTATAATAATAATATCTATACAATCAGGAAAGGCGGAAATAATATGTATGTGATGAAGCTCACCGCACCGTGCAAGGATTACATCTGGGGCGGCACAAGACTGCGCGACGAATACGGCAAGATATCTGATGCCGACAAGGTTGCCGAGAGCTGGGAGCTCTCCTGCCACAAGGACGGCAAGAGCGTTATAGCCAACGGCGGATACGCGGGCAGGACACTTGAAGAATATATCGAAAAAGAGGGAAAAGGCGTACTCGGCACAAACTGCGGACGTTTTGAGTATTTCCCGATACTGATAAAACTGATAGACGCGAAGGACAACCTGTCCGTGCAGGTTCATCCCGACAATGAATATGCACTGCGCGTTGAGGGCGAGTACGGCAAAACAGAAATGTGGTACATCGTTGATGCCGAACCCGGCGCGGAGCTGCTTTACGGCTTTAAGCACGGGATCACCCGCGAGGAATTTGCGGAGCGCATCAGGAACAACACACTGCTCGAAGTCACGAACAACGTCCCGGTGCATAAGGGAGACGTGTTCTTCATAGAATCGGGAACCCTCCACGCCATAGGAAAGGGCATACTTATCGCGGAGATACAGCAGAATTCCAACACTACCTACCGCATCTATGATTACGGCAGAGTCGGCAAGGACGGCAAGCCCCGCGATCTGCACATAGACAAGGCCTGCGAAGTCACAAAGCTGATACCTCCGACGCGCCCGACAAAGCCGCAGGGCGAAAAGATCTCAAAGGACGGTTATTCGGAGACACTGCTGGCTTCCTGCGAGTATTTCAACGTGAACAAGCTCGATATCACCGAAAAGGCGGAGCTTGAGGCGACTGACGCGTCGTTTGCTTCCGTGCTCGTGCTGAGCGGCAGCTTCACGGTGGGAGATGTTGAACTGAACAAGGGCGACAGCGCATTTATTCCGGCAGGCTACGGCAGATTTACCCTGAAAGGCAGCGGCGAAGTGATACTCACCGATATAATATAAAAGGGGGAGTTCTATGAAATACTACATCGGCATAGACATCGGCGGCACGAACCTTTCCACAGGCGTAGTGGACGAGAATTACAGCATCGTCGGACGCGGCAAGGTCAAGACCGACAGCGAACGGCCGTATGAAGAGATAATCAGGGACATCTTCGAGAGCGTTGACATGGCGGTAAAGGATTCCGGAGTTGATATGGGCGATGTCCGCTGGATAGGCGCGGGCTGTCCCGGCACCTGCAACACCGACACCGGCATAGTCGAGTATTCCAACAATCTGCACTGGAACAATGTACCTCTGCTGGCCGATATAGAAGCAAAGTACGGCAAGAAGACATACATCGAGAACGACGCCAACGCCGCGGCATACGGCGAATATCTCGCGGGTGCGGCCAAGGACTCGAAGAACGCCGTTATAATCACTCTCGGAACAGGTGTCGGGGCGGGAATAATCATAAACGGCAGGATATTCTCCGGCACGAACTTTGCCGGCGGTGAGATAGGCCACACAGTCATAGTCGTGGACGGCTACGAATGTACCTGCGGCAGACGCGGCTGCTTTGAAGCCTACGCCTCTGCGCGCGGCCTTGTGAGAATGACCCGCGAAGCTATGGAGAAGCACCCCGCCAGCAAGATACATCAGCTGGTCGAAGCCGACGGCAGGATAAGCGCGAGAACGGCATTCAATGCTGCGAAGATGCTGGACGAGGACGGACAGGCCGTGGTCGACAGATATATCAAGGCACTTGCCTGCGGCATAACCAATACGATAAACGTGTTCCAGCCCGACATACTCGCCATAGGCGGAGGAGTATGCAACGAGGGCGACAATCTGCTCATACCGCTGAAGAAGCTGGTAGCCGGACAGGTATATTCAAAGAACAGCAAGAAGAACACGGAGATATGCCTATGCAAGCTCGGCAACGATGCCGGCATAATAGGTGCCGCGATGCTCGGAAAGTGCAGTGAAGGTGGAATACTGAAGAATGTTTTCGGGAATAAATGAAAGGACATTAAAATTTGAGAAGTGATCTTCTGAAGGACGGGATAACAAGGCTCCCGCACCGTTCGCTGCTTAAGGCTCTCGGTATTACGGACAGTGAGATGAAAAAGCCGTTCATAGCTGTAGTATCCGCAGAGAGCGACTATATTCCCGGTCATATGCACCTCGGAGAGATTGCGCAGGCTGTAAAAGACGGTATCCGCAACGCAGGCGGAGTACCCTTCGGGTTCAATACCATAGGCGTATGCGACGGTCTCGCCATGAACCATAAGGGAATGAGATATTCTCTTGCTTCCCGTGAGCTTATAACAGACAGCATCGAGGTGATGCTGACCGCCCACCCGCTGGACGGTGCTGTATTTATCCCGAACTGCGACAAGATAGTTCCCGCTATGATACTTGCGGCGGCAAGACTCAACATACCATCGATATTTGTGAGCGGCGGCCCCATGAGCCCCGGCAGGGTACGCGGCAGACGCGTAGGCCTGTCGGAGAACTTCGAGGTAGTCGGGAAATACGCCGACGGCAAGGTATCCGATGAGGAACTGCGCGAGTGGGAGAACAAGTCCTGCCCGACCTGCGGATCCTGCTCGGGTATGTACACCGCGAATTCCATGAACTGCCTCACCGAGGCGGCAGGTCTTGCTCTGCCGTTCAACGGAACGGAGCCCGCGGTCAATTCCGCGCGCCGCAGACTTGCAAAGGAGACCGGCGAACGCATCATAGAGCTGGTCAGGGAGGATATCCGTCCTCTCGATATCATTACACGCCGCAATATGCTCAACGCTCTTGCCGTTGATATGGCGATAGGCGCATCGTCGAACACGGTGCTTCATCTGCTTGCCATAGCGCATGAGGCCAAGGCGGATATCAGTATAGACGATATCGATGCCATGAGCCGTAAGATACCGCAGCTTTCCAAGCTCAATCCCGCCAGCAGTATCTTCATCGAGGATATGAATGAAGTCGGCGGCATACAGGCTGTAATGCATGAGCTTTCAAAGAAAGGCCTCATCGACGGGGACGCTCTGACAGTCACCGGCACACAGCGCGACAGACTGGAAAAGGCGGCTTACGCTGACGGCACAGTGATACATGATATAGAAACACCTATCCGTGCGGACGGCGGCATAGCGATACTCAAGGGCAATCTTGCACCCGAAGGCGCCGTTGTTAAGCAGGGCGCCGTAAAGCCCGAAATGATGGACTTCACGGGTACCGCGAAGGTATTTGAAGGTGAGCAGGAAGCATATGATGCGGTACTGAACGGCGGCATAGTGCCGGGCGACGTTGTAGTTATCCGCTATGAAGGCCCCAAGGGCGGTCCCGGAATGCCGGAAATGCTCTCGCCTACGGCAGCTATCGCAGGCAAAGGACTCGACGGCACAGTGGCGCTCATCACCGACGGCAGATTCAGCGGCGCGAGCCGCGGAGCGTCCGTAGGACACATCTCTCCAGAAGCGGCTGAAGGCGGACTTATCGCTTTTGTCGAGAATGGAGACAAGATACACATCGACATACCGAACCGCTCGATAGAGCTGCTTGTTCCGGAAGACGAGATCGCAAAGCGCAGGGAAAAGGGAATACTCCCGCCGAAGCCCCTCACAGGCTACATCAAGCGCTATGCTATGCACGTCCGCAACGCAAGCGTCGGAGCGGTATTCAAGGATTAAGGCGGAGGAGCCCGTTTGGACAGATTCGTATTAAAATCACCCTACAAACCCACCGGTGACCAACCGGAGGCGATAGAAAAGCTCGTAAATAGCATCGAGAGCGGCAACCGGGAGCAGGTGCTCCTCGGTGTCACCGGCTCCGGCAAGACTTTCACAATGGCGAACATCATCGAGCGCATAAACCGCCCGACACTGGTGCTCGCCCATAACAAGACTCTTGCCGCCCAGCTCTGCAGCGAGTTCAGGGAGTTCTTCCCGGACAATGCCGTGGAATATTTCGTGTCGTACTACGACTATTACCAGCCAGAGGCGTATATACCCTCGACCGATTCCTATATCGAGAAGGACAGCGCCATAAATGACGATATCGACCGCCTGCGCCATTCCGCGACATTCTCGCTTGCCGAGCGCCGTGATGTCATCATAGTCTCGTCGGTTTCCTGCATCTACAGCCTCGGCAGCCCGGAGGAGTACCGCTCCAATACCGTGTCTCTGCGCAAGGGCATGGAACTGGGCCGCGACGAGCTTGTAAAGCGCCTGATAACCATGCAGTACGAGCGCAACGACGTCAATTTCATAAGAAACAAGTTCCGTGTGCGCGGCGATACCGTGGAGATATTCCCGGCAGGAGCCACGCAGGAAGCTGCAATACGCGTCGAGTTCTTCGGCGACGAGATCGACCGCATCTCCGAGTTTGAAGTCGTAACGGGCATAGCAAAGCGCGAGCTGCTGCACGCGGCAATATTCCCGGCCTCGCATTATATAGTGGGCAGGGACAAGCTGGAAGAAGCCCTGAACGATATCGAAAAGGAAATGGAGCAGCAGGTTGAGAAGTTCACCGCGGAGCACAAGCTTATCGAAGCCCAGCGCATAGCCGAACGCACGAAGTACGATATGGAGATGCTGCGGGAGATCGGAATGTGCAAGGGCATCGAGAACTATTCGAGAGTGCTTGCGCGCCGTCCTCCGGGCAGTACCCCGATAACGCTCATAGACCACTTTCCTGAGGATTTCCTGCTTATGGTGGACGAGAGCCACGTCACGCTCCCGCAGGTGCGGGGAATGTACGGCGGCGACTCGGCACGCAAGAAGAACCTGATAGACTACGGATTCCGGCTTCCTTCCGCGTATGACAACCGCCCGATGAATTTTGACGAGTTCTACGCGAAGATAAACCAGGCGGTGTATGTTTCCGCAACACCCGGTCCCTTTGAAAAGGAGCACGCCTCGGTAGTTGCCGAGCAGATAATCCGTCCTACGGGACTTGTGGATCCGGAGATAATAGTAAAACCCACCGACGGCCAGATCGAAGACCTCGTTTCCGAGCTGAACATACGCATAGCCCGCAAGGAGCGCGTACTCATAACCACACTCACAAAGAAAATGGCGGAAGACCTCACGAAGTACCTCGAAAGAGCAGGCCTTAAAGTCCGCTATATGCACCATGACATCGATACAATGGAGCGTATGGAGATAGTGCGTGACCTGCGTCTCGGCGAGTTTGACGTTCTTGTGGGAATAAACCTGCTGCGTGAAGGCCTCGATATCCCGGAAGTATCACTTGTGGTGATACTCGACGCGGACAAGGAGGGTTTCCTGCGCAGCGAGTCGTCGCTGATACAGACCATAGGCCGTGCCGCCAGAAACGCCAACGGTCAGGTCATAATGTATGCCGACACAGTCACCGGAAGCATGGAAAACGCCATAAACGAAACGAACCGCCGCCGCGAGATACAGATGAAGTATAACGAGGAGCACGGTATCACACCTAAGACGATAATCAAGGAAGTCCGTGACATCATAGACATCTCCGCCAAGGAAGACAAGCCGGGTAAGAAGCAGAAACTGACCGCAAAGGACAAGGAAAAGCTGATAGCCCAGTACACGGCAATGATGAAGGAAGCGGCAAGGCTGCTGGATTTCGAACAGGCGGCATTCTTCCGCGACAAGATAAAGGAACTCAGAGGCGAAAAGAAATGACAATGGGAGTATACACTCATGGGAATAACGTATAATAACGGAAAGGCGGATGTCGGCAGCAGCGGGATGTATTATGTCTCATTCGGGGACGGGGAAAAGAAAGTTATCCTTATCCCCGGGCTTTCCGACGGCTTTGCGACGGTAAAGGGCAAGGCAAGAATGCTTGTCGGTCCCTACAAGCCGTTCCTCGGCGCTCATACGGTATATATGTTCAGCCGCCGCAACGATATCCCCGAAGGATTTTCCATAGAGGATATGGCGGAGGATCAGGCTGCCGCCATGAAGGAGCTGGGCATAGAAAGCGCGTACATCGTCGGAGTATCGCAGGGCGGAATGATCGCGCAGTTCCTTGCCGCGAAGCACCCGGAGCTTGTGAAGAAGCTGGTACTTGCCGTAACTGCACCGTGTGTGAATGACATCATAAACGATACTGTGAACGGCTGGATAAAAATGGCGGAAGCCGACGACCATAAGCAGTTAATGATCGACACGGCAGAGAAAAGCTATTCGCCCGGATATCTGAAGAAATACAGGAAGTTCTATCCGTTTCTCGGTATGCTGGCGAAGCCCGACGACAATTACCGCAGATTTTTCATAAACGCTAAGGCAATACTCGGATTCGACGCCCGCGGAATACTTAATGACATACAATGCCCGACGCTCATAGTGGGCGGCAGTGACGACAAGACCACCGGAACTCAGGCTCTGTATGACCTGCACGAACGCATAGCAGGCAGCGAGCTGTATGTATATGACGGACTCGGCCACGCCACCTATGAGGAAGCCCCCGATTTCAACGAGCGCATATTCGCATTTATAGACAGATAAGATACCGAAAGGAACAAAAGAATGGCAAACGATAAAATAGTCATAAGAGGCGCGAAGGAGCACAACCTGAAGAACATAGACCTTACCATACCCCGCGACAAGCTGGTGGTATTCACGGGTCTGTCGGGTTCGGGGAAGTCTTCTCTCGCGTTTGATACGATATATGCCGACGGCCAGAGACGCTATATGGAAAGCCTCTCGTCTTATGCGAGAATGTTTCTCGGCCAGATGGAAAAGCCCAATGTCGAGAGCATAGAAGGCCTTTCTCCGGCGATCTCGATAGATCAGAAGACCACTTCCAACAATCCGCGCTCCACAGTGGGGACCGTCACGGAGATATACGATTATCTCCGTCTTCTTTATGCCCGGATAGGCGTTCCTCACTGCCCGGTATGCGGCCGTGAGATAAGCCAGCAGACTGTGGATCAGATCGTCGATCAGATCATGGAGCTCGAAGAGGGCACAAAGATACAGGTACTCGCCCCGATAGCCCGCGGCAGAAAGGGCGAATACGCGAAGGAGCTGGAGAGCCTGCGGAAACAGGGTTTTGTCCGCGTTCGCATTGACGGCATAATGTATGACCTTTCGGAGACGATAAAGCTGTCAAAGAACATCAAGCATAATATCGAGGCGGTAGTAGACCGGCTTGTGGTCAAGGAGGGCATAGATTCCCGCCTTACGGACAGTCTTGAGACAGCCGGCAAACTCACCGACGGCCTGATATATATAGATGTGGTAGGCGGTGAGGAGCTTCATTTTTCCCAGAACTACGCCTGCCCGGAACATAATATCAGCATCGACGAGCTGGTACCGAGAATGTTCTCGTTCAACAATCCGTTCGGAGCCTGCCCGTGCTGCACGGGTCTCGGAATGTTCCATACCGTGGATCCCGACCGGATAATACCGGACAGGAGCCTTTCCATACGCGAGGGCGCGATAAACGCGATAGGCTGGAATTCCCTCGACGACAGCTCTATCGCCATGATGTACTACACCGCGATATCGAAGCGCTACGGCATCTCCCTCGACGTTCCCGTAAAGGAACTGAAACCCGAGGAGCTCGATATTTTCCTCTATGGAACAAAGGGCGAGCGCATAAGGATAGACGTGCTCGACGTGTTCGGCGGCGGGTACAGGAATTCCGACTTCGAGGGCGTTATCAACAACCTCGAGCGCCGCTACAAAGACGGCACCGACTCCGCAAGAGCCTCGATAGAGCAGTATATGCACGACACCGAATGTCCCGAGTGCCACGGCGAGAGACTGAAAAAGGAATCGCTGGCGGTGACGGTCTGCGGGAAGAATATCAGCGAATTCTGCAAAATGAGCATTTCCGAAGCGGATGATTTCGTGAACTCCATGGAACTGTCGGAACGTGACGCGCTCATCGGCAGGCTCATACTGAAAGAGATCAGATCCCGTCTGAACTTCCTGCGCAGCGTAGGTCTCGAATACCTGACGCTGTCGAGAGCGGCAGGTACGCTGTCCGGCGGCGAGAGCCAGCGCATACGTCTGGCAACGCAGATAGGAAGCTCGCTCATGGGCGTGCTGTATATCCTGGACGAGCCCAGCATAGGCCTGCATCAGCGCGACAACGACAAGCTCATAGGAACGCTCAAGAACCTCCGCGACCTGGGCAATACCGTGATCGTGGTCGAGCATGACGAAGACACGATGCGGGAAGCCGACTACATCGTCGATATAGGTCCCGGCGCAGGCATACACGGCGGCGAAGTCGTAGCCTGCGGCACTGCCGAGGAGATAATGGCGTGCGAGAAATCCATAACCGGCCAGTACCTTTCTGGCAGGAAGAAGATACCGGTCCCGGCGGAGCGCCGCAAGCCGGACGGACGCTGCCTGAGAATAATCGGAGCAGCCGAAAACAACCTGAAAGACATAGATGTTGAGATACCGCTCGGTGTGTTCACCTGCGTCACCGGAGTATCCGGCAGCGGCAAGAGCTCCATGGTCAACGAGATCCTTTACAACTACCTTGCCGGTACGCTTAATCACGCCCGGACACGGGTCGGCAGGGTCAGGGAGATACAGGGCGCCGAACAGCTCGACAAGGTCATAGCCATAGATCAGGCGCCTATCGGCAGAACGCCCCGCTCCAATCCTGCAACATACACCGGCGTGTTCACTGATATCCGTGATCTGTTCGCCTCGACGAACGAAGCGAAGATGAAAGGCTACGGAACGGCGCGTTTCTCGTTCAATGTAAAGGGCGGCCGCTGCGAGGCGTGTCAGGGCGACGGAATAATAAAGATCGAGATGCACTTCCTGCCCGATGTGTACGTTCCCTGCGAGGTCTGCAAGGGTATGCGCTATAACCGCGAGACCCTTGATGTGCGCTATAAGGGGAAGAACATCTATGATGTGCTTGAAATGACCATAGAGGAAGGCTGTAAGTTCTTTGAGAACGTGCCGAAGATATACCGCAAGCTGAAAACCCTCTGCGACGTGGGTCTCGGCTACGCGAAGATAGGCCAGCCCGCCACCACGCTCTCAGGCGGCGAAGCCCAGCGCGTGAAGCTTGCCACAGAGCTCGCCCGCCGTGCTACGGGCAGAACGGTGTATATACTCGATGAACCTACAACGGGACTTCATTCCGCCGATGTCCACAAACTGATAGAAGTGCTTCAGAAGCTTGTTGAGGGCGGCAATACGGTGATAGTCATAGAGCATAATCTCGACGTGATAAAGACCGCCGACTACATCATAGACCTCGGCCCGGAGGGCGGCGACAAGGGCGGTACCGTCATAGCGGCAGGTACCCCGGAGCAGGTGGCTGAAGTCAAGGCTTCATATACCGGTAAATACCTGAAAAAAATACTGAAAAAGCGATAAAATGACTGTATTATCTCCGTTTGGCGGTACAAACGGAGATAATTCTGTAATTTTTTATGATAAAAATTTACAGAAATACTTGTAATATATTGGAAAATATGATATAATTATATATCGCAATACTAACAACTGCAAGGCAGAGACTCACTCCGTGCCGGACGATATCTGACGGTCAGGGGGCACGGGCTCCGCGCAATGTTCCACAGAAAGGGAAAGACGTATGAAAAAGATCGCTGTACTCGGTTTCGGAGTTGTCGGCTCCGGCACCGTAGAAGTTTTTTACAAAAACAAAGCGACACTTGAAAAGAAAGTAGGCGAGGAGCTTGATATCAAGTATATCCTCGAAATAAGGGACTGCCCCGACGAACGCTACCGCGACAAGTTCACGAAGAATTTTGACGATATCGTGAATGATCCCGAAGTATTCGTAGTTGCCGAGGTCATAGGCGGCGTGAAGTATTCCTACGGCTATGTAAAAGCCTGTCTCGAGGCAGGGAAGAGCGTAGTCACCTCGAATAAGGAGCTTGTGGCGACCAAGGGAGCCGAACTGCTAAGGATCGCCCGCGAGCATAATGTGAACTTCTTCTTTGAAGCCAGCGTAGGCGGCGGCATACCGATAATCCGTCCGCTGAACCAGTGCCTCTCCACGGACGAGATCGAGGAGATCGCCGGCATACTTAACGGAACGACCAACTTTATCCTCACCAAGATGATAAAGGAGAATATGGGATTTGACGAAGCGCTGAAGATAGCGCAGGAGCTCGGTTACGCCGAGCGCGACCCCTCCGCTGATGTCGAGGGTCACGATACCTGCCGCAAGATATGCATCCTTGCATCCCTGGCATTCGGCAGACACGTCTATCCCGAGAATATACACACCGAGGGCATCACGAAGATCACCCTTGAGGATGTGAAATACTGCGAGAGCATGAACAGCGTGATAAAGCTGATAGGTTTCGCTGCGAAGCGCGGCGCCGATGTGGCAGTAATGACCTGCCCGGCAGTCATAAACGGCGAGAGCCAGCTTGCTGGAGTCAACGATGTGTTCAACGCCATACTCGTTCGCAGCGACGCTACGGGCGATGTGGTATTCTACGGAAAGGGCGCCGGAAAGCTTCCCACAGCCAGCGCGGTGGTAGCGGATATAATAAACGCTCTCAAGACCGACCACACATCAAAGACCATGCACTGGGAGGACAGCGAACAGAGCTTTATAATACCGTACAGAAAGCTCGAGAACAGGTTCTATGTCCGCGCAAATGCCGACAGAAAAACGGCGGAGAGCATCTTCGGAGAAGTAAGGTTCCTGTCGCGTGACGGAGCCCCCGACGACGAATGTGCATTCGTTACAGGCGTTATGAACGAAGCCGACTTTGACGAAAAGTGCGGAAAACTGAACGTTATCGGTTCTCTGCGCGTACTTGATTATTGATAATAGCGGAAAGGAAGTAAATATCATGGCTGAACCCAAGTACAAAAGAATACTACTCAAACTGAGCGGAGAAGCTCTGGCCGGCGACAAGAAGACCGGACTCGACCTTCCGACTATCAATTCCATCTGCAAGAGCGTCAAGCGCTGCGCAGACGCGGGAGTGCAGGTCGGCATAGTCGTAGGCGGCGGAAACTTCTGGCGCGGAAGATCAAGCGAGAATATGGACAGAGTAACGGCAGACCATATCGGTATGCTCGCGACCACGATGAACGCGCTTGCCGTGGGCGACGCACTGAAGGAGCTCGGCTGTGATGTGAGAGTTCAGTCCGCGATCGCAATGAACGCGATCTGCGAACCGTATATCCGCGAGAAGGCGTTGAGACACTTTGAAAAGGGCAGAATAGTAATATTCGGATGCGGCACCGGAAACCCGTTCTTCTCGACCGACAGCGCCGCTGCGCTGCGTGCCGCGGAGATAAATGCCGAGATCGTGCTGAAAGCAACAATGGTTGACGGCGTGTATGACAAGGATCCTCTTAAATTCGACGACGCTGTGAAGTATGAGACACTCCGCCACAAGGACATACTCGTCAACGGTCTGCGTGTTCTCGACGGAACAGCGGCCGCGATGTGCATAGAAAACAATATCCCGCTGATCGTATTCGATCTGCACCGTCCCGACAACATCTTCGATGCCGTCATGGGCGAGAAGGTCGGCACACTTGTAAGCAACCAGTCATAAATCTGTAACGGAAAGGAAGATCATCATGAAAGAAACACTCAAAAATACCGAAGAGAGAATGGAAAAGTGCGTCAAGTCAATGGAAAAGGAGTTTTCCTCGATAAGAGCCGGCCGTGCGAACCCGGGCATTCTTGACAAGATCACAGTTGATTATTACGGAGTACCCACACAGATAAACGCTATGGCTGCGGTGTCTGTTGCCGAGGCGAGAATACTTGTTATACAGCCGTGGGACGCTTCTTCCCTCAAGGCTATCGAAAAAGCGATAATGGCAAGCGATATCGGGATCACTCCCACAAATGACGGCAAATCCATAAGGATCGTATTCCCGCAGCTCACAGAAGAGCGCAGAAAGGATCTCTGCAAGCAGGTAAAGAAATACGGTGAAGAAGCAAAGGTAGCCGTAAGAAACTGCCGCCGCGACACCATGGATAAGTTCAAGACCATGAAGAAGAACAGCGAGATCACCGAGGACGATGTTAAGGACGGCGAGAAGAAGGTCCAGACAATAACCGACAAGTACTGCGAGAAGATCGACAAGATCTGCGCGGAAAAAGAAAAAGAGATCATGACAGTCTGATCGGCGGCAGGAATGGAAGAAAAACTTTTGCCGCGTCACATCGGCATCATAATGGACGGCAACGGCAGATGGGCGAAGAAACGTATGCTGCCGCGCACAGCCGGCCATGTTCAGGGCGCGAAGACCTTTGAGGCCTGCACGCGCTGGTGCATGGAGCTTGGTATAGAGTGTGTCACTTTCTACGCGTTCTCCACTGAAAACTGGAAACGCCCGAAAGATGAGGTCAACGCGATCATGAAGCTCCTGTCCGAATATCTGGACAAAGTGATGAAGATGACAGATGAAAATGTCGTGCTGAAGATCCTGGGAAATACAGACCCCCTCGATGATATACTTAAAGAAAAGATAAAAAGGGCAGAGGACGCCTCTGTGGGCAATACCGGCATGAAGTGCTGTGTTGCCCTGAATTACGGCGGCCGCGACGATATCGTCAATGCCGCGAAGACCTTGCTGAAAAGCGGAACCGATCCCGACAGCCTGACTGAGGAGAGCTTCTCGCAGCACCTTTATACCGCGGGACTGCCGGATGTCGATCTGATAATCAGACCCAGCGGGGAACAGCGCCTTTCCAATTTCCTGATCTGGCAGGCAGCCTACGCGGAGTATGTTTTCATGGATGTGCTGTGGCCGGATTTCAGCAAAAAAGACCTGAATGCCGCGCTTGATGAATACGCGCGCAGAAATCGCCGCTTCGGCGGAATTTGATACTAAAAATAAGAAATCAACCGGAAAAGAGATGATCTGATGGCTAAGCGGCTTCTGACTGCTGCGATAGGAGTACCGTTCGCGATAGCGGTTATATTTCTCGGAGGGATATGCCCCCATGTTATGGCTGCCGCAACGTCGCTGCTGTCGATCATGGCCGTATTTGAAGTACTGTCGGCCGCGAAGTATATAAAATACCGCAGCATAACCGTACTGAGCCTGCTGTTTTCGACACTTCTGCCGCTGTTTTTCTGCTATGCGGATCTGAAAATATTCGCAGTACCGGTATCATTTCTGTTCCTCGTGCTGCTGTTCGCGGCAACGCTCATGCGGCATAAGGAGATCAAGTTCGAGGAGCTGGGCTTCATAGCCTTCATTTCTATCTGCATACCGTTCTCGATATCGACGATAGCGTTCTTCTACTTCCAGTGGATAGAACACTCTGTATTCCTTGTGATATACACGCTTACCACCGCATGGGTCGCAGACGGAGGCGCGTATTTCGTGGGAACGTTCCTCGGCAAGCACAAGCTCTGTCCGGAGATAAGCCCTAAGAAAACCTGGGAAGGTTTCTTCGGCGGGCTGGTAACAGCGGTGATATTCGCGGTGATACTCGGCTTCGGCTATGAGCTCTGCGATATCCTGATGACTGGCGAAAAGCATTTCACAGTGAATATTTCCATACTTGTGATAGCCGCGGTCATTTCCACATTCCTCGGGCTTCTCGGAGACCTTATCGCATCTCTGCTCAAACGCCAGTGCGGCGTCAAGGATTTCAGCGAGATATTCCCGGGACACGGCGGAGTTATGGACAGGTTCGACAGCGTGCTGCTCGTTGCACCGTTCATATATCTGCTCTTCAAGGTGATTTTCCCGATAACAGCAGTTATAGCATAGATCATTCCCCCGCCGGAAAGGGCGGGGGATATTATTAAAGAACAAAGGCAGAACAATGGACGAAAAAAAGACACTGACGATCCTCGGCTCAACCGGCTCGATAGGAACACAGACACTTGATGTAGCCCGTATGCATGGCTATAAGATAAAAGCCCTTACCGCGAACAGCAGTGCCGCCCTTATAGAGCGGCAGGCAAGGGAATTCAGACCCGAAACGGTATGTATGACCGACGCCGCGGCATATAATGATGTCAGGACGCGCCTTGCAGATACCGGAATAAAGGTAGTCTGCGGAAAAGAAGCGCTCTGCGCGACAGCGGCATTGCCGGTGGATATGGTGATAAACGCCGTGGTCGGAATGGTAGGTCTTGAACCTACTCTTGCGGCTCTGAACGCCGGAAACCGCGTAGGCCTTGCGAACAAGGAAACGCTTGTTACAGGCGGTGAGCTGGTGAAAGCCGCCGAAAAGGCGAACGGTGTCGATATAGTACCGATAGACAGTGAACATTCTGCGATTTTTCAGTCTCTTATGGGAAATTCGCAGAACAAGATAAATAAAATAATCCTGACGGCGTCGGGAGGCCCTTTTTTCGGGTATAATAAAGAGAGGCTCCGCACGGTTACGCTTGAGCAGGCTCTTCACCACCCGAACTGGAGCATGGGCAGGAAGATAACCACGGACAGCGCCACACTCATGAACAAAGGCCTTGAGCTGATAGAAGCGGTTCGTCTCTTCGATGTGACTCCGGAACAGGTGGAGGTAGTCGTTCACCGGCAAAGCATACTGCACTCGGCGGTAGAGTATGAAGACGGTGCTGTGATAGGGCAGCTCGGTGTACCGGATATGAAGATACCGATACAGTTCGCGGTAACGTATCCGAAGCGCCTGCCGTCGCTCTCCGGCAGACTGTCGCTGTTCGATGTGGGCACACTGACATTCGGGCGTGCGGACGAGGAGACCTTCGTATGCCTTGCGGAAGCCCGCAGAGCGATAGCGAAAGGCGGTACGGCGCCTACGATACTCAACGGAGCGAATGAAGCAGCGGTAGCCGCTTTTCTTGACGGCAAGATACCGTTCCTGTGCATCGGCGAGCTGGTATGCGGCTGCTGCGAGGCACTTCCGTACAGCGCCGAAGTCTCGCTCGATACTATATCAGAAGCCGACAGAGCAGCCCGCGAGTATGTCGGCGCACAGATACAGAAAGGCAGTTTATGACAGTATTAAGCAATATTCTGAACATCGTTATCACGCTTCTTGTATTCTTTACGATAATACTAATACACGAATTCGGCCATTTCTTTACGGCGAAGATGTTTAAAATGAATATCTATGAGTTCTCGATAGGAATGGGGCCGAGACTGTTCAGCAAGAAAACGAAGACTACAACATGGTCGTTCAAGCTCCTGCCCATCGGCGGTGCGGTGCAGCTCGGCGAAGATTACGAAAGCGAAGACCCGAATGACTTCCGCAACAAGCCTGTATGGCAGCGTATGATCGTCATAGTCGCAGGTGCGGTGATGAACCTTATCCTCGGGCTTGTGGTGTGTCTGATAAGCGTCTGCGCCTCCGACAAGATAGCGACCACGAAGATATCATATTTCGATGACGATGCGGTTTCGTCGCAGGTGCTCATGCTCAACGACGAGATAGTCGAGATGAACGGCATGGCGATATGGACAACTACGGATATCTCGTACTGTTTCCAGAATAAGGAAGCCCTTGCGGACGCGGCAAAGAAGGAGTACGTCTGGTACGATATGACGGTCATCAGGGACGGGGCTCCCGTTAAGATCAGCGTTCCCTTTGAGTACGTCGAGCCCGGCAGCGCCACGGATTCAGCCGGGATAAAGATAGATTTCAAGGTCTACCCGCAGGACAAGGACTTCTTCACGGTCCTTTCCGCCTCGGGAAAAACGTTCCTTACCGAAGCCCGTCTTATATGGATATCGCTGTTCGACCTGCTGAAAGGCACATACGGCATAAACGACCTCTCGGGACCTATCGGCGTGGTATCGACAATGGCAAGCGCGCTTGACCAGTCGATAAGGATCATGAGCTTCAGTTCGTTCCTGATGCTGATTGCGCTGATAACCATAAATCTCGGCATCTTCAACCTGCTGCCCGTACCCGCGCTCGACGGTGCGAGGTTCGTATTCCTGCTCATCGAGGCGATACGCGGCAAACCAATCTCTGCGGAGAAAGAAGGCTGGGTGCATTTCATCGGATTTGCGGCACTGATGCTGCTAATGCTTATCGTGACCTTCAACGATATAATCAAGATATTTGCTCACTGAATCCACTCCCGTTATGTGCAAACCGTACACATAACGGGAGCTTTTTTGTGCAGATTTACTTGTGATTATCTATCAATTTTTCTTCTGTAACCGCGCTGTGTTGTTCAAACTGCTGAATGATGCCGAAAACTGTTGACTTGAAGCCTGAATTGTGTATAATATTAGTGTACAAATAAAAAATAATATCGGTACGGAACCTGTTCCGCACCGACCGGTTTGTAAAAAACGGAGGTATTTTATGAAAAAGAAGATAACAGTGCTCGCACTTGTTTCTGCGCTGATCGTTTCCGCGGCAGCGTGCAACGGAAATAATCCTGCGGCTGCCACTACGACCGCTGCTGCGGCAACGACCACAACTGCGGCCGATACCACAACGACCACGGAAGCTGCCGCAACAACAGAAACGAACGAAACTGCCGGCACAGAAGCAGGCGGCAATGAAACCGCGACCGGCGTTATGAGCTATGCCGAGTACGCAGCAGCTCCCATTGATTCGCCCGTAACAGTCGAGACTTATGTTCAGGCAAAGCAGAGCTGGTGGGAGGATAAGGCCACCGTTTATACACAGGACGAGGACGGCGCTTACTTCCTTTACAATATGGCCTGCTCCCAGGCTGACTATGAGAAGCTCACACCCGGCACAAAGATCAGAGTAAGCGGCTTCAAGTCCGAATGGTCCGGCGAGATCGAGATAACCGACGCTACATTCGAGATCATTGAAGGCAGCTTCATAGCAGAGCCCCTGGATGTGACCGATATACTCAGCCAGGAAGACGCTCTTCTCAAGCACCAGAACGAGTATGTTTCGTTCAAAAACATGAAGGTTAAGCCCATAACCGACGCTGACGGCGTTGAGCACGCTTTCCTCTACAACTGGGACGGCTCCGGCGATGTAGGCAGCGACCTCTATTTCAAGGTAGTCAACAACTCCTACACTCTCACATTCACAGTTGAGTCCTATCTCTGCGGCCCCGACACCGATGTCTACAAGGCAGTACAGAACCTCAAGGTAGACGAGATGATCGACATGGAGGGCTTCCTCTACTGGTACAACGGCGTAAATCCGCATATCACTTCCGTAACTCCCGCAGGCGCTTCTTCTGAGGCCGCCGGCGTAATGAGCTTTGAAGAATTCAAGGCTGCCGACCTCGATACACAGGTAACAGTCGAGACCTGCGTTCAGGCAAAGCAGGGCTGGTGGGAAGAAAACGGTGTCGGCAAGGCATCGTTCTACACCCAGAATGAAGATCACAGCGCTTACTTCCTCTACAATATGCCCTGCACGATAGACGAGTACAACGCTCTCACACCCGGCACAAAGATCAGGGTAACAGGCTACAAGGCTGAATGGTCCGGTGAAGTCGAGATCACCGACGCAGCGTTCGAGGTGATCGACGGAACATTCATTGCACCGGCAGAAGATGTTACAGAGCTTCTCGGCGACGAAGCAAAGCTCGCTGAACACATGAATGAATTCGTAACCTTCAAGAACATCAAGATTCTGCCCATACTCGATGCCGACGGTGTTGAGCATCCGTTCCTCTACAACTGGGACGGTTCCGGCGAAGAGGGAAGTGACCTTTACTTCAAGGGCGTAAACAACTCCTATACATACACATTCACTGTTGAGTCCTATCTCTGCGGCCCCGGCACAGAAGTATATGAGGCTGTAAAGAACCTTCAGGTGAACAGTATGTACGATCTTGAGGGCTTCCTCTACTGGTACAACGGTGCAAATCCGCACATTACTTCCGTTAAGCAGGTAACAGCGGAATAAAAGAAAAACAAAAACGCGGTTCAATGTGAGCCGCGTTTTTTGGTTCTGTTTTATTCGAGTTCCTCATAGTTGCCCAGGAATCTGTAGAACTTCATTTCGTGTTCAAGTCCCGTAAGCAGTTTGAGGACTTTTTCGTCGCTTATGCTGCCGATGAAATCAAGATAGAATATGAAATCGAAAGCGTCGTCTTTAAGATAAGCGAGGGAATCCGGCATCGGTTTACTCTCTATGCGGCAGAGGTTGAGCCCGCAGTATGCGAATCGTGTCAGCAGTCTGTAAAGACTTCCCGCGGTATGCGGAACGGTAAGGCATAGAGAAACCACATTCGCCTTTTCCGGTACCTGTAATCCGCGTGAGATCATGATGAAGCGGGTGTAATTGTCTTTGATATCTGTTATATCTTCCGCGAGTATTTCAAGCCCGAACAGCTTTGCGCAGGAAGCCGAGCATATAGCCGCGACGGTCATATCATTCCCCGAAGCGACGGTCTCGGCGGCTTTCGCGGTGGAGCCTGCTTCTTCAAAGGCGAACTTTCTTTCCTCCAGGAAGCGCGAACACTGCTTCAGCGCCATTTCGTGGGACATGGCGACTTTTATGGCTGAAAGCCTTGCACCCGGTTTAGCCGCGAGAACATGGTCGATCTGTATCTTGGTGCTGCGGCAGATATAGAACTTGTGCTTTATCATCAGGTCATAGGTCATGCGTACATCGCCTGCCGTGGAATTTTCGATGGGAAGTACACCGTAATCTATCTCGCCTTTTTCTACCGCGTCAAATACAGCCGCGAAATCCTGAAAGTATTGGATCCTGCAGTCCCGTCCGCAGAATTTGCGGCAGGCATCGGCGGTATAGCTGCCCTTTGTGACTGCGCCGATGGTGGGATCGTGAATATCGTTTTCAACGCGAAATGGGCTGATCTCCGTCAGCATCTGCTGCTGACGGCATTTCGAGATATCCATCAGCGTGGTGAAGAACAGCTTTGCGCCGTCCGCAAGCTCGGGAGATATCTTCGCACAGGACTTGCGAAGGACTTCTTCCTCGCGTCCGCCCTGGAATATCTCCATATTGTGCTGCCGTTTGTATTCCGCCACATCCACCGCGACTCTGGCGCGTTTCTCGAAGAGCGCGGCTATTTCGTCGTCAATAATATCGATCTCGTCTCTGAGTTCTTTAAGCTCCATTTAGTTCTCCTGCCTACACATTTTTCTGATTTTATTCTTCGTTCTCTCCGGCAATTTCTTCTTCTATCTCATCATTGTCTCCGGACTCGGCCGGCGGTTCTGTCTCCGGGGGTTTTGTCTCTTTGGGTGTTACCGCGTAGTAAACTTCTACGATCTCGTTCTGTGAGATATAGACCTTTTCGCCGATCTCCCTGCTGCATCTTACGACGTAGCCGGCCTTGACTTCAGTGGATTCTTCGGGTATAGCTTCATATCTTACACCGAGCTGTACGAGCTTGTTGGTATATTCGCTGAGCTTCATTCCGATATAATCGGGCAGATAGGTGTAAGCCGCGCCCTTGCTGACCTTGATCTTTATAACAGTACCGGAAACTACCTGAGTACCTGCCTCGATGTCCTGTTCGTATATGATGCCTTCCGCGTATTCGTCGGAATAATCATATTCGGCTTCAAAGGTAAGCATTGAATATCTGCTCTCAAGCTGCGGATTGAAGAATCTGTTCACAAAGTCCGGCAGCAGCAGTATATCGGCAGCGGGTGCATCGGGCGTTGTAACTTTTTCCGCAGTCGTGCGGGCTGTGGTGACCTTTTCTGTTTCGGTCTCCGTGGGCGTTGTGGTAGTTACGGAAGTCCTTGCCGCTGCGGCAGCCTGCTGGGCTTCATCGGCAAAGTAAAGTATCGCGATGATAAGCCCGGCCACCAGCGAGAAGAAAACTATGATGCCTATAAGAGTGCCGATATTCGACATTTTCTTCTTTTTTGCTTTTTTCTTCTGTATATCGGCCTTGGTGGGAACAGCGCGTTTCTTTTCGCGGGAGATATGCTCCGGTTCGAGTTTCACGGACACTTTCGGCACGATAGGTCCGTCGCTCTCGGTATCTTTTTCCGGTTCGGTAAAGTCGGAGCTGTTGTCAAAGTAGATCATGCGTGTAAGGGACTCAATAGAGTGTATCCTTTCGGCATGGTTCACCATCATACCCTTGTATATAGCTTCTGAAACGTTGTGCGGTATTTCGGGGTTTATTTCTGCGGGAGCCCGGAGAGTGTCGTTTTCCTTTCTCGAAGGCGCTTCCGGCGGTATCTCACCGGTAAGTGCGAAATAAAGCACCGCGCACAGAGCATATATATCGGTCCACGCTCCCTGACGCTCTGACAGTTCATACTGTTCGTAAGCGGAGTATCCCGGGAACATCTCGCAGTTTATCTGCGAAGCCGTAGTCCTTGCCGCGGATATGCTTATCGAGGTGAGCAGAAGTCTTCCGTCCGATGCGACAAACATGGTGGACGGACTGATGCCGCGGTGTACTATGCCTTTTTCGTGAAGTATATCGAGTGTTGCGAGAACGACTTTCAGCTGTTCGCTGATCTCGTCCCACCGTATAACATTTCCGTTGCTGTTGAGCCAGTCCTCCAGCGCCATTCCGTCCGGGTGTTCGGTCACGACATATCCGGTATTCCCGGAGGAGAAGATATCATATTCGCGCACAAGGCTGCTTTTCTGCATACTGGTGATAACAGTCTTGTGCAGATCCGCAAACTCCGAGAGATAGGACTTGAAAAGCGGCAGCGAACCGTCATTCACTTCGACGGTAACCCCGTCAGCAGCTCTGTGGCAAAGCGCGTCCGGCAGATATTCGCGTATCTCTGCCGCGCGTTCCTCCGCCTCATCGTAGGCAAGATAAACGCAGCCTTCGCCGTTCTTGGATATGAGTTTTCCGATTATATATCTTTCATTCAGGTAGGTACCCGGCGCAAGGCAGTCTGCCGGATATGCGTTGTTATCTATATATCCGCATATCTTACACGGGCCGCTGTAGTCCTTTTCGTTCATACAGCCCATGCAGCGGCGTATTTCTTTTATCATTTACGGTTCTCTCCTTGTTGTTTATCTGTTTATCTCAATAATTCAAGCTGTTCGTTCGTGAAGCGTTCGCCGAGCCTGTTTGCCCATTTCTCGGGATAGAAGCTGTAATAGGATATGCCTTTTTCGGCGCGCCTTCTGACAAGTGCCGGGGTAAGACACCATACCGCCGACGGCAGGCTGATTACCAGCGGGTAAAGAGGCCCCAGTATTATCGACTGAACGGTATGGCCGTATTCGTGAACGATTATCTCGTTACGGAGCCTGCCCTCCAGCGACCCGGAAACGAATATGAATATACCGACCGATGCACTGTCGCGGCGCCCCCATTCGGTTGCCACACAGCCGCGGTATATGAAGTGTTTTCTTCTTATCAGAACGAGGAACATCACAGCTCCGGCAAGGGTCTGAAGAATGCCCCAGGTACACTGCAGAAGTGTATAGAACAGCCTTTTGACAATACTCATATATAGTTTATTTTACTCTATTATCGTATTAATGTCAATTGTATGTATGCACAAAACCTTGACTTGAATAGCGGTATGTGATACAATAATATTACTAATTGATTTTAAAGGCTTCAGGAGAGGTACAGCAATGATATTCGGAAAGCATAGAAACAAGTCAGGAATGGACATTAAAAGCCTTCGGGCGCTGGATAAAAAGCCCGTGAAATATGTGACGGAACGTGACCCGGAAACCTGCCGGGAACTGAAACTCGGTGAAGAAGGCGCGATAAATGTCAGCAACACAGAGTTTACGGTAGTATGCGGAGGCGTCAATGTTATAAGATGCAGACTCGGTGAAGTCATGGCGGCAGAGCTTATGAACAAGTCCGGTCTCACGATAAGGGGCAGTGACCTCGACAGCGGCAGGGAAAAGAGTGTGACAGCCTATTACAGCGACGGCACGGTAAGCGCCTCCAGAAAGAGATAGGCGATGTTTTTTGCGACATTTTCCGCTCTTTTCCCGTGTCGGAAAACACGGTATCCTGGAATATCCGTTCGCGTTCTCCCGTAAAATGCGGCAAATTGCCGTATTACGGGAGTTTTTTTGTGTGGAAACCTCTGTTTTTTTGTGATATCATCATATCAGCGGAAAATATCGGAAAATCAAAAACGGAGGTACAAAAATGAACATATTTCCAAAAACACCACAGGAAAGCAAGCGTGAGAACGCCGTAAACAAAGTAGTCGAGATACCCGTCAGCGCCATAGTCCCGAATCCGGCTCAGCCCCGCGTCATCTTCGATGATTATGAACTTTCGCGCTTAGCGGTGAGCATACAGCAGAACGGCATTTTACAGCCACTTACAGTGCGGAAGATCGAGAACAGCCTGAATTATGAGCTTATAGCCGGTGAGCGGAGACTGCGGGCCTGCCGTCTGCTGAATATGACCTATGTGCCGTGTATAATCATCAACGCGTCTGTGAAGGACAGTGCCGTGCTTGCTGTTCTGGAAAATCTCCAGCGGCAGGATCTTACGTTCATGGAAGAAGCGTACGCTATCAGGAACCTTATAGATTACTACGGCCTTACGCAGGAGGAAACGGCAGCCCGTCTCGGGACAGCGCAGTCCACAATTGCGAATAAACTGCGTCTGCTAAAACTTACGGACGAAGAAAAGGCTCTGGTAGTAAAGTACAAGCTGACGGAGCGGCAGGCCCGGGCTCTGCTCCGTCTGGAATCGGATCAGAGGCCGGACGCGATACACTACATCGGAACAAATCAGCTGAATACGTCGCAGACTGACGAATACATCGACGGTCTGCTGAAAGGCAAATCCGAAAAGCCCAGAGTACACCGCCGCTGGACATACCGTGCGGTGAACCTGTATATAAACACCTTCAACAAGACAATAGACGCAATGAAGGAAGCAGGCATAAATTGCGAAACAGTGAAGAACCGCACAGATGATTTCGTCGAGTATGTGGTGAAGATCCCGCTCAGACAGATAAACTGAACCGAAACGGGGACAATTGCCGTTATGTGCGGCTGTCTCCGTTTTTTGTCGATTGACTTTTGCGGTAGATTATGTTATAATTTTATAGTTGATTTCTTTATCGGGCGGCAGGTGAACGTATGCAGGAAAATGACAGCATTACCGTACTGAAAGGCGTCGGCGGAAAACGCGCCGAAAACTACGCCAATCTCGGTATATATACAGTGGGAGATCTTCTGCGCTTCTATCCGCGTGACTATACCGATTTCACGCAGACCACCCCGATGAACGAGCTGATGCCCGACGATACGGCTGTGTTCAGGGGTACGGTCATACGCAGGCTTAACCCTTATTATTCGCAGCGTTACACTATATTCAAGGCTGTCGTCAGTGACGGCACCGACAATGTGCTGATAACGTTCTTCAACAGCAAATACAGCTTCGACAGCCTGATAAAGGGCAAAGAATACCTGTTCAGCGGAAAGATAAAGGGAAACATACTCGCGAAGGAATGTTCTTCGCCTGCATTCATACCCGCAGATTCAAAGAACGTGCTTGTTCCTAAATATCATCTGACGGAAGGCCTGAGCGCGAACATAGTCGCCTGCAATGTGCGTGATGCGTTCTCAAATTGCAGTATAGCCGATGCTCTGCCGGATGATATGATAAGCCGGTATGAACTGATGCCTTACAGGGACGCGCTGAAAAGCGTCCATTTCCCGGAAAGCCGCGGCTCACTCGAAAAAGCCCGCCGCAGGCTTGCTTTCGAGGAACTGCTCACGCTCCAGCTCGGAATGAAGCTGATGAAAAGCCTTAACAGGCGCACAACGCCGGTGGTGATGAAAGATGTCAGCCTTGACGACTTCTTCGGGACGCTGAAATTCACGCCGACAGGCGCACAGATGCGTTCTGTCAATGAATGTATCGCAGATATGAAAAGCGGCTCTCCGATGAACAGGCTGCTCCAGGGTGACGTCGGCAGCGGCAAGACGCTTGTAGCGGCGGCATTGTGTTGCTTTGCTGCAAGGAACGGCTGTCAGTCCGCGCTTATGGCTCCTACCGAAATACTTGCAAAACAGCATTACGAAACTCTCTCCGCATTTCTGGAGCCTCTGGGGATAAGCGTTGCCCTCCTTACCGGCAGCACGGTGAAAAAGCCCGCTTATGAAGCGATAGAAAAAGGCTTTGCGGAAGTTATTGTAGGAACTCACGCATTGATACAGTCCGGCGTGAATTTCAGGAAACTCGGCCTTGTGATAACCGACGAGCAGCATCGCTTCGGAGTCCGTCAGAGAACAGTGCTTTCGTCGAAAGGAAACGCCCCTCACACGCTGGTTATGTCCGCAACTCCGATACCGCGCACTCTGGCTTTTGCGATATACGGAGATCTCGATGTGTCGGTACTTGACGAGATGCCGAAGGGCAGGATACCGATACGAACCTACGGCGTTGATTCCGGCTACCGTGAGCGTATATTCAGATTTATAATCAAGTATATAAACAACGGATTTCAGGCGTATATCGTATGTCCGTTCGTCGAAAAAAGCGAAGCCATGGCAGATAAGCGTTCGGCTTCGGAATACTTTGAAGAGCTGAAAAAGACATGGTTTTCGGATATTCCCATAGGCCTGCTCCACGGGAAAATGAAACAGGCCGAAAAAGACAGGGTAATGGCGGGTTTCAAAAGCGGTGACATAAAACTGCTTGTGGCAACGACGGTCATTGAAGTCGGCATTGACGTCCCGAATGCGGTAATAATCGTTATCGAGAACGCCGAACAGTTCGGCCTGTCGCAGCTTCACCAGCTCCGCGGACGTGTAGGCCGTGGCTCCGAGCAGTCTCACTGCATACTGATAACCGACAGCACTTCGGATTATACGAAAGCGCGCATGGATATCATGGTCAGGACCTCCGACGGATTCGAGATAGCGAATGAAGACCTGAAACTCCGCGGCCCCGGCAGCTTCTTCGGCGCGGCACAGCACGGCCTGCCGGAAATGAAGATAGCCGATATGAGCAGCGACGTTCTGCTTCTGCACGAAACAGGCCAGCTTGCGGAAGAACTGCTTGCTGAAGACCCGAAACTTACCGCTCCCGAAAACGCCGGTATCCGCAGACTTGTCGGAGATCTGTTCAGAGAACGGGAGATATTCGGGATAAATTAAGGTGAAGATATGGATTATTTACTTACTGCGCCCTGTAATTTCGGGCTTGAAAAAACGCTTGCCTTTGAGGTGAAACGTGCCGGCGGACAGGATATCGTGACACGCGACGGACGCATAGATTTCAAAGGCGATGATAAAGTCATTGCAAAGGCAAACATAACCTGCTCCACAGCCGAGCGTATAGGCATCGTGCTTGCGCGGTTCAGGGCTGTCACACTTGACGAAGTAGTCGAAAACTGCCGCAGAATACCGATTGAAGTGTTTGCCGGCAGAGAAGACCAGCTCCATGTTCTTCAGGGACATTCCCTCAATTCTGCACTTTCCAGTGTACACGCGATACAGACGCGCATAAGAGTAGGCCTTATCGGCAGAATGCAGGAGAAGTATAAGATCGGACGCCTGCCCGAAACTGGTACGGAGCTGCGGATAGATTTCCTTATGCTGAAAAACGAGCTGACTATAACGCTGGACACCACAGGTTCAAGCCTTCACAAGCGCGGCTACCGTGCGTTTTCAAACGCGGCGCCGATAAAGGAGACTCTTGCCGCCGGCATAGTGGATATTGCGCATATCCGTGATACCGACACAGTGGTTGATCCGTTCTGCGGAAGCGGTACGATACTGATAGAAGCGGCGATGAAGGCCGCCGGTGTGGCTCCCGGTCTTAACAGGAAGTTCTCTGCAATGTACTGGAAATGTATGGAGCGCAGAGTATGGAATGAAGCATTTGAGGAAGCCCGTGCCGCTGTGAAGAAGGACTGCGGTTTTGAGGCTTACGGTTATGATATAGACCCCGAAGCTGTTAAACTGACACAGGAGAACGCAAAAAAAGCTGGAGTTGAAAAATATATAAAGATACAGACCCGCGACATAAAGGATTTCCATTATCCGGTCAGCGGGGCGAAGATAGTAACGAACCCGCCTTACGCCGAACGTATGGGAACATCGGAAGAGGTCAGGGAGATATATCGTACAATGGGCAGGGTATTGCTGCCGAGGGGCGACAGCAGTCTCTACATCATAACTTCGATAGAAGATTTCGAGGAGCTTTTCGGTGAAAAGGCGAACAAGAACCGCAAGCTCTATAACGGAATGATACAGTGCAGACTGTATTCGTACTACGGCTGATAAGCGAGGTGCGCTAAGTTGCATTTTGTCGAAGCAAAAGGCATACTGAACAATAACGGCGGCTTCTGTGGTATGAACATCTACCGCGGCTGTACCCACGGCTGCGTCTACTGCGACAGCAGGAGCAGATGCTATCAGTTCTCTCATGCCTTTGAGGATATCGAGGTGAAACGCAACGCGCCGGAGCTGCTTGATGCCGCGCTGCGCTCAAAAAGAAAGCGCTTCATGATAGGTACAGGTTCCATGTCAGACCCGTATATGCACTGTGAAAAAGAGCTTATGCTCACCCGGAAGTGCATGGAGACCGCGTACAGGCACGGCTTCGGATTTGCGGTACAGACAAAGTCCGATCTGATAATGCGTGACATCGGACTGCTGGATAAGCTGAACCGTGAATCAAAAGCCGTGGTGCAGATGACTCTCACGACTTATGACGACGATCTGTGCAGACTGCTGGAACCGAATGTCTGTAACACGAAGCGCCGCATCGAGGTGCTGGAAGCCATGGCAGAGCGTGGGATCCCGACAGTAGTCTGGCTGTCTCCGATCCTGCCGTACATAAACGACACCGAGGAAAACATAAGAGCAATACTGCGCGAATGCGTCCGGGTGAAAGTAAAGGGCATTATCTGCTTCGGAATGGGAGTCACTCTGCGCGAGGGTAACCGGGAATATTTCTATGCCGCGCTTGATAAGCACTTCCCGGGACTCAGGGACAGATATATAAGAAACTACGGTGACAGCTACAATGTGCCGAGCCCGTACAACAACAGACTTATGAGTGTATTTACCGGTATATGCCGCGAAAACGGCATACTGTACAGTCCCGGGGATTGCTTTGCGTATCTGAACGAATTTCCCGAACATCACGAACAGATGTCGTTCTTCTGAAAGGTCCGGTGATAAAATGAAAGAAAATATCATATATGATGTGCTGGTCATCGGTGCGGGAGCTGCGGGAATGTTTGCCGCAGTCACAGCCGCGGAGAACGGTGCGTCTGTCATAATAGCTGAGCGTAACGAAAAGGCCGGCAGAAAGCTGGCCATAACCGGAAAGGGCAGATGCAACGTCACAAACAACAGTGATGTTGAAACGGTAATGAATAATCTGCCGAAGAATCCGAAATTCATGTACAGCGCGCTGAACGCTTTCCCGCCCTCGGAGGTAATGAATTTTTTCGAGCGTGAGGGCGTACCGCTGAAGACCGAACGCGGAAACCGTGTTTTCCCGGTATCGGACAAGGCTTACGACATCGTGGATGCGCTTTACAATAAGCTGAAAAAGCTGGGTGTGAAGATACTTCATACGCGCGTGACCGATATATGCACCGGAGAAGGCCGCGTTACCGGCGCGAAAACGGAGAACGGTCAGATATCCGCGCGAAATGTCATAATAGCGACCGGCGGACTTTCATATCCCGTGACAGGCTCGGACGGTGACGGCTATGAGTTCGCAAGGAAACTGGGACATACGGTCACGAAGATAAAGCCCTCGCTTGTGCCGCTTGAAACCAGGGGCGGCTGTGCGGAGATGATGGGGCTTTCGCTGAAGAACGTAACACTGAACATATACGAAAAAGGGAAGAAGAAACCTGTATTCCGGGAACAGGGCGAAATGCTGTTCACGCACTTCGGCATATCAGGACCGCTGGTGCTCAGCGCAAGTTCGCTTATGGGCGAGATAACGGAAGGAAAATATACCGCGCAGATAGATATGAAGCCGGCGCTTGATGCCGCAGCGCTTGACAGGCGCATACTGCGTGATTTTGAAGAGCGCAGGAATATGAAGCTGTCTAACGCTCTGCGCAAACTCCTGCCCGAAGCTGTGATTCCCGCGGTGCTGAAAGCCGGCGATATCGACGGCGGGAAGCAGGTGAACGCGGTCACAGCCGCCGAACGAGCGCGTCTCCTGAATACCGTGAAAGCGTTCCCGCTTGAAATCACTTCATACCGTCCGATAGCCGAAGCCGTCATAACCGACGGCGGGGTCTCCGTAAAAGAGATAGAACCGGCAACAATGCGCTCAAAGCTTGTGGAAGGACTGTACTTTGCGGGCGAGATAATAGACGTTACCGGCTTTACAGGCGGCTTCAACCTGCAGATAGCATTCTCTACGGCCTATGCTGCCGGTAAAGCTGCCGCCGGAAAAATATGATGATCTCGCGGAAAGCGGAATATATAGTGTCTGTGCCTTGACAAACCACATCATAAAGTGTAAAATATAAGGATAAGACACAAATTACAGACCCGAAAGGAAATGAAAATTGGCTGCTAAATTAAAGGAATTGTTCAAGGAACCTGAATTCAGCGAAAGGGTCGCTGAAGGAGATGTTCTGTCCGTTCTGCACAAGCAGGAGGACAATTCTCTTCTGATACAGATCGGCCTCGGTGAACGTGTTCCCTTTTCCGTGCTTTTCGAGGATGCGGAGCTGATAAGAAACGAACTCGGATGCGGAAAAGTAAGCATATACCCGAAGTATCCGCCGGAACTGTTCGACAGTGATGCATTGCTTGATATCACAGTGTTCCTGCGCAATGAGGGATACAACGTAAACGGCTATTTCGATGATTCCGTGATAACGATCAGTGACGGAAAAGCCGTGATAGAACTTATGCACCACGGACTGCCCGTACTTACTGCCGAGGGCATTGACCGTCAGCTCAGAAAATTCGCCAAGGGTTTTTACGGCGTTTCAATAGATATAGAGTTTACAGGCCGCACTACACTGGACATCGCCGAGTATTCACAGAGGCTCGACGAGGAGATAGCCGCTATGCCGGTTCCTCCGCCGCCTCCGCCTCCGGAGGAGAGCGCTGATGACAGCCAGAAGAAGCGCAGCCCGAGACCGCCTGCACAGTCCGGCGGCAGACCCTCTTCGGCGCCGCAGGGGGGAGGCAAGCCCCGTGAGGGCGGCAGAAAGGGTCCCGTAGTACACGACCCGCCGGAACCCGTAAAGCTGAACTTCACTCACGAGCTCCTTCGTGACGAAGCCGAGCTTATCATCGGCAAGCCAATAACCGCCGAGCCGATGAAGATGAGCGATCTTGTTTCCGATACGGATAATGTCACACTCTGGGGTGAGATATTCTCCGTCGAGGACAAGACGATCAAGGACGGTCTCTATAACAAGAAGAAAGTATATTTCACCGACCACACTTCATCGCAGATATTAAGCGTGTTCTCGTCCACCGAGAAAGCCGGTGATTATGCGTTCCTGAAAAAGGGCACCAGCATCCTTGTAACGGGCAAGGCGTTCAACGACTCCTATACACACGAATTCATAGTGGAGCCCTATTCGATAATGCGCGTGCAGACGATAGAGAAGGCCGATGTTGCCGAAGAAAAACGCGTCGAGCTCCATATGCACAGCAATATGTCCGATATGGACGCACTGACGCCTCCGGCAGACCTTGTAATGCAGGCGTATAAATGGGGACATCCGGCAGTCGCGATAACCGATCACGGCAACGCACAGGCTTTCCCGGAAATAATGACTACCGTTGACAATATACGCCGCTCCGATCCTGACACGAAGTTCAAGCCCATTTACGGTATGGAGGCTTATTTCGTGAATAACGAGGCTCCGCTTATCGAGGGATGCACCGAACGCACAGTCGAGGACGAAATAATTATATTCGATGTGGAGACCACGGGCTTTAATCCGAATGTCTGCCGGCTTACCGAAATAGGTGCCGTAAAGCTCCGGGACCTTGAAGTGGTAGAGGAGTTCCAGACTTTCGTAAATCCCGAACAGCCTATACCCGAGGAAATAACAAAGCTCACCGGTATAACCGACGAAATGGTGAAGGACGCGCCCAAGGAAAAAGAAGCCGTCGAGATGTTCATGAAATTCTGCGGTGACGCGCCCGTAGCTGCGCATAATGCAAAGTTCGATATGTCGTTCATTTCCGCAGTCAGCGAACGCCACCGTATCGGTTATCACCCTCATTCCATAGACACGCTCGCCATGTGCAGATCGCTGATATCGAACATAAAGAACCACAAGCTCGATACAGTTGCCGAATACTTCGGCCTCGGCGACTTCGATCATCACCGTGCAAACGAAGACGCAAGAATGCTTTCTCTGATATATCAGAAGCTGATCGCTGAAAGCCGCAAGGGAAGAGAGGTAAAGAAGCTCGGGGATCTCAACTCGATAATCGGCACTGATGTCAAGAAAATGCCGATGTACCACATGGTTATCCTGGTAAAGAACAACCGCGGTCTCAAGAATCTGTATCAGCTCATCGGACTTTCCAACCTGAGTTACTTCAGGAGCAGACCTCGCATACCCATGTCGGAACTGAAAATACACCGCGAAGGTCTGATAATCGGAAGCGCCTGCGAAGCCGGAGAGCTTTATCAGGCTATAGAGAACAACAAGGAAGAAGAAACGATAGAGCATATCGCGAAATTCTACGATTATCTCGAAATCCAGCCCACCTGCAACAATCACTTCCTTATCGACAAGGGCATAGTGAAATCGGAGCTTGCGCTCCGCAGCATCAACAAGCGTATCTGCGATCTTGGCGAAAAGCTGGGCATACCGGTAGTTGCCACCTGTGATGTGCATTTTATGCGCAAGGAGGATATGATCTACCGTGAGATACTGAAAGCAGGACAGGGCTACGACGACGCGGACAAGCAGCCCCCGCTGTACTTCCGCACGACAGACGAGATGCTCGAGGAATTTGCTTACCTCGGTGACGAGAAAGCAAAGGAAGTTGTAATAGACAATCCCCGCATGATAGCGGATATGATCGAGTATATCCGCCCGATACCGAAGGGTACATACACTCCCTCGCTGCCCGGTGCGGAGGAAGAACTCCAGAAGCTCTGCTGGGACAGAGCGATGGAATGGTACGGCTACAACGGCGAGATACCGGAGCTTGTAAGGACAAGGCTCGACAAGGAGCTTACGTCCATTATAAAGTGCGGTTTCGCGGTGCTGTACATGATCGCGCAGAAGCTGGTCGCGTTCTCCGAGAAGAACGGCTATCTTGTAGGCTCCCGTGGATCTGTCGGCTCGTCCTTCGTGGCGATAATGTCCGGTATCTCGGAGGTGAATCCGCTTGTACCGCACTACCGCTGCAAGAAATGCCGTTACAGCGAATTCATCACCGACGGTTCTTACGGCTCGGGCTTCGATCTTCCGGAGAAGAACTGTCCGAACTGCGGAGAACCAATGTTCCGCGACGGTCATGATATCCCATTTGAGACGTTCCTCGGATTCCACGGCGACAAGGAGCCGGATATAGACCTCAACTTCTCCGGAGAAGTACAGAGCAAGGTGCATAAGTACACCGAGGAGCTGTTCGGTGCCGACCACGTATTCAAGGCCGGTACGATCAGCGCGGTACAGGACAACAAGGCGATAATGTACGTCAAGAAGTACCTTGAGGACAAGGGAATGAACGTAAACAGCGCCGAGCTTATGCGGCTTGCCAACGGTATGCTGGGCGTAAAGAGCACCACGTCGCAGCACCCCGGCGGAATGGTCGTAGTGCCGGACGATTATGATATATTTGACTTTACCGCTGTTCAGCACCCGGCCGACAAGACCGAAGGAAATACAGTAACGACGCACTTCGACTTCAATGCTCTGCATGATACGATACTGAAGCTCGACGAGCTGGGACACACGAATCCGACGCTCTACAAGCATCTTGAAGACCTTACGGGAATGAAGATATCCGAAGTCTCGACTTACGATCCGCTTGTCTACAGTCTGTTCTCATCTCCCGAAGCCCTCGGCATAGACCCTGTGGAGACAGGAATAAAGACAGGCACATACGGCCTGCCGGAATTCGGTACTGACAACGCCATAGGAATGTTGATGGAAACAAAGCCGCGCAACTTCTCCGACCTGCTCCAGATATCCGGTCTGTCACACGGTACCGGTGTATGGCGCGGAAACGCCCGTGACCTCATCATGGACGGCACCTGCACGATCAGTGAGGTTATCGGTACCCGTGACAACATCATGACATATCTGATGCACCACGGACTTGATTCGGGTCTCGCATTCAAGATCATGGAAATAACCCGAAAGGGCAACGCAAAGAAGAAATTCGACGACACGATCTACCAGGCTTTCAAGGACAACAATATCCCCGAATGGTACGTTGAGAGCTGCAAGAAGATCGAGTATATGTTCCCTAAGGCTCACGCCGCCGCGTATGTCACGGCAGCAGTAAAGCTGGGCTGGTTCAAGATCCACAGGCGCATGGAATTCTATGCGGCGATACTCGCGATGGAAACCGAAAGACTTGATATGAACCTGCTGCTGAAAGGCAAGGACGCAGTCAAGCAGAAAATGCAGCAGCTCCTTGTAACCGACGAGAAAGAAGACAAATCGGCGAAGAAGAAGTACGAATCCATAAAGATAGCTTATGAGGCTCTCTGCCGCGGCATAACGTTCCTTCCGGTGAACTATAAGGCGTCGCACGCTACGGGCTTCAACATCGAGGGCGATTCGCTCAGGCTTCCGTTCTGCATAGTCGAAGGCTGCGGTGAGACCGCGGCGAAGGCTCTGTATGACGGCATACACAGCATAGAACTTGTAAGTATAGAAGACCTTACGAGTATCCCGGGCGTAAACAGCAGCGTCCTTGATAAACTCGAGGCAGTCGGCGCCTTTGAAGGCCTGCCGAAATCAGCACAGGTATCATTCTTTGATATGTAATACAGGAGGAAAAAATGGAAAATGTGTTAAAGGAACTCTACGCAACAGTTGTAGAGAGAAAAAGCGAAAAGCAGGAAGGCTCGTACACCTGCTATCTGTTTGAAAAGGGCATCGACAAGATACTCAAAAAGTGCGGAGAGGAATGCACCGAAATGGTCATCGCCGCCAAGAACAAGGACAACGACGAGCTGAAAAACGAGATCGCCGACCTTATGTATCACATTATGGTAATGTGCGTGGAGCGCGGGCTCTCATGGGAGGAAGTCGAGGCAGTGCTTGCCGAGCGCAGCAACAAGACCGGCAATCTGAAACAGTTCCATACCGTGGATAAGAATTCATAAAAAAATACGGCTTGTATGCAGTAACGCGTACAAGCCGTTTTTTGTTGTGATACGTCGATCAGGGAGGGGAGCCGACACATACGCATCGGCTCTCCGGATTTATTTCGTTCAGAACAACTGTCCCGGCAGCTTCAGTTTCTGCTTTGGCGGAAATCCTTTGTCGAATTCCTCAACGGCGGAATCATCCACATAATAACCCTGCGGCGTCTGATATACACCGGTTATGCCGTCAAGGTACCCCGGTATCAGTTCCTTGCAGAGGAAGAATGAGTCGTCCGCGCCCTCCGGCAGATCATGGTAGCGGATGCCGAACTCACGGGCATAGGTGAAGCCGCTTTTTCCGTAGAAGCCGATGTTGCCTTCAAACAGAACCGCTCCGTAGCCGAGTCCTGCCGCTTTCTCCAGGGAGTGATCGAGCAGAGCCTTTCCATAGCCATGCCGCTTGAGCTCCGGTGTAATACCGATGGGTCCCATAGTCAGAACAGGTATGACTCTGCCGTCATCCGCCTCGATGATCGTCTTCATGAACATATTCTGTCCGATAAGCCTGCCGTTCTGCTCCATGACAAAGTCCAGCTCCTTAACGAAAGCCGGATCATCCCGCAGAACATGGATCACATAATGCTCACTGCATCCCGGACGGTAAACGTTCCAGAACGATTCTCTGACGAGATTTTCAACTTCTCTGTAATCTTCGGTTTTTTCTGAACGAATGGTGTAGTCATTTGTATTCATTGTTTTTCCTCCTGAAAATTGTTGACTGTCAATTGCTTTTCAGCGGGAGGCTTGTTCAGATCGTCCGCAAACCTCCCGGTCAGCCGACAATCTCCGGTGTGTTGTACTTTTTCAAACAGTACTCTCCTTAAAAAAATAATTATATAATCATGCCTGACGGCCTGATAACTGAAGTCCTGAGCCCCGGAAAGCCTGTAAACCGATCACTGTCCGCGGCTTACTTCTCTGCCCGTGTCATCAATATGACTGCTTCAACATGATTTGTCCTGCTGAACAGATCGACGCCCCGTACACTGACTGTCCTGTATCCGTGCTGCCCGAGATATTTACAGTCCCGCGCAGCGGTGGCGGGTTCGCAGGATATCATAACTATACGTTCGGGAGCGAATGAAACGATGTTGTCCAGCGTTGCGCGGTCACAGCCCTTTCTGGCGGGGTCAACAGTCACCACGTCCGCTTTTATCCCTTTTTCGCGGAGCAGGGAAGTAACCTTTCCCGCGTCTCCGCAGTAAAACTCTGCGTCAGCAAAGCCGTTAAGCTCCGCGTTCTTCCGTGCGTTTTCCACAGCGTCCGGTACTATCTCCGCACCGATCAGCTTTGCGGTACTTCCGCCGATGGAGATACCTACTGTCCCGATACCGCAGTACAGGTCTATAAGCGTCTTGCCGTCCGGTTCCGCCAGCTTTGCCGCCTCGGTATAAAGACGTTCTGCCATGGGAGTGTTCACCTGATAGAAAGACTTTGGGGAAATGACGAATCTCTTTCCCAGCATAGTGTCTGTGATCTCAGGGGTTCCGTAGAGCGTAATATTTTCAGACCCGTAAATTACGTTTGTTCTTTCTTTGTTTATATTCGCGACGATCCCGCGTATATCCGTGAATTTCTCAGCCAGTGCCGCGGCGATCTTTTTCAGTTCCGGCACATTCCTGCGGACGACGAGTACTACATTTATCTCGTCGGAATAATGTCCTCTGCGAATGCAGATATGTCGCATCACCCCGTTGTGCTGCTCCTCGTTGTAGGGTGAAATGCGGTGCGTTACAATGAGTTCAAGCGCGGCAGCCCTTATCTCGTCGAATACAGGCGGTTCAAGCAGACAGCCTTCGCAGGGAATAATGCGGTGGCTTCTCTGGGCGAAGAATCCGCAAACAGTATTTCCGTCCTTGTCGCGTCCTACCGGATATTGAGCCTTGTTGCGGTATCCTGTCACATTACTGTTCGGGATTATCGGCAGGAATTCCGGATCAAGTCCGCCGATCCTCGTAAACGCGCTGCGTATCATTTCCGACTTTGCTTTAAGCTCCGCCTCATAGGAAATATGCCTGAATACACAGCCGCCGCATTTGCCGAATGCAGGGCAGTCGGGCGAAACGCGGCCGGTTGAGGGAACTGTTATTTTCTCGATCCTGCCGTAGCAGTAGCTTCCGGCAGTTTTTACGATACGGACTTCAAGTTCGTCACCGACAGCGGCGAACGGGACGAAAACGACCATTCCGTCATATCGTCCCACTCCGGCGCCTTCGTTTGTAATGCTTTCTATCCGCAGCGGTATTATGTCATTTTTAACCATTGTTTTCAAGAGCCTTGCTCTTAAGGTAAGCGTTTATGAAACCGTCGATATCGCCGTCCATAACAGCCTGGATGTTACCCATTTCGTAGCCGGTCCTGTGGTCCTTCGCGAGGGTATATGGCATGAATACATAGGAACGTATCTGCGCACCCCATGCGATCTGGAGCTGTTCACCCTTGATATCGGATATCTTTTCGAGATGTTCTCTTTCCTTTATCTCAACGAGCTTGGAAATAAGCATTCTCATAGCGTATTCACGGTTCTGCACCTGGCTTCTCTGCGTCTGGCAGGCACATACGATACCCGTGGGCTTGTGTATGAGTCTTACCGCCGAGCTGGTCTTGTTTACCTTCTGTCCGCCGGCGCCGCTGGAACGGTAAACTTCCATTTCCAGGTCTTCGGGGCGTATATCCACGGAAGTGTCCTCGTCGATCTCCGGCATTACTTCAAGGCTGGCGAAGCTTGTGTGACGTCTGCCCGAAGCATCGAACGGCGAAACGCGCACAAGTCTGTGTACGCCGTTCTCGGATTTGAGAAAACCGTAGGCGTTCAGTCCTTCGATAAGTATGGAAGCGCTCTTTATGCCGGCTTCTTCACCTTCAAGGTAATCCAGCAGCGACACTTTGAAATTGTGGCGCTCTGCCCAGCGGTTGTACATTCTGTAAAGCATTTCCACCCAGTCCTGCGCTTCGGTGCCGCCCGCACCTGCGTGGAATGTAAGTATGGCGTTCTTCGAGTCATATTCGCCGGAAAGCAGGGTAATGAGTTTCTGCTCTTCGAGCTGCGTCTTCGTTGTATTTGCCAGCTCCTTGACATCGGCGAGCATGGACTCGTCTTCTTCCTCATTCGCGAGTTCCGCCATTGTTATAACATCTTCAAAATTCTCGTTCAGCTTATCGAACTGCGCCAGCTTTGCCTTAAGAGCGCCGAGTTTTCTGGATACCTTCTGCGAGTTTTCGGTATCGTTCCAGAAATCGGGCTTTGCTGTCTCTTCCTCAAGTTCTGCGATATCTTTTTTCAGCCCGTCCGGGTTTATCGCGGCCTTAAGGTCCGCAAGCTGTGGCCTGAGCCCTTCAAATTCAAGAATTATCTCTTCGTATTGCAGCATATATATAAACTCCTTCTGTATTATCGATTCATTTTATTATCCGTTTTCAGGCTCTCAGTATTACATTTTCTGCTCCTTTTACATACCCGTATTCAGAGAAATATCCATATTATTATACTACATTTTTTCTGTTTTGTAAAGTATTTTGAGCATTTTTATATTATTTATTTGTTCAGACGCTTGTAGAAGCTGACATGAGAGGTCATCTCGTCAAAACCGTTTTTACGGTAGAATAAGTAAGAAGGCTTGTCATTTTCGGTCTGGAGGAAGATCCCCGAGATACCGCGTCTGAGTATATCTTCTTCTATCATTTTCAGAAATCTTGTTCCGAGCCCTTGGTGCTGCATCCCGGGAGAAACGCAGAATTCCTCTACCGCGTAATTCGTTCCTTCCCACCAGTGGCGGACAGTTCCTATCGAAAGAGCGGCGAGCTTTCCGTCGATAATAAGACCGTAATTCAGCGAACTGCGGCACTCTGATATATCCCGTATGTATTCAGCGAGCTGCTCGGTGCGGCTCCAGTCGTCGTTCCACGGTTCGCGCATGAATGCGCTCCTGTAAAGCTCCGTCATCTGCGTCAGATATGTTTCGTCAAGTATTATGAATCGTTCGTTGTTATCCATTGGTTTATCCTTTCCTGTATCAGAAACAAAGCCCGGAAGCATCCGAACGGACGTTCCCGGGCATTTTTTTACTTACGGAAGATCGTCATATCTCTTCCTGTACCGGAGGCCTTACACTGTCTGCAAAAGCCGGATCGGAACATCCGTCCAGTCTGAAAAGCTCTCTCGCTTCCGCGAGACACAGCTTGTTGGCACCGCCTCTGTACCCGATGAAGCGCTCCTGAACCTTGTCCTTCTCCCAGCCGCATACAGGGCAGATATCGTATTCCTCGCTCACAGTCCTGTGACCGCAGCAGGCGCATCTTATCTTCATATCCGTACCCTCCGTCACTGCCTGTTCCAGTAATCTATACCCTTGTTCGGGACAAAGAACGTCCGTATATAGCCGTCTTCGGAGAGAACGAGGAAGTAGCCCGTATCCTGATCGAAATACATATAATCTCCGTCTTCGGAGTATTTGTGGAGGACTCTGTCCGATTTGTTGTTTATAAGGTCATTGGCGAGCTGCAGATATTCGTCCTTGGTAATATTCCCAAACTCAGCGCCGTGGTTTTCGTAATGCTCATTATAGCGTGTCTTGTTGCGGAAAGTGTACCATTTTGCGTTCTTTTCCGAAGCCGCAGGAGCAGTGGTATCGGCAGTCGTTTCCGGGATGATGCTTCCGACCGCATCGGCTATGTTCGACGATATCTCTCCGGAGATGCTTTCCGCCGCACTTCCGAGCTGTTCGGACACCACGTCTCTTGCACTGCTTAACTGATCTGAAACAAGGTCGGATACGCTGGTTATCGCGCTCTGGATGTTATCCGAAACTTCGCTTGCGGCGCTCCGTATCTCTCCCATTTCGTCGGAAAACTCTCCCAGACCTTCGGAGAAGCCGGAGATGCCTTCCGAGATGACGCTGGATATTTCCGCCTGTGCGGAGCTCAGAGCAGCGCCTGCTATGCTTGAGGCCGCGTCCGCCACTGCCTCACAGGAGCACAGCATAAGCGAGGCCGCAGCGGCGAGTATGAACAGTTTAATGAATGTTGAAAACTTCTTCATTTACAGACCTTCTTAATTGTTGATGAGTTTGAATACCTTAGCGCCGTGAGGAGCCAGACGCACGCTTATCTTCTCATTGATCGGAGCCTTGAGTCCGCTCCACAGCTCCGTGCAGGACTGACCGGCAGGTATTTCAAGGTCGCGGAGATTTATCTCGATCTTGCTGTCCGCTTCACCGACGTTGAATATAGCCACATATATGCCGCCGTCGATATTGTTGGCTTTCCAGAGGATATGTTCGACGCCGTTGATCTCTCTGCGCCATACCTGGTGCGAATCGCGGGAGTTGCGGTGCATGGCGAGTATCTTGGAATTGGTAAGGAGTTTCAGCGTGATGTCATCGCACTTGGTGAGATCTCCGCCTATGAACAGGGGAGAGCGGAAGATGCTCCAGAGCGTGATCATTGTCTTCTGCTCTTCTTCGGTGAACTTTGTCTTGCCGTCGGGACCGTAGTCCTGGAGAATAGCGCCGACAGGCAGCATATCCGCATCCGGCCAGTGTCCCGCGCCGGTATGGACAGACCATTTTTCCGCGCGCTCGAACATACCGTATAGCAGTTCCCATTTATCCCAGAAATCGTCGGTTATGCGCCACATATTCGATACCTGTTTGAAGAACTCGGCTTTTTCGAGAGGAGCAGGTCCGGGGGACAGGCTGAGTACCATCTCACGTCCGCAGTTGTTTACAGCTTCGCTGATCATTTTAAGCTCTTCTTCACATTCGGGAAGCTCACGGGCGATATCGTCGCACTTTATGAAGTCTACGCCCCATTCCGCATATAGCTTGAATATGCTGTCATAGTATGCTTTAGCGCCGTCCTTTGTGGTATCCACGCCGTACATATCGGTGTTCCACTTGCAGATGCTGTCGGTCTTTGCTATCATACGGGCAGTCTTGTCGCTGTCCGCAATGGTTGTATTGCGGTGTACAGCCTGTCTCGGTATGCCGCGCATGATATGTATTCCGAATTTGAGTCCGAGAGAATGTATATAATCTGCGAGAGCCGTGAAGCCCTTTCCGTCTGCGGAAGAAGGGAAACGGTTCTCCGCGGGTATAAGGCGTGAATGACCGTCCATTGAAAGCTCGGCAAAGGGGTGATATTCATGGTTTTCGGCAGTGGGCTCATACCACTGGATATCCACAACCACATATTCCCAGCCGTACTGTTTCAGATTCTGTGCGATAAAGTCGGCGTTCTTCTTTACAGTGTCCTCCGTGACAGCCGCTCCCCAGCAGTCCCAGCTGTTCCAGCCCATAGGAGCTGTTCTTGTGAAATTTAACATAATTTCATCCTCCTTGTATTATAAATAATTAATTTCAAGATCGCTGAATGAGGCTTTGATGTCTCCGACCGCGTAAAGTCCGATCATCGTGCCTGTGAATCCGCCGCATACCTCCGAGGAAAGGTATTTTGAAGCACCGTGTCCGAGCTGCTTACCGTCCGCGAAGAAAGTATATCCGAAATTGTCGGCTTTTATCTCAAAAGTGGCGGTATTGTTTTTCAGGAAAATGACCTCTTCTTCATGTCTTATTCCGCCTATGCTGAGTTTCAGGACCGCGCAGTACGACGCATCACTGCGCCTCAGCGCAATATCATAATGCTCGCTCTCGTCGTGATATATCGTGACACCGGCTTCACTGCTGAGCAGACCGGTATCCTCACCGCTGCTGTCCGCTGATACCCTGATCTTCATCTCAAAGCGGAAATCCCGTTGATGAGTACAGATGAATGTGGGCGAATCGGTGTCGAAGAGAGTGATGTCTGTTCCCTTTAATGTAATGCCGTCCTTTTCAAAGATATAGTTCTCCGGTTTCGGCTTGCGCAGATACTGCCAGTCGACGTTCCAGAGCATATTTTCAAATGTATATGAACGTTTTTCTGTCTGACAGAAATTACCGGTGATCTCATAAGCCTCGTCGCAGGTGCCGTCAGTTCCGGCGGTGAACCAGCCGTCCGCACCGAATTCAACGGGTACAAGGAATACTTCGCGTCCCAGGTGGTGGAATTGCATCCACTCGTGCATCTGCCTGAACCCGAGACACATGATGTGCCATTTTCCGTTCCTGTCCTGTATCAGATCGCCGTGTCCGATGCCCTGTATGATGTACGGAGCCTTATTCCTGTTCGTCAGCACCGGATTGCCGGGATATGCCTCAAAAGGTCCCCACGGGTCATCTGATACCGCGTAGGTTATCATGTGTCCGTATTCCGTGCCGCCCTCGGCAGCCATAAGATAGTATCTGCCGTTTATCCTATACATATGCGGGCTTTCGAGAAATCTTCCTCCGGAGCCCGTCCAGATACATCTGCTTTCCGAAATCTTTTTGCCTGTACATATATCTATCTCGCACTGAACAATGCCGTTCTTTGCGCCGTCATAAACAGCGTTGCTTATGAAATAGACTCTTCCGTTGTCGAAGAACAGGGAAGGATCGATGCCGCCCTGATCTACATATACCGGATCAGACCATTCGCCGTATATATCGTCCGTCCATACATAGAAGTTCTGCTTGGTGGTGTCGTTTGTTGTCACCATATAGAACCGTCCGCTGTTGTATCTGAGTGTAGGCGCAAATACGCCGCCCGAGCTGTTCACCTTGTCGAGCATGACCTGTTCCGGCCTTGTGAGCGCGTATCCGAACTGCGTCCAGTTCACGAGATCATCACTTTCAAACAGCGGCACTCCCGGAAAAAACTGGAATGAGCTGGCTGCCAGGTAGTATTTTCCGTTTGCTTCACAGACGGACGGGTCAGGATAGAAGCCTTTAATCACCGGGTTTAGATATTTCATATAAAACCTCTCTGTTTCCTGTGTGGAATATTAATATAAATGTCATAAATTATTATAATATCATTTATTAAAATTGTCAATTGCTTTTCTGCATAATAAAGTGTATAATATTTTTGTATAGTGACGGATTTGTGCTTTAAAAGCATAAAACGTGCAAGTTTTCCAACCCCAAAAAACAAAATTCGGAGGAACAAAAATGAGAAAGATCCACAAGATCATGGCGGGAGTCCTATCTTTCGCTGCAATCGTTTCCACCGCTTCCTGCAACGGCGGAAACACAGGTAGGGAACCCAGTGCCGCAAACACAGCCGACACTGCGGCAGCAACAACTACCGCCGCAACCACGGTATTCGCAAGTGAGACTTACGATACCAACGCTGAGGTACAGAACGCTGTATCAAACCTTGAAGTAGACGAGACTATCAAGCCTACACAGAAGCTCGTATTCATGGGCAACTGGACTATCGACAATACTCTGCCGGCAGTTGAGCTGTTCAAGGCGAAGTACGGCACACCGGAGGGAATAAGCGACGCATACGCATCATTCCTTACCGACAAAACAAAGGATTTTGTAGTAGTATCCGATGTCGTTGACTATCAGGCGAGATACGACAAGCTCGGCACCGCGATCTCCGCAGGCCTTGCTCCCGATATCTTCCCGTTTGAGAATGATATATTCCCGCTTCCGGCATACAAGAATATGTTCCAGAATATCGACGATATCATCGATATGAGCGGCCCCGAGTGGGACGGCTGGAGAGAGCTTTCCGACCAGTTCGTATGGGCAGGCAAGCATTACCTTGCTCCCTGCGAGTTCTATCCCGCACAGGTTCTCTATTATAAGAGAAGCGTAATCGAAGAAGCCGGCCTTCAGGATCCCTATGAGCTGTTCCTGAACGGTGAATGGACATGGGACGCTTTCATGGATATGGCCGATAAGTTCCAGCAGACAGGTGAGAACAAGTATGTCTGCGACGGCTGGTACATACAGTCCCTTCTCTTCTCGACCACAGGCGTGCCGATCGTAGGCATCGAAAACGGCAAGGTAGTCAATAACCTCTACGACCCGAACGTTGAGCGTGCAGCTGCGGTCATCGCAGAACTCTGCGCACAGAATTACCGTTATCCGCTGGTTGAGAACAACTGGTCTGTAAACGAAAAGGCATGGGTAAACGGCGATACACTCTTCTTTGACGACGGTTTCTGGTTCTATCAGGGCAACGGTCACAAGTACTGCGAGAAGTACGGCTGGGACTATGACGAGATCATGTTCGTTCCGTGCCCGAAGGATCCTAAGGCTGACAAGTACTATCACAGCTACAAGGTATTCGGTTACGCACTCTGCTCCGGCTCCACCAACATTGACGCTTACAAGGCATGGACCCAGTGCAATATGCTCGTTCTTGCTGACGAAGACGTTCAGGCTGCCGCAAGAGCACAGCAGATGGAGAACGAAAAGTGGACAGAGACACAGATGCAGTTCAAGGATCAGCTCTATTCCATCAAGAACACTCCTCTTACTCCTTCCTTCGACTTCAGAACCGGTATCGACACCGATAATGCAAAGTCTGACGGTTCCGCTCCTATCGACCACATCGTAAAGGATCCCTACAACGATTCCGCCAACACCTTCTCCGG
>JAEEJW010000050.1 GCA_016282095.1 Ruminiclostridium sp. | reverse complement strand
TGTATATATGGCTCGTTGGTCAAGCGGTCAAGACTCCGGCCTCTCACGCCGGCAACGTGGGTTCGATTCCCACACGAGTCACCATATACGCGCCAATAGCTCAGTTGGTTAGAGCTACCGGCTCATAACCGGTCGGTCCGGGGTTCGAGTCCCTGTTGGCGCACCACTTTGATATAAAACCAGAATGCAGACGATTTTTCATCTGCATTTTGTAAATTCACACAGGGGTGTGGTTCAATGGTAGAACAAGGGTCTCCAAAACCTTTGACGAGGGTTCGATTCCTTCCACCCCTGCCAGGCGCGGAGTCCGCGCTGACAATCCCGTCTCGGGTTTTCTGAGGCGGGATATTTTTCTGCCTCGCTGTCCGGAGTGCAGATATACTTTCTGTAATGCAATCACATCACGGTAAATCCGTCTGTTACTTTAGTGACAGGCGGTATTTTTTTTGCCTCATTGTCCGGAGTACAGATATACTTTTTTTGTAACGCAATCCAAGGCAGCGTGACACTGTACTTAATCCGTATGGAAGTTATCTTCTGTACGGATTTTTTCTTCTCCGCCGTCCGGAAACAGGATATACTTTAATAAAGGCAAAAAACAGCACTGATAACCTCGGTGCTGTTTTGATGTATTATTAAACATTAATTATATGACAATCAGAAATAAGTATCGAATACCCGGATAATTCAAAAATCTCGGCACCCGCGCGAGTGAATCCGTGGAGCAAGAAAGGACATTTTCACTCGCATCTGTGTTTTATTGTATCGTGAATGTAGCTATGTAATTTGTTTCGGCAGGGCAGGCTATACAGGGATCAGAAACAGTCATAGATGCTTTTATGTTAAGTTCATCAAGTCCGCAGACAAAATGGCATATTGCTATTCCCATATCGATCTTTTGTGTATCCCAGCCGTTTGTGACATATCCTTTACTCCGCTTTTCGTAGAAATGCACCTTTTCACCGTCAACAACAACACGCCAGGGCTGTTTGTTCACGGCTGAAGGCGACAGCCGTACAAGTTCAAGCGGCAGCTTCAGATCACGCATATTTCCGGGCTGCAACGTATTATCAAATGAACCGTCAAAGAACAGCGCAGAGAAATCAAAACGAGTATCCGCTTTGATACCGTTTCGCATCATAGTTTCGCGCACCGACATTTTCTTTGCTATATAGCCGAGTGGGCTCATGCACGGCATGACTTCATCGGCGCCGAGATTCATCGCCTTCTCAAAAGCGGAGCGCGGCATCGTTCCCGCTATCCATGTAGTACCTATACCGAGAGACAGTGCAAACAGCACAACCTTCTCGAACGAATAGCCGAACGCTTCTTCCGCGTGAGGAATACGCTTCATTTTACCGGCAATGAAAGTATCTGTGCCGACGATCACCGGGCTTGAAACTCTGTCCTTTTCCGAGTTCAGTATCTTCCATTCGATAGGTATACCGTAGGGATTTTCCGCGTTCTTCGCGTATTCAAGTATGTTTTCCGTTATATCAGGTTCAATGCTCCTGCCGTCGAATGTGCGTACACTGCGGCGGCTGCGTATAAGCTCTGATGTATTCATAGATCCGGCTCCTTTCAGATCACATTGCCATTTTATCCTTGTATGCATTATCATTCCGGCTGATGAGGGCTTCCACAAGTCCGCGCTTCTCGTAAAGAACACAACCTCCCTCATGATCGTCCAGAAGTATGTCGCCGTTACGGAGCGCAACGAACAGCGGTGAATTTATTGCCTTGCTCAGCGAGGTATCTTTCACATTGATATCGGAGTATGGAGAGAAGGGACAAGGCTCCGCGCCGCCGTGAGAATTGATGTGGAAGAACCCGCGCCCTGCCGCGAAGCAGCCGCCGGAACTCTTTTCGTCTCCCGGAAAAGATACATACATCATAGATGAATTGTCTTCCCGCAGCCGCTGTATCGCCCTGTCCAGCTGTTCCCGCTCCTTATCGCCGGGTGCGAGATGACGGCTTTCTTCTGTCACAGGTACATATTCGACAAATATCACAGCCTTGCAGCCGCGTTTTTCCAGATCGCAGAGAAATTCGTCCGAAGTAATATCGCCGATATTCTCCGAGGTGACAGTCACGGACGCACCGAATACAAGCCCTCTGCGCCTGAGCTCATCCATATTGTTTATCAGTCTGTCGTAAATACCGTCTCCGCGGCGTGAGTCCGTATTTTCGCGGCTGCCCTCGATGCTCATTATCGGGATAAGATTGCGGCATCTGTCAAACAGTTCAAAATACTTACCGGAGATAAAGGTTCCGTTCGTGAATATAGGAAACATCATGTTATTCTTTGTTCCTGCCGCTTCTATGACATCACGGCGCAGCGTCGGTTCTCCGCCCGCAAGTATCACAAAGCTGATACCCAGCTCATCGGCTTCGTTGAATATACGCAGCCATTCGTCCGCGCTGAGCTGCCGGACAGGCTCGCTGTCCACCGTAGCGCTGTTACAGCGGGAATAGCAGCCCGCGCAGTGCAGATTGCAGCTGCTCGTTATACTTGCGATCAGGAAAGAAGGTATATGCTGACCACTCTTTTCAGCCGCAATACGCCTTTTTGAAGCTGCTTTTGCCGCTGCTGCGAATTTCAGTAAAAATGCGGTCTCCTTCGGATTGGAAAGCGCTGCCTTCAGCGCATCGCCGACGATCTTTTCAACGCCTTCGGTGAGATATTCCTGGAGATCAAAGTTTTCTTTCATTTTATCCCTCCGCTCTGTTCCCGGATCAATTTCTTTTCTCCTATAAAGATTGAACGCTATTAAATTGTATTCAATTGACTGATTTTATTATACCCCTATGCAGAAATTATTTCAAGCTATAATTTCTGCAAAATGTATCATAATGAGAGAATCCGCGATAAATATCTCATTTCATATATTTCCGCAGAGGTTCCGGAAGCGCGTTCTCAAAAAGTTCCGCGAGATGTCCGCTTGTACAGCGGAGTTCTCCCGTAAGCCATTGGCACAGCATCTGTACAGTGCCGTAAACATAGATCCGGATATATATTGCGAGGTCGGGCGGGATCTCATTCATTCCCGATGTTTTCATAATATATCCGGTGAACTTTGATGTATTCGTTTCGGCAAGATTACGCGAGAATGCGTCGATTCCGCTTGTATTGAGCAGGAGATTCCTGATGTATGACTTATTTTCTTCAAAATATCTCATGCCGTCGTACAGGGTATCGCTCCATTTGTAGCCGTCGGTACCTACCTTTGCCGTGATCTCTTCTATCCGTGTCACATAATCACAGGCGATAAGCTCGTACTTGTCCTTGAAATGCCGGTAAAACGTGGCAGGAGAGTAGCCGCAGTTATCGGTTATATCCCTGACTGTTATCTTGTTTATCGGTTTGATTTCCGCGATTTCGCGGAATGACTCGGTAAGGATCTCTTTTGTTGTTTTTCTTTTCATATTATTCATCTTTTCGCCGGTTTGTCATTAAGTGATCGTTAAATAGTTGTCATCTGTACATATATATTATATTCTCCCGGCTTTATAATGTCAAGCAGAAACGGCGCCCGCCGCATAACAGCCGGAAAGGAATACAAAACCCGGAAGCGATAACTGACCGCTTCCGGGTAAAAATTATATACGAAAATGCGATCAGACAGTCTCTTTGAGTCTTTCGTTGATCTCATCGAGGAATGTCTCTGTGTTGACCTTTCTTTTTCCGGGAAGAGTGGACAATACATAAAGATCTCCGGTCATGACGCCTTCTTCGATCGTGCGGATAGTAGCTTTTTCCAGCTTATCGGCGAATGCCGAGAGCTCCGGGATCCCGTCAAGTTCGCCTCTCTTGCGGAGAGCGCCGGTCCATGCGAATATGGTGGCAACAGAGTTTGTGGAGGTCTCCTCGCCCTTGAGGTGCTTGTAGTAGTGGCGGGTAACGGTACCGTGAGCCGCTTCGTATTCATATACGCCCGACGGGGAAACGAGCACCGATGTCATCATGCCGAGGCTTCCGAAAGCGGTAGCCACCATATCGGACATAACGTCGCCGTCGTAGTTCTTGCAGGCCCAGATGTAACCGCCCTGAGAACGCACCACTCTTGCGACAGCATCGTCGATGAGAGTGTAGAAATACTCAATACCCGCGGCTTCGAACTTCGACTTGTATTCGGTCTCGAATATCTCCGCGAAGATATCCTTGAAGGTGTGGTCGTACTGCTTGGAAATGGTGTCCTTTGTGGCGAACCAGATATCCTGCTTCGTGTCGAGGGCAAAGTTGAAGCACGAACGAGCGAAGGATGCTATGGAACCGTTGATATTGTGAAGACCCTGGATTATACCGTCGCTGCCCTTGAATTCATGAATGAGCTGACGTGTCTCGTTGCCGTACTTGTCGGTAACGATGAGCTCGGCCTTCGAGCCGTCCTTGACCTTCATCTCGCTGTTCTTGTACACATCGCCGTAGGCATGACGCGCTATGGTGATAGGCTTCGTCCATGTGGGAATAAGAGCGTTGATGCCCTTTACGATGATCGGAGCGCGGAACACCGTGCCGTCAAGTATTGCTCTGATAGTACCGTTCGGGGACTTCCACATCTCCTTCAGGTTGTACTCGGTCATTCTCTGCGCATTGGGAGTGATAGTCGCGCACTTTACGGCAACGCCGTACTTCTTGGTGGCGTTGGCGCTGTCAATGGTGATCTGGTCGTTGGTCTCATTGCGCTTAACAAGTCCGAGGTCGTAGTATTCTGTTCTGAGGTCAACATACGGAAGAATGAGCTTATCCTTTATCATCTTCCATATCACGCGGGTCATCTCGTCGCCGTCCATTTCGACAAGCGGCGTCTTCATCTGAATTTTTGCCATTGCTGTTTCCTTCCTTATTTATTATTTATCCGG
>JAEEJW010000049.1 GCA_016282095.1 Ruminiclostridium sp. | reverse complement strand
GAAGTCGCAGAACGAGCCGATGATTATTCCGGTAATGCAGAATGCAACGACTCCGATGAAGCAGGCAAACGGCACTGCCATAACTTGTTTTTTGTTCATTATTTATCATTCCTTTCCTTGCTATTATAACAAAGCACTTATACAAAAGTAAAGGCCTTTTTTTGCGTTTCATGCTAATAATATGCCCTCAGTCGCTCGGACAGAGGGCATATTACTATTGCATATCAGCCTTTTGCTTTCTCGTAAAGGCTTTCGAGCAGCTCGGGCGTTACCGAACCGCGCTGATTGTAGATAACAACTCCGTTTCTGTCAAGCACGATAGTCTGCGGGAGCGCGGAAGTTCCGTTGACAATTCCCCAGATCATGTCGTCCTCGGTATCTACAGCGAACGGCAGGTTATTCCAGCCCTTGTCCGAGAGATACTCGCCTACTTCCTGATCGACAAACGAGCTGTGAACCGCAAGTAAAGCAGTATCATCCGCGTGCTTTTCAGCAAACTCGTTGAAGTGCGGAAGCTCCTGCACGCACGGACCGCAGTATGTAGCCCAGAGATTGATGAGTACTATCTTGCCCTTTGTATCGGACAGCTTGAATGTTGAACCGTCAACGCAGGTGATCTCAAAATCTTTGAGCTTCTGTCCGACCTCGTAGCCCTCCTGCACCTGAGCGGCGGTCTCTGCCGCAGCAGAAGTCTCGGACGAGCTCTTTGCCTGTTCGTACAGGCTTTCAAGCAATTCGGGAGTTATCGAGCCACGCTGATTGTAGATGACTATGCCGTTTGCGTCAAGCACGATAGTCTGCGGGAGCGCGGATGTGCCGTTGACAATGCCCCAGACCATGTCGTCCTCGGTATCTACTGCGAACGGAAGATTATCCCAGCCCTTGTCCGCAAGATACTCGCCGACCTCCTGATCTACGAACGAGCTGTGAACCGCAAGTAAAGCGGTATCATCTGCGTGCTTTGCCGCGAACTCGTTGAAGTGCGGGAGCTCCTGTACGCACGGGCCGCAGTATGTAGCCCAGAGGTTGATGACAACGACCTTGCCGCGATTTTCAGAAAGCTTGAACGTTGAGCCGTCGATAGTCGCTATCTCGAAATCTTTCAACCGCTGACCGACTTCATAGCCCTCGGTTATCACGACCTCAGTCTGTTCGGTAGTCTCTGTTACGGCAGGCGGTGTTGAATCGGCAGAAGCCTTGATTCCCTCTTTCTGTACAGCGGGATCGAGGAAGTTGAACCATACAAGCGAGAATGCAAGCAGAACTCCCGCAGCGCTCCACATTGTCCTGCCGATGATCCTCCGCTTTTTCGCGGAATCGGGCTTATCGTCCGCACATCCGCCGTCGGGAGCGACAAGCGTTATCTTGCCGGCTTTTATGGAGATAGCTTTCTGCGCGCAGACATCCATACATTTTCCGCAGTTTATGCACTCGTGGTCGCCGATGTGCTTAACGTCCATCTGACAGTTTCTTACGCAGGCGCCGCAGTGGTTACATCTGTTCACATCGACCTTTACGCCGACTATTGCGAGCTTGTTGAAGAAACCATATATAGCGCCGAGCGGGCAGATAAAGCGACAGAAGAAGCGATAAAGGAATATGCATCCGAGACCGATTATCAGCATTATGATGAACTTTCTTGTAAAGAGAATGTTCAGTATGCCGAACAGGTCGTTGTTATTCGGGTTGGAAAGCATACCGACCGCACCCTCGAATGTTCCTGCGGGGCAGATGTACTTGCAGAAGCCCGGGACTGCCATACCGTGTGAGAGACCGTACCAGAGAGGTATCGCCACCGCAAGCACGCCGAGTATGACATATTTCAGATACGAGAACGCGCGGGTAATGCGGCTCTTCTTTATCTTGAATGTCGGTATTTTATGCAGAAGCTCCTGTATAAGTCCGAGCGGGCATAACCAACCGCAGATCGTTCTTCCGAGTATCAGACCGTAGAGCATCAGGATACCGAAAACGTAAAATCCCGCTCTGTGACCGGAAGCCGAAAGCGCGTTCTGCAGCGAACCCAGCGGACAAGCTCCCGCGGCGCCCGGGCAGGAGTAGCAGTTAAAGCCCGGTACGCATACCGCTTTTACCTTACCGGTATAGATCTCACCGGTTATAAAGCCTTTTAAATGAGCATTGTACAGCAAAGCGGCGAAAAGCTGTATAAGCCGTCTTTTTGAAGGGAGAAAGCCCTTCTTTTTTGTGGTAGTATTTATCTCAGCCAAGTCCGACACACTCCGTACATATTTGTATTGCCTTTATCAGAACATCGTTCATGCTGCCGTTGTTTATTCCGATAATAATAAACGTAACGGCGGTAATAAATACCACGCATCTTGCGATGTTCAGGGCAAGTCTGTTGACACCGGACGCTGCTTCCGGCGTACCCTTCGGGCATTTGCGGGCAAGCTCGGTCTCTTTCTTGAGGCTCTTATCCACGAGGATAAAAGCAACAGACAGACAGCCTATCCCGATGACAGCCCACGGAACGACGTTAAGCACCAGCGCGCCGATCACCACTTCAAGTCCTGCCGCGTCCGAACGGTCGAAATGCGCGCCGTTCGTGATATACAGCAGTATCGGTATCATGCAGAGCCCGAAAAGCACCCAGCCGCCGATATGGATAAGCTTACGCTTTTTCTGCTCGGCTTTCATTTCCTCGGACTGCTCTTTAACGCGCAGAACGGTGAGGTCGCGCGTAACGCGGACGTCCTTCACGGGTTTGAACTCGTTTTTAACACCCATGATCGCGGCGGTGATCGTCGTAGCCACAGCAAGGATAAACACGGGCAGTCCCTTTAAAAGCGCGTCGGCAGCCTTTTCCCGCGTATATACCCACACCTCGGGGTGCTGCGCTTTTTCCGCAACACCCTCGCTGTAGATGCCTATAACGGCGGCGGACAGTATCACTACAAGCACTATGCAAAGCAGCGACTGCACCGACATCAATATAACTCTTTTTTTGTCCAAATCAGAGCACTCCTTTTTTATCCGACAAGCGAAAGCGCGTTGTCAAGTTCACTCTCATATTTCGTAATAGCTGCACCGGTAAGTCTGTTACCGATGATCTTGCCTTCGCTGTCAACGTAATATGTTGTGGGATAGCCCGAAGTCGGGATCTCGTCAAGCAGCGTCTCCCAGCCGCGGAGATTGGTATAGTCAACGCCGGAATTTGCGATGATATCCTTAGCCGTTGCGATCGTGCTGTCTTCATAAGCGTCAATGCAGATACCTATGATCTGGCAGTCCTTCTTCTCAAATTCCTTGGACATTCTTTCAAGCTCGGGGAGCTCGCCTATGCAGGGGTTGCACCATGTAGCCCAGAAGTTGACCATTGTTACCTTGTGACCTGCGAACAGATCGGCAGTATTGACTTTGTTTCCGTCAAGGTCTGTGCCCTCAAATACCAGCGATTCCAAAGCAGTCATGCCTTCATCTTTCGGACGCTCCGCCTCGGTGAAAGTGCAGTTGGCAAGGAAAGCTTCATAATTCGCCTTCAATGCTACATATTCATCATAGTAATCGCCCATTGCTTCTTTGTAAGAGTCTTCCATGCCGGCGCCTGCCATTTCCTGCGGGTATAAGTAGAACTTTGTTTTTCCTTTTTCCGCAAGGAGCGTAAACTGTGTCAGAACAACACCGGGGATAACTGCAGTCGGATCAAACTCACCGTCGCCGTCAACTATTATTATCTGCAATACCGGTGCCTGTAATGCCATACCGTATTCCCATCTTTCGTGCGGAGCCGGAGGCAATTCACTGCCTGAACCCATAGCTGTGGTATATTCGTGTAAATAGTCAAAATATTCGTTCAGATACTCCGGCTCAAAACCATAGTACGTAACTGAAAAGACTGCTGTTCTCGGATTTGAATCCATGTTCAAGAACATGCCATGTGCATCATAGCAGCCTTTTAAGCCTTCAACTTCTGCTCCCGGAGTATATATCACACCATATTGGGAATCGGAGGACGACGATTCTTCAGCACCGGTATCAGCGGCACCGCCGTTATCTGCCTTCAGCGTGATAGTAACAGTTCCGTAGGTCTCGGGAACGTCATACTCCGTTTTGTCCTCCGCGTAGCCCTCCGGTACCTTCAGCATATGTACTGTGTACTTGCCCTCGGGCTCGGTGAATGTTGCAATACCGTCAGCGCCAGTCTTCTGGAAGAGGCACTGTTCGTCGGAGCAGAACTGCACCGCAGCACCCTGTACAGGATTTCCCGCTTCATCAAGAACAATGATAGTATAGGCGGTCTCGGAGGAACCGCTGTCGGCAGCGGTCGTTTCAGCCTTTTCGGTCACTGCCGCGGTTGTAGTGGTAGTTTCAGCCTGTGCCGCTGTGGTCGTCGCGGCGGGCGTGTTCTGTCCGCAGGCGGTCATGCTCATTGTAATTGCAAGCAGAGCAGCGCCTGCCATAAGTATTTTTTTGGTTTTCATAAACTTTTCCTTTCTTTATAAATGGATTTCTTTTTATTTGCAGCGTTTTTTTAACGCGAATGCACCGAGAAGCGAGATGGCGGCAATTATTCCGATACCTGCGAAACCCTCTGTACTGGTAGCTGGGTTTTCGTCGGATATTCCTGACACACTATCGTTCTTCAGATTTACGGTAAAGCCGAGTATATTGTCGAATACGGGGTCATAGCCTATATCCTCGCCGTTCACCTTTACCGTGATGAAGCTTTCTACTTTACCCGCCTTGACATCGGCATCGGTCACGGTATAGTTGTATTCTACGGTACGGGTCTCTCCGGCTTTGAGTCCGCTAAATTTTGCGCGGGAATTGTTTTCGCCGATCTCGCCGAGGTTCAGCACGAGCTCGATCTCGTTATCTGCGGCAAAGTCGATATCGCTGTTATTTGTAAGTACAAGTATTCCCTTTATCACGTTGCCGGCAGCGTAAGAACTCTGCTCATCCTGAATGAAGTTACCCGCAGTGAAAAGCTCTGTCTCGGGGTAGCTTCTTATCGGGAAGTTATCGTAGGTAAACACGTCGATACCGTCTTTGGCATTGAGATTTTTGAGCTTCTTTGTAACGTCAGCCCAGTCGGACCACGCGTAACCCTTGCCCGTGCTTACGCCTATGAAGCTTTCGCCCTTGTTCACAATGCCCTTGCTGTACATGATATCGGGAGAGAAGGACTCCGCGGGATTGCCCGCATTTACCCAGCGAG
>JAEEJW010000005.1 GCA_016282095.1 Ruminiclostridium sp. | reverse complement strand
TTTTGACCGCTTCGCTGTTAAGCCCCGGAGTTTACAGCGTTTCGTCGAATATTCTGTAATTGCCGCTTTTGATAATTTCTATGAAATGCTTGATATCCCTGATCTCTTCGTCCGTTTCGATACCGGAGAGCCGCTGCTGGTTCGCGTGGTGGTTGTCACTGCCCGCAGTGTAAAGCAGTCCGTAACTGTCGGCGTAGTGCTTCGCCATGTCATTCTCAAACTGCTTGCGATGGGAATTTATGATCTCGCAGCCGTCACATTTGCGCGGCATGAGCCTTATCATATCGATATACCAGTCCTCGCGGAACGGGTGAGCGTGGCTCACAAAGCCGCCCTCCGCGTGTATGAGATCAAAATAATCGTTGGGGTGCAGCTCCATGACCTCCGGGTGCTTCAGCAGCCACTGCCTGTCCGGACCGTAGGTCAGGAAGTCGTTGCCGTAGTGCGCGTACTCCCAGCCGAAGAATACATCGAGCCCAATCTCATCCCCGGTTTTCTTTGCGTTCTCATAACCGGAGCAGAGTATATCCACCCTCTGTTCCCACGGCAGATCGGCGGGGGCCCGGGTATTGCCGTTGAGAAAATGGTCGGTGACTATGATGCCTTTAAACCCCCGCTCCTTGTAGAAGCGTGCCTGCATCTCCCCGCTTGCCGTTGCGCAGGCGCTCGATTCGGCGGTGTGACAGTGTGTTTCGTAACGATTCATATATAGCTCACTACCTCCGTTATCTGTCCGCCGCGTACAGCCGCGCGCGGCACGCGCTTGCTTACCAGGCACAGCAGCTCATATCCGATAGTTCCGAGCATATCCGCTATGTTATCGACCTTTATCTCGTCAATGGTGTCGGAGTAGAGCTCCGCTGTGTCCCCGACATTCACATCAAGGCCGGTCACATCGACCATCATCTGATCCATGCAGACGCGGCCGACTATCGGAGCCCGCTGTCCGTTTATATAAACGGCGCCCCTGTTCGAGAGCCCGCGTGAATACCCGTCCGCGTAGCCTGCCGGGATAACGGCAAGAACAGTCTCGCGGTCGGTGACGAAAGTGCGTCCGTAGCTGACGGCGGTTCCCGCGGGTACGGTCTTCAGCTGGCACACCGCGGCCCTGAGCCTCATGACCGGGCGTATCCCGAGCGGCACGTCAAGAGCGGTGTTCGGCATACAGCCGTAGGTTATGATACCGCTTCTTACCATATCGCCGCCCAGGTCGCCGTGGTAGAGTATGCCGCCGCTGTTGCGGGAGTAGACCGGTATGCCGGCGGCTTTCGCGTCGGCAGCGACTTCGTCCAGCCTGCGCTGCTGCATACGGGTGTATTCTATATCCGACGGATCGGCGCTGTCGGCTGTGGAAAAATGCGTATAAACTCCCTTTATCTCCAGTCCCGGCATTTCCATTATCTCGCGGAGCTCCGCGGCGGTGTCTATGCCGACGCGGTTCATACCGGTGTTGACCTTGATATGTACCTTCATTTTCAGGCCGTGTTCCGCGCCGTAATCCGAGATCATGCGCGCGTGCTCAACGTTCGCGGCGGTCTGCTCGAAGTTCCCCGCAGCCACGTCCTCCTGCCATTCGGGGTCGCAGTAGCCGAAGATGACTATCTGTGCTTCGGGAAGTGTGCGGCGCAGGTCCGTCGCCTCCAGGACATTCGAGACGGCGTAGCTGAAAACGCCCTCCTTCCACAGTTCGGAGGCTATTATATCGGCACAGTGTCCGTAGGCGTCGGCCTTGACCACCGCCATGACGGGTCTGCCCGCCGCGGCTTCCTTTATCAGTCTGATGTTGTTGTCGAGCGCGTCGAGGTCTATCTCCGCCCACACTCTGCGCAGAAGTTTGCTCATCGGGATTTCTCCTTGAAATTGTTACAAACGGACAGAAAGACGCCTGCCCGTCCGGGATTTTTTGTTATATCGTTTCAGAAAATCCTATTGTATTTTATTGCGATTTGTGATAAAATATATCATATATGTGTATCTATATTATTATATACTTTTCTCACGATAATTTCAACTGTTTTTTAAAAAAATACAGACTGTTTTGATACAGGAGAATATAAATGTCAGTCAAAAGAAAAAGTAACTGGTACATATACCTGATCGCACTGATAGCGTCGTTCACGCTGCTCGGTATGTTTGTCAGCAGTATATGGACCACTCTCTTCCCGGAGGGCGACGATGACAGCATATACAAGGTCTCCAAGGCGGACTACCGTCCCAGCGCCGAGATAAACCTGACTTCGCTGATCATGCTCGCGGATATGAAAGCCGCGACTCCGGCCTATTATATGCTGATGAACTATCAGCCCCGCAACGAGAAGATCGTATTCGTGCCCCTGCGCGAAAATACGAAGGTCAGCTACGGCGGCAACACCGGCAGCCTTTATGAGATGTATGACAACTTCGGCGCAAAGGCAGTCTGCGCAGGCATCGAAGACCTGCTGGGCATAAAGCTGATCCACTATATCAAGTTTGACAGGCTCTCTTTCATCGACTTCGTGAATATGCAGGACACTGTATATGTGAACGTGCCTTCCGATGTGGTCGAAAAGGAAACGAAGATAGTCCTGAAAAAGGAAATGATCGAGGTTGACGGTGAGCAGCAGGAAGTTACCCGGCAGATGAACGAGACTGTGGAAAACGTGATCTACACCGAGGGCGTCCACAATATGAACGGCGAAGACCTTTACGGCTACCTGACCTACAATTTCAGGCACGGCGTCGATTATTCGCTGGCGGTAATGGGTTCGGCGGCGATGAATATGATAAACAAGAATTTCCGCGGAATGTCCACCACGCAGGTACAGGGTCTCGCGGAGCACATCATAAAGAGCACCGAGACAGACATCATCTTCAAGGACTACACCACTATCCAGCCTATACTGAACTATACGCTGGAGAACAGCATAAGCCCCTGCGAATACTACATCACCTACGGCGAGACCGACGGGGGATATTTCATAATATCGGACAACTGCAAAAAGACCCTGCTCGACCGCATGGATATAGAGGAAAAGAATGACAAGTAAGCACAGATACCGCCTGCGGACAGCGGCGGGGCGTATCGGCGGGGCACTGCTTTTCCTGCTGACGGTATGCTATATATTCGCAGCACTCGGGATTTTCTCACTCGGGCTGATCGCGTTTCCGTCGGCGCTTCTCGGGAGGCTCGGACTGCTGACGGTGATCAGCGACCTTGCGCCGCTGGCTCTGATGCTGATAAGCGGCGGCATACTGCTGCTGGGTACAGGAATGAGCCTGTGTATAATACCGGTATGCATCGCACTCACAGGCAGGCTGAAGCGTATATCCCGCACCGCGGAGATATTCGGGAAAAAGGCGGCTTATGAAGAAACGCAGACTTCTTGAGATATCGGGGATAACGGCTGCTGCCGCGGGCGTAATAATGATCGCCGCGGGCGTAACGGTACAGTACCTGCGGTCGCAGAACGGCTACACCGGCAGCGTCATATACGCGGAAGAGGAATTCGCGACGCCGCGCGAGCTGGTTGTCATAACCGCTTCGATGCCGATAACCGTGGAGTACGGTGATGTTGACGCGGTAAAGGTAGCCTATACCGGCGGTCTGCCGCTTATATTCACCGAGGACAAAGGTACTCTGCGCATAACGCAGAACGATACTTTCACGATAGACCTTTTTTCGCCCAGGAACCGTGAGGCAGGCGTCACCGTAACACTGCCGCACAAGGTCTATGAGCGCATAAGCCTGTCAAGCTCCGGGGGCGCAATAACCTCCCGTGACCTGAACGCCGGCGATCTGGAATTCAGCACCAAGGGCGGGGATATGACACTGTACGGCATAGACGAGCACGCTTATGTGCGCACCGAAAGCGGCAGGATACACGCCGAGTTCTCCTCTTACAGCGCAGATATGACGATAAACGCAGGCTCCGGGAACGTGGAGCTTCTCATGTCCCCCGAAAGCTCAATATACCTTGAGTTCTTCACCGAGAGCGGAACATTCACGTCTCACCGGCCGGACACTTCGGACGAGTCCCGATACGGCGACTGTGTCGAAATGTATAACGGAGCAAAGAATAAACTCAACGTAAATACCAGCTCCGGAGACCTTGATCTTTATCTTTACTGAGGAAGTAATAAAATATGGTTTCGATCATTATCCCTGCATACAACGAGCAGGAAAATATAGAAAACACCGCCGCCGTCATAGGCGGCATACTCGATAAAACGGGCGAGAGCTACGAGCTTCTGTTCGTGGACGACGGCTCAAAGGACGCGACATGGGAGAAGATAGAAGCGCTCACGGAGAAGAACAGCTCCGTCCGCGGGCTGAAATTCTCCCGCAACTTCGGCAAGGAGGGCGCGATCTTCGCGGGGCTGAAAAATTGCTTCGGCGACTGCGCCATCGTTATCGACTGTGACCTCCAGCACCCGCCGGAGCTCATACCTCAGATGCTGGAGCTCCACAGGCAGGGCTGTGAAGTCGTGGAAGCGGTGAAAGCAAGCCGCGGCAAGGAGGGCTTCGTCTACAAGTTCTTCGCCAGGACTTTTTACAGGATAATGCGGGATTCCTCCAGCGTCGATCTTGACAGAGCCAGCGATTACAAGCTCATGGACAGGAAAGTCATAAACGCACTCAACGAGCTCCCGGAACGTATAACGTTCTTCCGGGCGCTGTCGAGCTGGGTGGGCTTCAGGACCGCGAAGATAGAATTTGAAGTGGCTCCGAGAAACGCCGGCAAATCGAAATGGAACTTCAGGAAGCTGATGATCTTCGCCCTCAACAATATAACGAGCTTCACGAACCTGCCGATGCAGCTTGTCACCGGAATGGGGCTTCTGTTCCTCATATTCGCGGTGGGCATAGGCATACAGAGCCTTGTGCGCTTCTTCTCCGGCACCGCGCAGGAGGGCTTCACCACAGTCTATATGCTGGTTCTTCTCGCAGGCTCCGTGATAATGATAGGCCTCGGGATCATCGGCTACTATATGTCAAAGATATACGAAGAGATAAAATTCAGACCAAGATATATAATTTCGATAGATACGAAGAACAGAAAGGAACAAGACAACACACATGACAGGAACGTTTGATATCCGCGAATATCTCGGCTATGCAAGAAGCGGCATAAAGCGCTTCTTCACCGAGGACAGGCAGTTATGGATATCCTTTGCCGTACCTTGCCTGACGCTGCTGATATCGTACTTTATTTTCGGAGTTTTCCCTTTCGGTGAGCGCTCGGTGCTTTCACTCGACCTGAACGGTCAGTACGTTTACTACTTTGACCACATGTACGACGTTCTGGCAGGCAAGGAGAGCATCTTCTACTCATGGAACCGCAATCTTTCCGGCGAATTCATGGGCATCATCGGCTATTATCTCGCAAGCCCCTTCAATCTCCTTGTGTGGATATGGCCGCGTGAGTGCATAACCGAAGGCCTGCTGACCATGATGGTCACCAAGGTAGGCGCGATAGGCCTGTGTACGGCGGTCTATCTGAGCCGGGGCAAGGGTTACGGCAGATTTACCACGATAATCTTCTCGTCCTGCTACGCGCTGTGCGCATACACGCTGGAGCAGACGATGAACCCGATGTGGCTGGACGGTGTTATGATACTGCCGATAGTGGTCTACGGCATCGAAAAGCTGATAGACGAAGGCAAGTTCATAATGCTGACGATCTCGCTGGTCTATGCCTTCACGACCTGCTTCTACATCGGTTTTATGATAGGCATTTTCTCCGCGATATACTTTTTGTATTACTGCTGCGTCACACATAAGAAGAAATTTTACAGACTGTTTATCTGGCGCGGCCTGACATTCACCGGAGTGGCGATAGTCTCGGTGATGATGTCGGCGTTTATGCTGCTGCCGGTGTACTATTCGCTGTCCTACGGCAAGTTCGATTTCTCGTCCAACGTGACCGAGGCGACTTCGATAGACACGAATTTCAACTTCGTCGAGATGCTCGACAAACTGTTCCCCGGCACTTATGACACCTGCCGCATGAGCGGTCTGCCCTTCATCTACTGCGGCACTATCGTGCTGATAATGCTGCCGTGCTTCTTCTTCATGAAGAAGATACGCGGCCGCGACAGGATAGGCGCAGCTGTGATAATATCCGTACTGTGCGTATGTATGTATATCAAGCAGGTGGATATGATATGGCACGGAGGTCAGCTCCCGAACTGGCTGCCTTACCGCTACAGCTTCATGCTCTCGTTCCTGCTCGTGAGATTCGCGGCGCAGGCCTTTGACAACATAGGCGACATCTCAAAGAAACGCCTCACGATGTCGGCGCTGGCGTGGTTCATCATACTGCTGCTGATAGAAAACGCGGACACTGTGAACACGGATATCAACCGCGACATAATGGACGGCCTGACCGTCATACTGCCGGCTCTGCTGGTGCTGATGCTGGTCTCCGCGACCATAGTTCAGCTCCGGGATAAGATAGCCGCCGGAAAGACCCTGTGGTGCGTGATGCTGTGCGTGGTGCTGCTGGGCGAAGGTTTCTACAACACGATATATCAGCTTTTCAAGCAGCACGGCGACATCGTCTACTCGACACGCCCCTCCTATAACAACGTGATACAGCCGACCCGTGAGGTCGTCAATGACATAAAGTCCAAGGACGACGGCTTCTACCGCATAGAAAAGACCTACTTCCGCACGGTCAACGACCCCATGGCTGTCAATATGTACGGCCTGTCCCACAGCTCCAGCACCCTGAACTCCAAGCCCATAATACTGCTGGAAGATCTCGGCTTCACGGCGCGCAGCCACTATACGCGCTACTCCGGAGCCACGGAGATAACCAAGAGCCTCTTCGGCGTAAAATACGAGCTTTCCTGCCCGGACAACGCCACCAAGAACATCGGATCCGCCGCAGACATAACCGTAACGCGCAACGAATACGCGCTGCCCATGGCATATCTTGCGGATACGGCATTTGCCGATCTTGAATTCACGGAGGGCAAGCCCTTCGACAACCAGAACAAGATGCTGTCCACGATGATAGGTCTGGACACCCAGAGAGAATATTTCAAGCGCATCATAAACAGCGACAAGACTCCCGTTGATCTTGAAAAGACCAACGTAACCCAGGGCAAGACCACCGACGGTCACCACAGCTTCAAGGTAGTGGACAGCAAGAAGAACGCAGAGATCGTCTACACGCTGACCATGCCCGAAACGTCGCCGCTGTATATGTATCTGCCCTCCAAATATGAGAGAACGGTCAATGTATGGCTGAACCGCGAGAAATTCCTCGGCACCTACTTTGAGGGCGACAACAACAGCATAATGAAGATAGGCGACTTCAAGAAGGGCGAGCAGGTCATAATAGGACTTACCCTCACCAAGAGCGAGCTTTACTTCAAGGAAGCACAGTTCGTCTATATAAACGAGAAAGCCATAAACAGCGATCTTCAGGCTCTGCTTGATATGAACAAGGAAACCGTCGCGGAAAGACCCACCCCGACTTCGATGAAGGTCACGGTCAACGCCGACACCGACAGATACCTGTTCACGTCGATACCGGACGAAAAGGGCTGGGAGGTATTCATCGACGGAAAGAAAGCCGAGCTGAAAGACCCCGACGACCCGACAAAGACAGAGAACTACTATATCGCGCTGGACGCTCTGCTGACAGTTCCGGTAAGCCCCGGAAAGCATACGATAGAGTTCAGGTTCACAACTGCGGGCTATCCGCTGGCGGTATTCGCCACAATAGGCGGCACTCTGCTGTTCGCGGCGGCCATAGTGCTGTATATCCGTTTCTTCCGTGGGCATGAGACCGACGACGATGATGATGAGCCGGAGCTTCCGCAGATACCGCGTTATGAGGACGCCGGAACGGAGACTTCCGAACGCGTTATGCCGTCGATAACGGCTGTACTCCCGCCCGCCGAACTGATCGACGAAGAGGACGAAGACGAAGACGATGACCGTCCCTATATCTACACTCCCAAAGACGAAGGCAGCAAATGGATATAGCCGGTCCACGGAAAAAAGCAGCCCCGAAAGGGTCAGAGGGACAGTCTGAAAGCCCCTGAATCAATAAAATAAGAGGTGTACCGTCATGCTGATGACAATTGATGTAGGCAACACGAATACGGTATTCGGCGTATTCGACAGCAAAGAAGAGATAGTGTTCGGAATGAGGATGCAGACGAACGCAGCGCGTATGGCGGACGAATACTCCGTGATGCTCCGCAGCCAGATGGAGCTCAATGAGCTTGACCCCGCCGGGATAGACTGCGCTATCATATCCTCCGTTGTTCCGCCCGTTACCGAGCAGATACGCACGTCACTGCGCAGGCTGTTCGGCATTGACTGCATGGTAGTCGGACCCGGCGTAAAGACCGGTCTCAACATCCGCATAGACGACCCCGCTACTCTCGGTGCGGATATGTGCTGCGCGGGTGTTGCAGCGAAGTGCTTCTACGACCTGCCCGGCATAATAATCGACCTCGGCACCGCAAGCAAGGTATTTGCTGTAAACGGCAAGGGGGATTTCCTCGGCGGCATCATATCGGTGGGTGTGGAAATGGCGTTCTCGGGTCTTTCCCGCGGAACGGCGGCTCTTCCGCTGATAACGGGCGGCTGCGTTACCCACACGATCGGAACCAATACCGTGGATTCCATGCGCGCCGGCGTTATCATCGGTATGGCCGCAATGATGGACGGCTTCATTGACCGCTTCACCGCCGAAATGGGTGAGGTAAAGACCATAGTCGCCACTGGCGGTTATTCTCCGCTGGTACTGCCTTACTGCCGCACGAAAAACATAATCTATGACGCCGACCTGCTCCTCAAGGGTATGCTGGCTATATACAAAAAGAACAGATAAATCCGTACACGAAGATACGGAGACCGGAAAGGCCGTGATAGAAGTGATATCGCCCGACGATCTCATTTCCTATGAAGGAGATAAAACATGATACGAACAGCCGTTATGGACGACCTCGCGGGGATAAATGTCCTGCACACCCAGCTCCATATACAGCACATAGGCTACCGCCCGGACATATTCGCGCCGATAGAACAGCCTGTCTTTGACGAACTGATGATACCGTACATACAGAACGACGGCAGAGACATCATCATTTCGGAGAACGAAGGCGTCATAGACGGATACGCGGCGATCTCGGTATGCGATACGCAGAAAGGCGCGGGTGAGATACTGCCCTTTACGTTCATCGAGGTGAACGAGCTCTGCGTAGCGGAGAACGCTCACCGGAAAGGCATCGGTACAGCGCTTCTGGACGCTGTCAAGGCCTACGCGAAAGAGAAGGGCGCGAAATTCGTCGAGCTCGGAGTCAACGCGCAGAACACCACGGCGCAGGAATTCTACAAGGCAAACGGAATGTTCGTAAAGAACCTGAAAATGCAGTACAGAGTACAGTAAGTACAACATTCCTGCAATTTCTGTTATCATTAATGTAATAAATGAAAGGAACAATATAAAAAATGACAGTATTTGAAGAACTTCAGCGCCGCGGACTGCTGGCGCAGCTCACGGACGAGAAGGAGATAGCGGATCTTATCAATAACGGTAAAGCTACGTTCTATATCGGTTTCGACCCCACCGCGGACAGCCTGCACGTCGGACACTTCATGGCACTGTGCCTTATGAAGAGAATGCAGCTCGCCGGCAACCGCCCGATAGCTCTGCTGGGCGGCGGCACAGGACTTATCGGTGACCCCTCGGGCAAGACCGATATGCGCAAGATGCTTACCAAGGAAGACGTCGATCACAATATCGCCTGCTTCAAGAAGCAGATGAGCCGTTTCATCGAATTCGGCGAAGGCAAGGCTATGATGGTCAACAACGCAGACTGGATACTTGACCTGAACTATATGGAGCTGCTCCGGGAAGTAGGCGCCTGCTTCTCGGTAAACAATATGCTGAGAGCGGAGTGCTACAAGCAGCGCATGGAGCGCGGCCTCACATTCCTCGAATTCAACTACATGATAATGCAGAGCTACGACTTCTATATGCTGTACAAGAAGTACGGCTGCAATATGCAGTTCGGCGGCGATGACCAGTGGAGCAATATGCTGGGCGGCACCGAGCTGATAAGAAAGAAGCTGGGCAAGGACGCTTACGCTATGACCATTACCCTTCTTCTCAACTCCGAAGGCAAGAAGATGGGCAAGACCGAGAAGGGCGCAGTATGGCTCGACGCCGACAAGACCCCGCCTTACGAATTCTTCCAGTACTGGAGGAACGTAGCGGATTCCGATGTTATCAAGTGCATGAAGCTCCTTACATTCATTCCGATAGAAGAGATCGAGGAAATGGAGCAGCACCTTGAAGGCTCGGCATTCAACGCTGCAAAGGAGCGCCTTGCGTTCGAGCTTACGAAAATGGTACACGGTGAGGACGAGGCGAACAAGGCTCTCGCAGCGGCAAAGAGCGTCTTCGGCGGCGGCGGAGTCTCCGATGATATGCCTACAACCGAAATCCCCGCGGATAAGCTCACCGACGGCAAGATCGGCATTCTTGACCTGCTCACGCTCACAGGGCTCGTACCCTCAAAGCGCGAGGGCAGAACGATCATCGCAGGCGGCGGAGTTCTCGTAAACGATGTAAAGATCACCGATCCCAACGAAATGATCGCCCTTGACGATTTTGTTGTCATCAAGAAAGGCAAGAAGATATTCCACAAGGCAAAGAGAGCATAAACACACAGACAAAACATCAGAAAAACTGCCCTTTCGACTGAAAGGGCAGTTTTTGTATGTATCAGAATGTGAAATCGAGCGGTTCGCCCATATCTTCCTCTTCCGGCTTCGG
>JAEEJW010000048.1 GCA_016282095.1 Ruminiclostridium sp. | reverse complement strand
GTTCCGCGCTCGACGACCTTGCCGTGATCGAACACGATTATCTCATCACAGTCGCGTATCGTCGAAAGCCTGTGCGCAATAACGATGCAGGTGATATCACGCTGCTTGACCGCGTTCACCACATCATACTCCGTTTTTGCATCAAGAGCCGAAGTCGCTTCGTCCATGACGATTATCGTGGGGTCCTGCGCGAGGACACGGGCAATTTCCAATCTCTGACGCTGACCGCCGGAGAAGTCCCGTCCGCCCTCTGTCAGCTTGTAGCGGTAGCCGCCCTCGCGCTGCATGATGTCATCGTGTATCTGCGCGTCGCGTGCCGCCATCATCATTTCGTAGTCTTCGATAGTGTTGTCCCACATCTTGATGTTGTTTTCTATTGTATCTTCAAACAGCGTGATGTCCTGATCGACCACCGCGACCGAACCGGTGAACACGCTGCGGTTTATCTCGTTTATGTGTTTGCCGTCAAAGAGAATTTCGCCCTCCCACGGCTGATAAAGACCGGAGATCAGCTTTGCCAGCGTTGATTTGCCGCAGCCCGACGAGCCTACGAATGCCACTCTGCTGCCCGGCTCCATTTTCATGCTGAAATTTTCGATAAGAGGCGGTGAAAGCCGTGAATAGCCGAAAGTCACGTTTTTCAGCTCAACCGTGCCGGAGAGCTTTTCGTAATCCGCTTCTTCGTCTATATCCTCATCTATCTCGACATCCGTCGGGTATTTCATAACGTCCTCGACACGCTCCATTTCGGTGCGAAGCTCCTGAAACTGCTGCCCCGCGGAAATGAGTGTCTGCGCAGGCTGCATGAATGAGCCGAGAAAGCCCTGAAATGCCATTACCATACCGACAGTGAACTGTCCCGTCATGCACAGGTACACGCCGAGTATCAGCACCGCTGTGTCCGCGAGCTGAGTCAGTATCGCGGGTATCATGCCGAGGTAGTTGTTTATCTTCTCGAAGCGCACGTTCTGCGTATTCACGCTCGCCTGATAGCCCGACCATTTCTCGAAAAATCCGTTTTCTGCACCGCTCGCCTTGATCGTCTCGATCATCTCGATGCCCGATACCGTAGCGCTTGCGAGCTTTCCCGCGTCGCGCATCATAACACGGGTAAGATTGACGCGCTTGTTAGAAATTATCCGCGACACGAACATCTGTCCGGCTATCGATGCTATGCCTATCGCCGTAAGAAGCAGCGAATACCTCACCATGACAACAAGGTAGAATATCATCATCGCCGTCTGCAAAACCAGCGGAGCAAGGGTATTCACAAGGCTGCCCGCGATATTCGCGTTTGAAGCCTGTCTCTGCTGAATATCGCCCGCCATGCGCTGTGAAAAGAACTTCATAGGCAGGCGGAGCACCTTCCACATATACGACATATTCCCGACGACCGCCATTTTGCCGTTTATTTTCAGCGAATACACCGCCTGTATCCATGATGCGATGATCTGCACGGCAGAAACGCCCGCAAGCCCGACTATGAAGGGAAGAAGCCAGGCCGCGTCAAGACCGGTAAGCAGTCTGTCCATAAAAACGCGCGAAAAGCCCGACAGGATTATCCCCGTTATCGAGCTTATGAGTGTGGTTATGGTAACGAAAGCGACAGCTGCGGATGCGCCTTTCAGACGTGCTTTCGCAAACTCGGCAATGCTTTTCGGTCTGCCGCCGGGCACAAAGGCTTCGGACGGATCGAACATAAGACACACGCCGGTGTAGCCCTCGTCGAACTGCTCAAAAGTCATCTTTACCGAGCCGCGGGCGGGGTCGTTTATGTAAACGTAATTGCCCTTGAAACCGTTCAGCACAATAAAATGGTTGAACTCCCAATGAACTATCATCGGGAATTTTCCGACTTCCCTGAGCCTTTCGGGATTATAGCGGTACGCTTTGGCGTTCAGTCCGTAGCTTCTCGCGGCTTTCAGAATATTCTTCGCATTCGAGCCGTCGCGCGAAACTCCGCAGTCCTCGCGTATCTGCTCCAGCGGTATCCACTTGCCGTAGTACGCGAGTATCATCGTAAGCGAAGCCGCGCCGCATTCGAGCGTTTCCATCTGCATAACGACGGGAACCTTCGCAACACCTTTCGTGAGCGACTGTTTTATCATTTTCTCTGCCATTTCCGGCTCCTTAATTCATAATAAATGTGATAGGTGCGACAGTCTCTGTTGTTCCGTCCTCGTTATGTATTTCAACCTCTCCGAAAATACCCCATACCACCGCGCCGACAAGCAGCAGGACGATAGCTATGAGCGTTATCCACACGCTCGGCGTGGTGACGCGGATATAGTCGTCGAGCTTTTCCGGTGACGAAACCTTGTCTATGCTCTTTTGTCTGAAAATGGTGTTGTTCTCCATTATGGATTCTCCTTAAATGTACGGCACAAAGACCCCGCGAACGGAGCCTTTGTGCGTACTTAGTCAGGTATCAGTTTCTTCTGCCCATATTACCTATGGTTGCATTGTTGACAAAGTCGGTGCTATTTCCCGGATCACCGACCATCGTTGAAAGACGACCGCCTGCAACATTATCGACTTCTTCGTCCGTCAGCTCAACGTCTGCCTCTGCGATAATGTCCTTTGCCCCGGCTGTATTCTCAGCCTTTTCAACCTTTTCCTTTAATTCACCTGTCAATTTCATAATATCATTTCCTTTCTTTAAGTTTTCTCTTACGCTCGTAATCGTTTTGCTGTCACTTTTATATGCCGAATAACTTACTGAATGCGTCGATGAGCCAGCCGCCGCCCGCAACAGCTTCTACAGCGTCGTCTGTAATCTCGCCCTCGTCTTCCGCTTTTGACTTTAACGCCTTTCCGAAATCCTCGACTGTTCCGTCAATATCGTTCTTTTTGAGAAACTCTGCAAGAGCGTCCTTGTCCTTGATCGCTTTAAGCTCGTTCTGTAAGTCAGCCGAGCTCTCGATCTCCTTGATGAATTCTTCAATTGTTTTCATAATGAAAACTCCTTTCTTTAAGGTTTCTTTTATGCGCGCATCGTGCGCGCTTTTGGAAACCTTTATTACGGCGTCGTGCCGTTCGGCCGTCAAGGCATTTTAATATATTAAGCGTTTCTGCTCAATATCCGAATAAATGTACGGTATGGTCGGTATTACCACCAAAGAAACCCACCCGCGACTTTTTCTAATTTATCATCGTCGTCGATCTCGCCTTCTGCTTCATTCTTTGCCTTGAACGCCTTTGCAAATTCCTCGGCAGTCGAACTTACATCATTCTTTTTGAGGAAGTCCGCAAGAGCGTCCTTGTCCTTTATAGCTTTCAGCTCGTCTTTTAATGCTGTCGAGTCCTCTATTTCCTTGATAAATTCGTCAATTGTTTTCATAATAAATGTCCTTTCCGCAATTTATTATGTGCTTTATAAATTGCTTGGATTATCCCGCATGGATCAAACGACCTCTTGTGTATCAAGCTTAGAAAACGGACGGTAATAAACCCCTCCTGCTGCCGCGGCAGCCTCATCGTCCCCGATCTCTCCCTCACTTTGCGACCTTATGAACTCGGTAAAATCCTTAACGTCCGCGTCGCAGCCGTGCTTTTTCAGAAACGCACCGAGCATTTCGTCGGAAGCGGCTTTGAGCTCGCTTTGAAGCTCCGGAGAGCCCACGATCTCCTTGTAAAAATCTTCGGCTGTTTTCATACGAAAACTCCTTTCTGCCCGTGTGGGCAATCTGATTTGTTTTCACCGCCGGCTTCCCGGCGATAGTAACCGTTTTTTGGCTTCCATATATTAAGTTGCAGAAAACCGGAAAAGGGATAATGTTTTTTTCAAAAAATTTTATTTTATTCGGTAATGTGTGATATGCATCATCAGAACAGACCGTTTATATACTCCGCGAGCGCTTCTCTGTCATAGTAATGCTCGGTCTTGGTGATCGGAATATCGGGGTCGGCACCGCGGTCGATGTCATAGAACGAGCCGTTTTTGAGGAAGCTCAGGCGTATGGAGCTTGAAATGTTGAATATCGAGCCGGACGCGGTCGTAAGCGGCATTACCGTGCAAGTACCGCCGGCGGTAGTCTCGCCGAGAAGTTTTACCTTGCCGCTGTTCTTGAACGCGCACGGAACGAGGTTGCCGCAGGAGAAGCTGACGCTTGAAGCGAGACAGTAAAGGTTAAGTCCTTTTCCGGCGAGTGTATCCTTTGAATTGAACTTTCCGTCAAAGTTGGTATCTACCTTATAATCGTGTGTAATGAGCGCGCCGGTGTTGGGATCCTCAAGGCTTACAGAAGCCTTGCCGAGGAATGCTCCGAGCGTATATATCGCCGTGGGGACCGCACCTCCGGTATTGCAGGAAAGATCCAGCACCACATTCTTTATGGGGCTGTCTTTTCTGAGTATCTGCTGAACGGAATAGGCTATTATGCCTATAGTATCTGTATCCTCCGCTGTGGGCGCGGTCGTGTAGTAATCCTTTGTCATATCGATGGTAAAGTTGTCAAAGGTGATGAAAGCGGTATCTCCGATCTCCTGATATCCGGGAACGCCGTCGGGATTGAACTGCGCTCTCGCGGTCATAAGCTCCGTCTGTCTTTCATGCAGCGCAGCGCTCGCTCGGCTTTCGCCTTTTTTACGTCCATACTGTGCAACAGAAGTCATGTCAGCAGCGTAGGAGGGAAGCTGGTAAGTACTGTGCTGATCATCGAGACTGTTGTATATGAGGTCAAACAGACGCTTTTCCGTCCTTGTCTGATTGGTGCTGAGGAAATACGACTCATAACCGGTCTGCTTCATAAGTGTCTGAAAATCCTTGATCTTGTGCTGATCCTTCAGGCCATAGAAAGTGTCGAGCGCAAAGCAAAGCTCCTTATAGCTGTATTCCGCCATTGCCTTGCTTACCTTGCCCGAACCGCCGTCGGCATAATAGATCGTACCAAGCTCGGTCATTCCCGCTGCTCCAAACAGTGCATTTACACCTCCCGCCTCGACTATAAGGACTTTTCCGTTATAAAGCATATGTATCGACGAGGATGCCAAAAATATATCGGACAGCGTCTGAACCGGTATGTAATAATTATCTCCCTTCTGAACAAGGTCGATACCATACGCGCCGAGATCCATCGTTATCTGATCGCCGTAGCGCTGATTTGTCGAGGAAAGCTCCTTTACATATCTCGAGGAACCGTCAGCGCCCTTGAAAATGCCGCTCGTAACATCCATCAGACCGTTTCCGGGTATATCGACAAATGCGTTATAATCCCAGAAGTAGAACAAGTCCTGTGTAAGATCCATACCCATGAAATAACCGTTTTCTCTCACGAGATATACCGTGTCGCCGTCTTTCTGAACTTTTATATCAAAGTCTGTTTTCCCGTAAGCTTCGACAGCAATAGTCTTATACAGCTCTGTCCAATCCTCGACCTTCATGTAAGGCACATCGCTCCCGTTGACATAGTAAAGCGGGGTTTTGGTCATTTTTTCTTTTGCCGCGGAAAAGAAATAGGTCTTGATGTTCTTTTTGGTAAGCGTGTAGGACTTTGCTGCCGTACTGTCGGTCACAGCTACTGTCGCGGTGTCGGCGCCTGCGGTGATCTGAGCCGTAAGCGACGAGCTTAAGATGACCGTGCAGGCGAGAACTGCGCTTAATGTTCTTTTGAGTTTTCTGTTCATAGTTTTATTTCCTTTCAGAATTTTTAAACCGCTTTATGCGGTCATTAACATATTATCGGTAAGGGCTTGAGCCGTTATCATACCATGAGGGGTAATACTCCGGAAACCGCGGAGATGCCCTGTTCTATCTCATACATATAGAATACCGACAAATACATAGCCGCCACGGAGCAAACATACTTGTCGTCGGTCATATTGTCCGCCATTACAAGCATAGCGGCGTGCAGCATACGCTCGTCCCTGCCGAATAACGGCAACAGACCTTTATAGTGCTTCTTTTCCGCGAACAGGTCGGCAGTCTCCATAATATCGCTTACAAGCGTTCCCGCGTCATCGTCAAAGAGCGCAAGCGCCGCAAGTGTCACGATCGCCGGACCGTTGGTATACTTGTTCTTCTTATCTTTTGAGAGCGCTTCGTAAAGCTCTTTGAAACGGGCGATCTTTTCATCGGCGGGCTTGTCAGAGCAGGTAAGTATAAGGGCGCAGTCCTGCGCATATTCTCCGCTTGTGAGAGGTTTTATCTCCGTATATATCTTCTCGGTTTCGCCGGCTATCGTATCGTCAGACTTATCACTGTATGCGATGATACTCGTCATTAACGTGTCATGAAAATCGGTGTTAACTTTGTGTTTTTTAGCAAGAGCGTCAAAAATTCTCCTGCCTCTTGCGATCTTTTCGTCGAGCGCCTCCGGCTTGCCCAGCCTCGGGAGCAGAGAAGCTGCTACTCCGATATACTTGGAGTCTGTATATGCTTTCTTGAGCTTTTCAAAGATCATTGCATCGGAATCTATAGTATCTGCGGGATTTTCGCTTACCGCGAGTGTACACGCGTGCGGACCCTGAAAAGCATCCCTCATTCCGGACAATGAGCCGCCGCCCTTGCTCTCAACGAGCTTAAGGCATTCCTGAAGGCGTTCCGGCTCGACTGCTTTGCCGCTTGTGATGTACGCATAGCTGCACATCGGCATGACTTTAGTGCTCACGAGCTTGAAGCCCTTCTGCTTGTAGATCAGTTCAATGTTCGCGAGGAAACTCTCGCAAAGGTTGGTCAACGATTCCTTCATAGTCGTTTTTCCTCCTGATAATAATTGTTATTCTTGCAGTCGGGTATAGTGACTGCTTGTTTCCCTGATAATGTTTTATCATCAGTGACAGTAGTATTTTTCTGCCACCTTTTCCACTGCCGTGTTTATCAGCTTATCCCGAAGTAAATTAGCGGGAGTATTACTGCCGTAAATGGTGTAATGTACGTTGTATTTTCTGACTTAATCATATATAATCCAATTCTTTAATCGTTTGACACCGCCCGCAGCCGCTTCCACTGCGTCATCAGCTATCTCGCCCTCGGCTTCTGCCTTTGCCTTGACAGCCTTTGTAAATTCCTCAATAGCAGCGTTCACATCATACTTTTTGAGGAACTCTGCTAGAGCGTCCTTGTCCCTGATCGCTTTCATTTCGTCCTGTAATGCTGCCGAAGTTTCGATCTCACCGATGAATGCCTCGATAGTTTTCATACGAAAACTCCTTTCCGCCCGTTCGAGCAATTAAATATAAACCGCCGTCTGCGGCTTATAGCATTTTGTTGTTATCCTATCAGCTTTTTAAGCTGATTCAGAGCCTTTTTGTGTAGCACCTTGATGTTCGCGTATGACATACCCATTGCCGACGCGATCTCGGTCAGCGTTTTTTCACCGTAGTAGTGCAGTGAAATTATGTCCCTGAGCCGTTCGTCAAGCATTTCGAGCGCGTCTGCGAGCCGGTCGAGCGTTTCCGCGTCAATTGTCCGCTGCTCGATGTCGGTGTCGTCCGCAAATTCCTCCGGTATCTCGTCCGTTGGACGATGGTAACGATAGAACTTTGCTGTTGTCCGCTTTGTTATCACGAATATCCAGCTTGAAAGCGCTTTAAGCTCTCCGCTGAACCGTTCCTTTTGCCGCATTATCTCCAAAAACACTTCCGAGCAGAGGTCTTTTATATCCTCGGAGTTCCCGACACGACTCGTTATGTACGCCCTGACTTTCGGTTCGTACTCCTTGTAGACTGTCTCCCAGTCGATAACCGCCGCCGTCATGAGTGCTCCTCCTTACCACGCTTCGGGTCTGCGACCTGCGTTCCCGCAGCGTTCAGAAGTCCCGCTTCATCGTCCGAAAGCTCACCTTCGTCCGGAAAGCTGTACCGACTGAGTGCGTCATTGAGCAATTTTTTCAGCCGCGGATTGTTTTCAAACCGCTGATATTCGTACATCCTGCGAAGTGTATTCTCCATTCTGACCTCCTTTCCCTTGCGCCTTTCTGTTTATTAAGTTGCAGAAAAAAGCAGAAGGGATAATGTTATTTGAGAAAATGACAATATTTGTGGACATTGCCTAAAATATACTGCTTTTGTTTATTGCAAATGCTGTAAACTGGCTTACCACATAGTCCTTTTTGCCGCGTGCTATCTTATAGTTGCTGCCGTCACGAAGATACACAACGCCGTTCCTTATGCGCTCAATATACGCCATATTTACCGAAACTCCGCGTTTTATCTCTATAAAGCCTTTGACGAACTTGACGGCGACCTCCGAATAACCGTAGTGATAACGGCTTACGTTCCCGCTGCTTACGGTTATTTTTGTGTAGTGCTTATCGCTCTCGATTTTCACCACATCGGCAACACGGAACAATCTGTTTTCCGCGCCGAATTGCAGCAGCACGGTTTCCTCCGAACTTTCCCGGCGAAGTCCCGCACGCGCGAATACCTTTACGACGTCGGCTTCCTCATAAGGTTTGAGAAGATATCCGACCGCGTTCAGCCTGAATGCTTCTATTGCATGATCTTTGCTTGTGGTACTGAAAATGACCTGAGTTGACGGCGTTATCTCCTGCATACTGCGTACTATGTCGGTGCCGTTTTCATCGCCTAAATATACATCCATAAAAACGATGTCGTAAAAGACCCCGCCTTTGATTTTTTCGATGAAAGCGCTGCCGCTTTCATATTTGTCTATAAGAATATCTTTCGCAATATCCATAAGCGCAAACTCTATCTTGCCCGCATCCCTGATGTTATCATCGACTATTGCAATTCTCATACTTTTTATCTCCTTGCCGGACTTTTGAACTATTATATCACAGAAAATTGCGCCTGTATCAAAAAGTGCACACAAAGCGTGATTTTGTGCACGAAATGCATTCCTGCTTTTCTCGATCGTCATATAGGCAAAAATTCCGTTTGAAAAACTTCGATTTATGGCTTTCCGGACGGAGAGATTGCCTATAGGACGAGAAGAAAAAGTAAAGTTGACTTTACGGCTGTTTTGTGCTATCATATATTTATTCTCAAACTACAGAAGGTGTATCTTATGAATCCAGGTTTTTCCGTATGGGAAGCTGTTTTATATACATTCCTGAACTCGTTTCCGTATATGCTTCTTGTGCTGTTCTCGTTCCAGGGACGGTGGAGATTCGGCACCCGGATAACGGTGCTTCTGCTCATCTTTGCAACAATCTCGCAGGTATCTCTCAACACATTCCGCTTTTTCTCGCCGCAGGTGCAGAACCCATTGTATGATGCGGTAATATCGGTCATTTATATCGGCTTTATCTTCCTTGCCATAAGGGAGCGTTTCGGAAAGCTCGTCTTTACTGTTCTTGTACTGATGGATCTCGGAAATCTTGTTGTCGTGACCTCAAAATTTATCGAGGGCATATTCTTTCCGGAAGAAGCACTTCTCCGGTATCACTTTACCTACTCGCTGTTTATGATGCCGGTGGAAGCACTTCTGGTAACAGCTGTGTATCTGATGATATTAAAGGGGATAACTGCCGATTCCGAGCCGGACTCGGAGCTGTCGGCGGCGAGCAGTTCGCTCTGGTGGTTCCTGTGGCTTGTACCGGGAGTATTCTATCTGATATGGACGCAGCATTTCTACACCTCCGGAAAGTCTGCGCTTGAAAACGCGCTCGATCCGTTAAGCACCGGATATCTGCTGCTTATCGATATAGGCTCGTTAATGATCTACCGGATAATAGTGCAGCTTGTAACGGTCTATGAGAAAAACGCCCGTCTTACGGCGGATAACCATGAGCTTGAACTGCAAAAAATGCAGTACGATACGATCAATGAGCGCATTGAGGATATGCGCAGTACTAACCACGATCTCCGGCATCATGTCCTTCTGCTGAGACAGATACGGGAAACCGGAGATCTTTCCGCGCTTGACGGGATCATTGCGTCCTATCCGGCTTCTCTTATCCACGACCAGCCGCTGAGGTATTGCGAGAATGACACAGTGAACGCAGTACTGACATATTTTTCGGAGATCGCACTGAAAAACGGCATTGATTATACGGTGAATATTGTTCTTTCCGAAACGTGCTTTATAGAAAAGCCAGACCTTGCCGTAATGTTCGGTAATATCATAGAAAATGCGGTGGAAGCCTGTAAATTTATAGATGAAAAGCGATACATAAAGATCACCGGAAGTCACAGTTCCTCGCCCGAACAGCTTTCATTCATAGTCGAAAATAATTACAAAGTCGAGCCGCATACAAACGACAAAGGCGTATTCCTTTCCACCAAGCACAAGGGAAACGGTATCGGAATAAACTCCGTGCGGCACATTGTCGGAAAGTACCAAGGTGAAAGCTCGTTTATGCCGGATAATGGGGTGTTTAAAGTGTCGGTACTTATCTGCAAATAAAAACGCACAAAGACCCCGAAAACGGAGTCTTTGTGCTGCAAGGTTCAGAGAGCCCGATTTATTCCTCTGAGAAATGAAGCTCTTGTATTCTTGGGATCTATCAGCCAACCGCCGCCTGCAACAGCTTCTGCAGCGTCGTCTGTAATCTCGCCCTCGGCTTCCGCTTTTGACTTTAACGCCTTTCCGAAATCCTCGACTGTTCCGTCAATATCGTTCTTTTTGAGAAACTCTGCAAGAGCGTCCTTGTCCTTGATCGCGTCCTGTAATTCAGTAGACTCGCCGATTTCCTTGATGAATGCTTCGATTGGTTTCATCGTAATACGTCATTTCGTGTTTCAAGGGGATAGTGCCGCCAAACGAAATCGGTGGCATTGTCCTGTGTAGTTGAATCGCATTAGCCGAAGAAGTAATGCCAAAGATTATATCCCCATTCCCAGCGACCGCCTGCGACTGCTTCCGCGTCGTTGTCGGTCATTTCGCCCTCTGACTGTACCTTTAATGCCTTGCCGAAATCCTCAACAGTTCCCTCAACATCATTCTTTTTAAGGAACTCTGCGAGTGCGTCCTTGTCCTTGATCGCTTTGAGCTCGTCCTGAAATGCTGCCGAACCTTCGATCTCCTTGATAAAATCCTGTATAGTTTTCATACGAAAACTCCTTTCCGCCCGTAGGCATTTTAATTTATTTAAACCGCGTCTGCGGCTCATCACTGTGGTTTTTGTTTTCTGTTTATTAAGTTGCAGAAAAAAGCAAAAGGGATAATGATTTTTCGAATAATTCTGAAATAAAATTGTATTTTGTTAATATTGCATAATTCATCACAGGATTTTGCGGCAGATTTATTATAACACGGTCAAAACAAGCTGTCAACAGACTGATTCGTAATTGACTTGCCACACATCTTGTACAACTTGCCTTGACAAAAAAATTCTTTGTATGATATATTATTTTCAAAGTGGGGTGCCGTAAATGAATGCCGAAGAGTGCGTAAATAAGAGTATCAATATCGCTATGGAATACTACGATAAGAATAATGCCAAGCCGTATTTTGAACACATGAGCGAGAATGTGAAGTGGTATGGTATTGCCATAGAACAGAAGATACACGGATTGGATAACCTCAAAGCAGCGTGGGCGGAGTTCTCCAATGCTATCACCTTTAAGCTCGGCAATATTGAGGCGGAGTACGTCAAAACCTCCAACGCGACCTGTGAAGTAATGCTTATGTATGTTGTTACGGGACACTATCCGAACGGTGATGTTATTCCTGCATTTCAGCGGCTCCAATTCAGCTGGGCTGATGTCAGCTGCATTGATGACAAAGGAAATCGACAGCGGCAGCCCAGGATCTTTATGGTGCATATCTCACACCCGATAGAATATCACAATGATGATTATCTTTACCCCGATCATTACAACGAGATATACAAGAAAGCGAATGCGCTCGTGCAGGAACCGCGTATAAGCCTGCTCGGAACGGACAGCATATTTTATGTTATCACATTAAACTCTGTTATATGGATAAGATCTACGCCGGAACATCAGTGCATACTTCATTTGCGTGACAAAACGATTACGGTCAGGTGCAACCTCTCCGATTTGGAGAAGCAGACCGAGGGAACTCTGATCCGTGTACATTCAAGCTATATCATAAACCCGCTCGATGTCAAGGCTGTGTGGAGATTTAAGGTCGAGCTTTCGGACGGGACTGTAATTCCCATACCGGAAAAGAAATATACGGCGGTCAAGAGCAAGCTGGTAGGGATATAATACAAGGAGAACATACATGAAACAAAACATCTATTTTGATTCTCCTTTACTTACTTGTTTTCGGGCGGGAGTCCCATTACCGCGCGTGCATCCGCAGCGCTGACAGTCGGCGGTACGTTGTTATTTCCACCGTGGGTCCCGGTCGTTCCCGTGTTGCCTGTTCCCGAGCTCTGAGAGGAGCCGCTGTCGAAGAGATAGTCATTATCCTTCGCGACAGCCTCAAGTGCCGCCTTGATATCCTCGGAACGGTTCTTACTGCCTCTGAGCGTATCAATATCGAGCAGAGCCTTGACAGCCTTTGCGTTCTTCGCTCTGGCACCTACGATCGCCGAGTCGAGCAGACCAGAAAATTCAAGATCGTCAAGCTTTGCCTGATATTCCTTTTCCTTTTCGGCTGCCTGGGCGTTCGCGGTCTCGATCTGCTTCTTCAGCTCGTCGACATTCACGCCGTCGAACTTCTTCAAAGACTCCTGTACAGCCTTTAACTGCTCCTCGACGCCGTTCTTTTCGGTTTCGAGCTTGGTCTTCGTCTTTTCAAACTCCGCCGCAGTCTTGTAGTTTTCGGCGACTGCCTTGTTCAGGGCTTCCTGTTTATCTGCCGGAACTTCAAGCCCCAGCTCCTTCAGGATTTCGAGAATGTTTTTCATGGTTTTATTTCCTTTCTGCGTGATGTTTTAACAGCTCCGCCCGCTGTTGAAAGTCAGCCTCATAAACCCGAGGCGCGGTGATTTGGGTATAAAAATAACGCATATCCGAAGACGTGCGTTAAGATTATTGAATTTTGCAGGCGCGTGCAAAATCGCCTGTTTTATTTTGGGCATAAAAACAGCACATACCCGAAGGTGTGTGCTGAAATGATATTAAATTGTTGTCAAACGAGTAAAGTGACAATATCTTCGTCAGATGGATTCGTTGACATCAAAATCTTTTTTACAGAATAAGCAATTCCGTCAATAACTACATTTTGTCCAACCTTTATGGTTTCAGAGCATTTTACTACAAAAGCTAAACCAAAAGATGTATTATATTTCCCTATGGAGTTTACTGTCATCATAGCTCACTCCCGCCCTTCTTTCAAAATCTTCCTCCCACAAAGAAAGATTTCTTTTTATTTCTTCAAAATCTTCTTTTGTGAAGCCATATTCTTTTCCGTGCTTCAATAATTTGCGATTGGCGGCGACTTCGCGTGCCGCCCTCTCAACAAAATCGGTTTCACCTACAGCACCATATCTTTTTATCTGAGTATAATGAATAATCTCTTCGAAAAAAGCTGATGCACTTGGAATTTCCCCTCGGTGCAGTATGCCTACTTCGTCAGAAATAGCCTCGGCATCCATAGCAATCAAAAATCTTAAATCATCATCAACCGCTGAAATAACAGAGCATCCTTTTGCTTCAAGATTTTTCTTAACAATCTGGTAGCGCTTGGCGTTCATGGGATTAACAACACTGCCGTCGGAAGCAAGTTTTGTTAATTTCATACTTTTTTCTTCTATTATACCACTTTTACCGAAATTGTCAAGGGGTGTATTTGTCCTTTCGTGAACATATTTCGCTATATAATCGGGCAAATCAGGATTTTTAGTATGATATGCACCCCACGCTTCCGCCCATGCTTCATGCGGATTTTTGAGCATATCGCATCTGCTTTCTGCCGCCCACCGTTCAGCATCATTTCGGGGTATTCGATACCGACATCGGCAAGGTCGGTATAGTTGTCTGCTTTGACCGCCACTATCCGGAGAGTATTCGGACAGAAGCGCTTATGGGCGCGGAGCTGATACTGATACCGACGGTCAATACGCTTACTGAGCCGCTTGAAATGTTTGAATGGGAGATGAGAGTCGATGCGTTCCGGAACAGTGTTGCCGCAGCTATGTGCAATCGGGTCGGAAGCGAAGGAGAAATGAATTATGCCGGACGCTCGGTTATAATAAACGCGAACGGTAATATCGCCGCAAGAGCAAACGGCTCCGAATGTATTCTGTACGCAGATATAGAACTGCAACGATCGACGGAGCTCAGAAATAAAAAGCCGTACACCGGACTTCGGCGAACTGAATATTATAAATGATTACAGGAGGACACATAAATGAAAACAATAAGCACAGAAAAAGCACCGAAAGCGGTAGGACCGTATTCACAGGCGATCATCAGCAACGGTCTCGTATTCACTTCGGGGCAGATAGCGATAAACCCGGCAACGAACGCTTTAGAAGCTGTAGATATAGCGGGACAGACCGAGCAGGTGATGAAAAATCTCGGTGCTGTTCTTGAAGCGGCAGGCTCGTCGTTTGACAAGGCGGTAAAGACCACCTGCTTCCTTGCCGACATGAATGATTTTGCATCATTCAACGAGATCTACGGCAGATATTTCACATCACTTCCCGCGAGAAGCTGCGTCGCGGTAAAAACGCTGCCAAAGAATGTTCTTGTCGAAGTCGATGTCATCGCGGAAACGGAAAATAAGTGAACACGATGAATAAATACGAACTTTCAGTAACAGGCGAATTCCGCGAAAAGATATGGCAGCCGTTTCTCGACGGGATAAAAAAGTACGAGCTGATACAGCCTAATGACAGGATAGCCGTATGTATCTCCGGCGGCAAGGATTCCATGCTCACAGGACTGTGTATGCAGCTTTTACAGCGCAGCGGCGAGATACCGTTCGAGACGGTTTTTCTTGTAATGAATCCGGGTTACAACGAGATAAACAGACAGAAGATCATCGACAACGCCGCACTTCTCGAAGTGCCGATACAGATGTTTGAAACACAGATATTCGATGCAGTTGCGAAAATCGACAACAACCCCTGCTACCTCTGCGCCCGCATGAGACGCGGTTATCTCTATAAGAACGCACAGGCTCTCGGCTGCAACAAGATAGCTGTCGGGCACCATTTCGATGATGTCATCGAAACGATAGTAATGGGTAGGCTGTACGGCTCACAGGTGCAGACTATGATGCCGAAGCTGCACAGCGAGAACTATGGCGGTATGCAGCTCATACGCCCGATGTACCTTGTCCGCGAGCATGACATTATCGACTGGCGGCTTAAGAACGACTTGCAGTTTATCCAGTGCGCGTGCCGTTTCACAGAGAACTGTACGATGTGCGACAACGGTGGCGGCGGCTCTAAGCGTCAGGAGGTCAAGCACCTGCTCAAAGGGTTGAGACGCATTGACCCCAATATCGACATGAGCATTTTTCATAGCGTCGAGAATGTCGATATAGGCTCAATGCTGTCGTATCATCAGGGCAGCGAATATCACCGCTTTATTGAGGAATACGACACGCGAAAGCCCACAGACAAGACGGAGGTGGAACTGTGATATATCTCGATTACACCGCCGACACGCCCGTCGATGAACGCGTTTTGCAGAAATTTACCGAGACTGCGCGGGAGCAGTTTGCAAATCCGAACTCCGCGCACTCGGAAGGTCGAGCCTCGAAAGCCGTGATCGACAACGTGTTGTCGGATATTGCAAAGTTGCTCGGAATACAGCCGAATGAACTGATATTCACAAGCGGTGCGAGCGAAGCGAATAACCTCGCGGTAAAGGGACTTGCAGTCACGAACCGCCGCAAGGGAAAGCACATTATTTCTACGTTTCTCGAACATTCCTCGGTAAGCGGTGCACTCACATTTTTACAGGAACAGGGTTACGAGATCGACCTCGTGAACATTCTTCCGGATGGTAAGATTGATCTCGATAACCTACGGAGCTTGCTGCGTCCCGACACGATACTGTGCGCGGTATGCGCCGTTGATAGCGAACTCGGAACGATACAGCCCACAGCCGCGATCGCGGAGATACTCAAAGATCATCCGGATTGCAGACTGCACATCGACGCGACACAGGCGATAGGAAAGATACCGTTTTCGTTCGCGGGAGCCGACACCGTCAGCTTTGCTCCGCACAAATTCTACGGACTGAAAGGCTGCGGGGTGCTGTACAAGCGCGACGGGTGCGTTCTTGAACCGCTGATACACGGCGGTGCGAGTACGACGATATACCGCAGCGGGACTCCCGATACCGCGGCAATTGCGGCGTTAAGTACAGCTCTTGGTATCGCGGCAAGCGAACAGCAGAAGAGATATGACTATGTGAAAACGCTGAACGAACGTGTAAGAGCAGAGCTTATGAAAATGCCGAAAATCCGTATAAACAGTCCCGCCGATGCTGTACCGCATATACTCAATATTTCGGTGAGCGGTATCAAGGGTGAGCAAATGCGGGAGTTTATGGACGAGCGCGGAATCTGTATTTCCGTGAAGTCTGCCTGCTCAGTGCCGAATACACCGTCACGTCCTGTTTTCGCGGTATCTCACGACCGGAAAAACGCGCTGAGTTCGTGGCGGTTGAGCCTTAGTCACCTTACGACCAAATACGAGCTCGAAGTGTTTCTGGAAGCACTTGAACATATTATACGGGAGAAATTATAAATATATCAGAATTGTTTATAAGTGCAAGAGAAGCCGATGCTGTTTTAAGTATTGTACCTTTCATTTTTTAATACCTCATTTCGTTTTTGTTGATGATGTTGAAACTGCGAACGTAATGAGGATTTAACAGCGTGCTATCCCTCCGGATTTACCCAAAGGTGTTTTCATAACTGTATCTTCTTCCCTAGCCTACTTATCATATCATAATAATACGCTTTATCTCTATGAGCCAGTATTAACACTTTCTGCGTCTGTTGTCAATAGCTCTGACCGAAGTTTGTCGTTTGTCACATTATCGATGTTTATATTCTAATATTTTTGTAAGAAAAAATCATATTATTCAGATAAGCTTTTAGAACATTCTGTTTTTCTTGTTTGAAAAGCCACAAATACGTGGTTTTTAGCTCTCAGGATATTCGGATAATAAATACAGATCAAAGTATAATTTAATGGTATTAATAAATATAATAAGCAAATGTTTTGAATACATATAGGATTATTATGATTTTTTTGAACGAAAAGATTTATTTCAAATAATTAATCAATGTAACAATTTACAAAGTTCGTATTTGGTTCTTGACAATATCGGCACAAGAGAATATAATGTAATCATGCATTAAACATATTAAACAGATAGATATACTATGATAGAAGGAGTTGGCATTGTGTATATAGAACTTGAGCATATAAATAAGTCGTTTGGTAGTTTCAAGGCTTCCGATGATGTAAGCTTTTCTGTTGAAAAAGGCAAGCTCATTGGTCTTCTGGGACCGAGCGGAAGCGGCAAGACTACGATACTGAGAATGCTGGCAGGACTTGAAAAACAGGATTCCGGAGATATATTCATTGACGGGAAAAAAGTAAACGACCTCCCGCCGAATGAAAGAGGAATAGGCTTCGTTTTTCAGAGTTACGCTTTGTTTCCGTATTTCACGGTTTATGATAACATTGCCTACGGACTGAAAATACAGAAAAAAGATAAAGCATTCATT
>JAEEJW010000047.1 GCA_016282095.1 Ruminiclostridium sp. | reverse complement strand
TCGATGCTGTGGATGCTTCTCTGGAAGCCCATGTCCGGGTCATAAGCAGCCATACCGCCGCGGCGAGTGCCGAGGTGGGAATGGTAGTCCGTTCCGAAGAATACATCGGAAATGCAGTCTTTATGGGATATTGCTCCGAAAAATCCTCCCATTGTTATTCAAACCTTTCTGTGATCAGACGGCTCATTCGCCGAAAATTCTTCTTCTTATCTCCTTGTAAGCGTCCTCAACGCCGCCCATATCTCTGCGGAAGCGGTCCTTGTCCAGCTTCTCGTGGGTCTTGGAATCCCAGAAGCGGCAGGTATCGGGCGAGATCTCGTCTGCCAGGAGTATCTGACCCTTGAAGCGGCCGAATTCGATCTTGAAGTCGATGAGGTCGATGCCTATTTCCTTGAAGTACTTCAGCATGAATTCGTTTACCTTGAACGCATACTTTGCGATGGTATCGAGCTCTTCTTTGGTAGCGATGCCAAGTGCGAGAGCGTAGTAATCATTGATGAACGGATCGCCGAGGTCATCGTTCTTGTAGCTGTATTCGAGGATAGGAGTGAGCAGAGCCTTGCCTTCTTCAACGCCCATTCTCTTCGAGAAGCTGCCTGCGGCAACGTTTCTGATGATGACTTCGAGCTGTACGATCTCGACTTTCTTTACGAGGGTCTCACGGTCGCTGAGTTCCTCGACGAAGTGGGTCGGAACGCCTTCCTTTTCAAGGAGCTTGAACATATAGTTGGTCATCTTGTTGTTGATAACGCCTTTGCCTTCGATAGTGCCCTTCTTGAGTCCATTGAACGCGGTAGCGTCGTCCTTGTAGGATACTATGACGAGATCGGGGTCATCGGTAGCGAATACCTTCTTTGCTTTTCCTTCGTAGAGCTGTTCCTTCTTTTCCATGGTGTTTGTACTTCCTTCCTTATTTTGTTATATTTCATTTACAGTTTCCTGCATTTTCTTGTCTGCTGCCAGGTTCTTTTCGTGCTGAGCGGCTTTGAAGTCCGCGTACTTCCCGGCGAGTGCATCGTCCGACACCGCGAGTATCTGGACTGCGAGGTAGCCGGCGTTTGCCGCGCAGTCGATGCCGACTGTTGCCACCGGTACTCCGGGGGGCATCATCACCGACGAGAGGAGCGCGTCGATGCCCTCAAGCGCTTTGGCCTTGACCGGCAGTGCTATCACCGGCAGAGTTGTGTTTGCCGCGAGAGCTCCGGCGAGGTGCGCTGCCATTCCCGCTGCTCCGATAAGTACACCGAAGCCCTCCGCGCGGGCTTTTCCTGCGAATTCCGCCACTTCGGCAGGGGAGCGGTGCGCCGACATAACGCGCATCTCAAACGGCACGCCGAAAGACTTCAGCACTTCCGCTGCCTTTCTTACTACGGGGAGATCGCTGTCGCTTCCCATAATTATCGCTGCTTTTTTCATCAGTGAGTTCTCCTTTCAAAAAACAAAAAAGCCGTCCTGCCTGGGAGATTTCCTGCCGTTACAGTACAGCTTAAAATCGGTTGCAGTTATGGCGTGATAAAAAGGACACATACAGTTACGCGTATCACCCATAATAACACTCCGTTCGGAATATACCATTTAATATATAATAAATACAAAATATGGAAACGGATCTGAAGATCCCTCCAATATATTGCAGCCTTTCCTTTGAAAAGCATATATATATTGTACTATATTTTAAAAGTAAATTCAAGACTTTTCCGGAAAAATTTTTTAACATTTTTTACGGACGGCTCACATATCATTACAGTGATATTGCACAATGGATATATGTTGAAAGATGTGCAAGAAATAAAATAAACTGTATTTTTAGTTAATATTTAAGCTGATCTGAAATAAAAACCGCTTAAATACAAAGTAAAAAGCGGTAACAAAGTTGTTACAAATTAGCGAAAATTGAATTTGGAAACGTTTCCAGGAATGAGATCAAATTTTTCGTGCTTCTGCACAAATAAAAGGTTACAAATTGGTAACAAACATACATGAGCGTCAAAAGACCGGAATGTGAAATTTTTGTGTGGAAATCGTAAAAACCTTGAAAAACAGCGGAAAAATAAGTGCGGGGTTTAGAGAAGTTAAATTGTTTTCAGCTAACGAATAAAAATTGGCAAAACGCACAAAAGAGTCAAAAACGCGGGCAAATTGAAATCGTTTCCGAATGGACGGGCGAAAAAAATTTGAAAAAAGGGCTTGCAAAATCCAAAAAATTGTGATATAGTTACAAATGAAATTGAGGGGCGCGGTTTTAAGTGCCACCCCAATTCAAAAAATCAAGCTCGGTTCATGGAGAAAATGGACCGCAATTTTTGGAGGAAAGAACTATGAAGAAAAGAATAATGGCTGGCCTTCTTGCGGCAGCCAGCGTCCTCGCAGTAGCAGGATGCAGCAATTCCGGCAGCGGCGCTGCAACAACAACAGCAGCAGCTACAACAGCAGCAGCAGCAACAACAGCAGCAGCAGGCACCGACGCTCCCGCAGCTGACACAACAGCAGCTCCCGCTCCCGCAGCTGAAGCAGAAGGCGGCGTATTCAACATCTATGCTTGGAACGAAGAGTTCAAGGGCTTCTTCGAGAAGTACATGCCCGGCTACGATGCAGCAGCCGAGACACTCGACGGCATCAAGGTAAAGTGGACAATCAATCCTTCCGATAACGGCGTTTATCAGGATAAGCTCGACCAGGCTCTTCAGGCTAATGCTTCCGCAGCAGCTGATGACAAGGTTGATATGTTCCTCGCAGAGGCTGACTACATCCTCAAGTACACAGATTCCGACTACACACTCGACGTTTCCACGATCGGTGTAAACCAGGTTCCCACAGAGTATCAGTACACAGTATCCGCTGCTTCTGATGCTAACGGCAAGATCAAGGGCGTATCCTTCCAGTGCTGCCCGTCCGCTCTTATCTATAGAAGATCTATAGCTAAGGAAGTTCTCGGCACAGAAGATCCTGATGAGGTTCAGGCACAGCTTGATTCCTGGGATAAGTTCGATGCAGTTGCAGCTAAGGCTAAGGACCTCGGCTACTACATGACAGCATCCTTCGCTGAGACATACCGTGTATTCTCCAACAACGCTGACAGCGCTTGGGTAACAGGCGGCGAGCTCACAATGCCTGCAGCTATCAGCCAGTGGATAGATCAGGCTGATACATACCTGAAGAACGGTTACACACTCACATCCGGTATCTGGGGCGATGAGAAGAACGCTCAGATGTTCGCAGACGGTAAGACAATGTGCTTCTTCGGTCCTGCTTGGTACTTCAACTTCTGCATGGGCAATGCACAGGATCCCGAAAAGGGCTGCTCCGGCGACTGGGCTATCTGCAAGGGACCGCAGGGTCACTTCTGGGGTGGTACATGGATGCTCGCAGCTACAGGCACAGACAACGGCGCAACTGTTGCTAAGGTTATGAAGGCATTCACAGAGAACGAAGACGTTTGCGAGAAGCTCATCGTTAACGAGGGCCAGTTCACAAACAACAAGACAGTCAACGAGAAGTTCGCTAACGATCCGTCCTTCGGTTCTGACTTCCTCGGCGGCCAGAACGCTACTGCAGTATTCTGCGGCATGACAGACTCCATCGTTTGGGCTAACGCTACAATCTATGACCAGCTCCTCAACGAAGGTCTCCAGACCTACATCCTTGACTACTACACCGGCAACTGCTCCAAGGATGAAGCTCTCCAGAACTTCTATGGTTACATCAACGAGAAGTATCCGGCAATCGTTACTCCGTAAGTTATCTTACAGAAAAAACAAATAATTGCTGAATTGAGAGGCGAGGCAAGTTACTTGCTTCGCCTCTTGCTTCAATTTCAGACAATAACTAATTCATTATGAGAGGATAACGGCTTTATGAGTACAAATACAAACGCGCCGGTAAAGCATAAGTCTATAAGCTACGCTAAATGGGGCTATCTTTTCATATCTCCGTTCTTTGTTGTTTATATCTTCTGCTCGTTAGTACCGCTTTTCTCGACATTTTACAGTGCATTCTTCGAGGACTACATGGACGGACTCAAGCATGTGGGACCGACTTTTGTAGGCTTCCAGAACTTTGTTACCCTGTTCACACCCAAGAGCAGCGGCAGCATAGATATCATCAATTACGCAGGAAACACAATGATAATGTGGATAATGGGCGCGGTTCCGCAGATCGTGTTCGCGCTCTTACTCGCAGTCATTTTTACAAGCGAAAGAATGAAGATCAAGGGTCAGACATTCTTCAAGACAGTAATCTATATGCCTAACCTGATAATGGCTTCGGCGTTCGCGATGCTGTTCTTCACCCTCTTCTCCAACGTTGGTCCTATCAACCAGATGCTCACAGCAAACGGCGGAGAGATCTTTGAGTTCTTCAACAATAAATGGTCGGCCCGTTCGATCGTCGCCTTCATAAACTTCCTGATGTGGTTCGGTAATACCACGATCCTGTTGATGGCAGGTATCATGGGTATCGACCAGAGCCTGTTCGAAGCGGCGTCCATAGACGGTGCGACCTCAGTACAGGTATTCTTCAGAATTACACTCCCGCTGCTTATGCCGATCATCATATACGTTGTTATCACCGCTCTCATCGGTGGTCTCCAGATGTTCGATGTACCGCAGATCATTTCTTCCGGCAAGGGTTCGCCAAACAATACGACCAAGACTCTGGTAATGGCACTGAACAACTACATCGGTACCTCCAAGAACTACGGTATGGCCGGTACGGTATCCATTGTTCTGTTCATAATAACCGGTGCGCTGAGCTTCGTTGTATTCAGAACTACTGAACCGAAAAAGGAAAAAAAGGGAGGTAAGAAGTAATGGCTTCTAACATGGAGTATATCGATAAGGGCAACAGAACATCGCTTCTTATCACAAGGATCCTTTCTTACATATTTCTTGTATTCGTTACTGTACTCAGCCTTTTCTCCTTCTATCTGCTGATAATCAACGCTACAAGAAGCAACGCTCAGTTACAGGCAGGTTTCACACTGCTTCCGAAAGAGCATTTCATTGACAACCTGGTTACAGCGTGGAACGACCAGAGCATCTTCTTCCTGCCTCAGGGCATGCTGAACAGCTTTATCGTTTCCGCCTGCACCTGCATCATTACGACATACTTCTCCGCTATGACAGCGTATGGTGTATGCGTATATGACTTCAAGGGCAGGAATTTTGCGCACAAGTTCATCATTCTCGTTATGATGATCCCGACGCAGGTATCTGCGCTTGGTTTCGTAAAGCTCGTAAATACACTTGGTCTTACAAACACCTACTGGCCTCTGATAATCCCGGCGATTGCGGCTCCTGCAACATATTTCTACATGAAGCAGTACATAGACAGTACACTTCCGCTTGAAATAGTTGAGGCTGCCCGTGTTGACGGCTCCAATGAGTTCAGAACATTCAACTTCATCTGCACACCTATCCTCAAGCCCGCTCTCGCAGTTCAGATGATCTTCTCCTTCGTAGGTACATGGAACAACTTCTTCACTCCTGCTCTTATCCTTGATAAGAAGGAAGTATGGACACTGCCGATCATGCTTTCCGTTGTCCGTTCGCGAATCAACTCGCAGGCGGGCGATATGGGTGAGGTTTACATGATAATCCTGCTTGCTATCGTACCGGTAGTTGTAGTTTATCTGTTCCTCTCGAAGTTCATCATTGGCGGCGTAACACTTGGTTCTGTAAAGGGCTAATATTCACCGAACAGAAAAACTGCTCCTTTTCATCTGAAAGGGAGCAGATTTTTTATGTTTATTATTCTTTTCTGATATTCAGGTCGTCGAGGTACACATACCGGTTCGTCTGTCATATTCAGTAAAGTACGGCTTTCTGCCTCGCAGTCCGGCGCGGTACCCGCGCTGTCAATCCGTCTGTTACATTCAGTAAAGAGCGGGTTTCAGCCTCGCAGCCGGTATATTCAGCGTTTTTTTGTGGGGCTTTCCGTTCGCCCCCTTGACCCCTTCGGTACTGCCACTTTCAGAGTTCAGCAAAAGGCGTACTTATGGATGAATCTGCAAGGCGACGGGGTACCCCCGCGGTCAATCCGTCTGGTACATTCTGCTATAGGCGGCTTTCTGCCTAGCAGCCTGTAGACACTTCTTTATCGCGGAGGGCTTTCCGGTCGCCCTCCGCACCTCCTTCGGGGTGCGCCTTTTGGTAGTTCTGTATAGGCGTACTCATATACGAATCTGCAAGGCGAAGCGATTTGTTTAGGGATCCAAACCCTTTTTAAAGGGGTTGGCCGCCGGAGGCACTCGAGCGTAAGCGACACTCTTCGCCGCCTCGAGCGTCAGCGACTCTCTTCACACTCGAGCGTCAGCGACTCTCTTCACACTCGAGCGTCAGCGACTCTCTTCACACTCGAGCGTCAGCGGCTCTCTTCGCAATCGAGCGCCAGCGACTCTCTTCAACACTCAAGCGTCAGCGGCTCTTTTCTCACTCAATCGCAGCGACAATTCTCGCGGTCATCTCGCGGCAT
>JAEEJW010000046.1 GCA_016282095.1 Ruminiclostridium sp. | reverse complement strand
CATCATCGGGACGTTCATCCACTCATCCTTGTCATAGAACTCGCGTACATTAGTCCACATTGCCGGGAGCTGATCCCACGCGAGACGTTTTTTCCCGTTCTCCGGATCACGGACGAGCACAGTGTCGAATTCCCGCAGCCACTCACAGGTAACGGCACTTCGTCCGGCGCGCTCCAGTGTGTATGATGCGGTTTTCTTCGCTCTGCCCAGCGGCGAGCAGTAATAGTCCTTCACTTCAAGCCCCGCGATCCTGTCCGCGAGCAGCTTAGCCTCACGCTCGCCCTTCGGGGTGAGGGTATCATGCTCATAGTCCGGGTCTCCGTGTCTTATTATAAGTAATTTCATGACATTCTCCTTGATACGGGGCAATATCAGCCGATATATCTGTCGTTTCTTGACATCCTGTTCACAAGTATATAGGAAACGATGAACAGAGCAGCGATAAATCCGATAAAATACACCTCGCCGTTGTTTCCTTCCATGGTGGCAATGTAATCGTAAGCGCCGTGAAGTCCGGCAGGGAAGATAATGGCAAGTATCCTGAACACCTTCGATGTTCCGTGATCTCCGAAGTTCTCATATTTTTTCGCTATGCCGTAGAAGATGCCCATGAATACTCCGAAGCAGGCGTGTCCAGGGATCGCGGTGCCGGCTCTTATCAGCGCAGTGCCCAGACCGTATTGCAGTACATAGCTTATGTTCTCCCACAGCGCAAACCCCAGCGAAACGAAAACCGCGTAGACCACGCCGTCGTACTGACAGTTAAATTCATTGTTTTTCCATGTATGTATTCTCAGGAACAGATACTTCGAGCTTTCCTCCGCGCAGGCGACTATCCCGAAGTACAGTATCACGTTGTACAGCGGGTCGTCCGGAGAGACCGCAAAGCCGAGAAGCACCGAAAGCACGCGTTCTTCGACCAGCGCCAGCAGCGAAGACAGCACACCCGCTTTCACAAGGTTCAGCAGCAGTCCCGTGCTTTCTTTTTCCAGCTTGTCGGAGCGGTAGACCTTTATCATCAGGAGCAGCGCCGGTATAACAGCCGCCGCCACGAGTATCAGATGATACGAAAGCTGCGGGTCAAGAAGATAATAGAACATAATTTCTCCCCTGTTTCAGTTTTAAGCCTTATACCGCCGTTTTTTTCTGTATTCGACCCTGTCGGAGGGCAGACTGCAGAAGGCGGTATCCGAGCCTTTCAGATATTTGTTGAAAAAACTTAAATGGCAGTGCACCAGGTGTCTGAACAGCTCCTCCGGCGGCATCCTGCCGGTGATGAAACTGACGGGTATAAAGAATTTCGCGTCCGTGAAGCCGAGGTGCTCCATATCGTTGAATACAACGCTGTAAGTGTCCGCTGTCGTGTCAAGGAACGGCCTCGTCTCGCAGTTCAGATTCTTTTTGCAGCTGATCTGACAGAACGGCTTCTCCATTGGTTTTGCCGGGTACTCACCGAACAGTGCCCCGTCGATATTTATGCCGCAGGAAAACTCGTCGTTGTATCTGCACAGATTGTATGCCGTACAGCCGCCCAGTGAATGACCCGACGCGCCTATGCCGCGGCTTGTGTCTATGTTGTCCGCGTATCTTTCCTTCACGGCTTCCAGCGCTTTTTCCATATCCTTTACCCACTCTCCGACACGGACTGTAAGGAACGGAGTATATTTCTTCTGGAACTGATCGAACCGCTCCGACGCTTCTCTGTGACCGATTTTCGCCTTGAGGAGCTTGTTCTGCGCCATAAGCGCGCCGATGACACTTGTGTACATCTGTTTTTGTATCCGCTTGTCGAGCAGGTCTGTGCTGCCGTCCTCATAGTCGTTCTCCACAGCTTCATGTGCATGACCGACGGACGCAATTATATAGCCGTGACTTGCCAGAGCGCACAGCAGGAACGTATTCGACTCGACGTAGGAACCGTAGGCCATACTGAACATAATCAGCGGAAATTTCCTGCCCGGCGCTGCCGGCACATCTTCATAGTATTCGGCGTAATTTGCATCACCGCTTACGTTCCGGATATGGAATGCCTTGCAGACCGCGGCAGCCTTGGCTTTGGTGAATATGGGAGCGTATTTCTTCCCAGAGACGGCTTCACGTTCTGTCGGGTAGTACATCCTGACCGCGATCCTGCGGTCTTCGGTGCCGTTTCCGATTACAGCCTTCCTGTTCCTGTCCGTGACAGTAAAACAGACTGTGCCTACCGCGTATTCCCCGGAGGTGTAGCCTTCGGGCAGTGTCGTTTTTTCCTTGTCTTTCATGGTTATCCTCCGTTTTTGCTGCGGATCCCGCTGATGAATCCGACAGAATAAAATGACCGCTCAATACCGGGAGGGCAAAGCGGTCATTCGATATCACTCCGGAAAACTGTCTCCGTCGATGCAGATACCCATAGCGACAAGTTTTGTGAGAAAATACATAATGGCACATTCATCCTCCTGCCATATACGGTGGCTGTGGGGTTCCGCGCAGATCAGATAGCCGTATGTATCGTTCTTGTATCCTATTCTCGCGATAAGCGCCGTTTCTATCTCATGACTTTTCAGCGCGCTGCATAACAAGGGAGTCGTATTTTTCAGTTCGTCGATATCATTGGTGCAGAATATATCGTCCTTCATCAGTTTGCCTATATCCGGCACTTCGTCGTTTACCTCGGTATTGAGAACGGCGTGCAGTATATTCTTACTGTCGGTATAGTACATATCTGATATTCTCAGCTCTTCCATCAGTAGCGGGAGCATCGAGTGGAATTTATTATCCGTGCCGGGCACCATTTCGCACTGTCTTACCATGGACTGCATCACGGTGCAGAGGCCGTGCCCTCCCAGCTTCTTGATCTCGATATCCTTGTGCTTTTCGGCGACATAGATTATGTAGCAGTTTCTTCCTTTGTTCTTGCCGCGGTAAAGGGTCTTGTCTATCATCGAGAACAGGGTATCGTAGTCGGAAGCATCGTCCGGGAAGGTGGCGCAGCCTATCGTTCCGGTTACGAACGGGCTGCAGTCATCGAGCCTGTAGTTCCTGCGCAGTATAATATTCTTGTTGTACAGATCATTGAAGAACAGCTTCTTATCGTCATATTTCAGGTGTCTGAAATTGATGAAGAGTATCTCATCACCGCCGAAACGCCCCGCGATCCCGTATCCGTCCAGATACTCGGAGAGTGCTGTCGAAACACCGTTGAGAACGCCGTCGCCTGCGCGGTGGCCGTAGTTGTCGTTTATGAATTTGAAATTGTCAAGATCGAGCATAACAAAAGTGAAAGGTATATTGTCGGCAATGAGGGATCTTGCGAAGCCGAGGATATACTTTCTCGAAACTATTCCCGTGAGGGAATCCGTTATCTGATCAATCTCTTTTGTCTTGAACTGTTCCGCAAAATACGGATAATTCATGAGCTGTTCTTTGGTATACATTATCTTAAACCTTTCCGTTCCGGGGCAGACAAATCCCGGGACTGCGGTAAACGATATCTCATACTATTATATCACAATATATATATAATTGTAAAGTGTTTTTTGAAAAAAATATCGGAAAATGCGGCATTTTTGAACCGCAGAATCTCCGCAGGCCGCTCCGTTATGATTGACAGACTTCTTCCGATAATGTATAATAACAAAGTGATATTCTGCTTTCCGCAGATTATCGGAAAATCTGCATTATTTTCTTAATTAGCTGTAACCTTTCGGACAGATTTCCTGTATATATAAGCAGAAGAGTACTGACGGAGGAATACCGGAAAATGACAGACAATGAAATAATCGGGCTTTTCTTCGCACGTTCCGAGGAGGCTCTGACCGAGACGGACAGGGCATACGGCGCATACTGCCGTTCCCTGACCATGAATATCCTCGGCAGCCGTGAGGACAGCGAGGAGTGTGTGAACGATACATATATGAAGCTCTGGGAAGAGATACCGCCGAAGCGCCCCCCGAATCTCGGCGCTTTCACAGCGAAGATAGCGCGCAATCTGGCTCTGAACCGCAGGTCAGCGGCATCGGCAGCCAAGCGCGGCGGAGGACTGCACGCCATAGATTACGACGAGATAGCCGGGTGTCTGCCCGATCGTGACACAGTTGAGCGGCAGACAGACGAGAGGGAGCTGACAGAAGCGCTGGAGCGTTTTCTTCGTGCGCTCCCGAATGAAAAAAGACTGATATTCATGAAGCGGTACTGGGGATTTATGTCAGTGTCGGATATTGCCCTTGAAATGAACATAAGCGAAACGAAAGTAAAGACGACTCTGCACCGCACCCGTGAAAAGCTGCGGAAATTCCTCGGAAAGGAGGGCATCGAAGTATGAACGAAAGAGAAGATAAATTTCTGGCGGCTCTGGGAAATGTGGACGACAGCCTGCTCAGAGGCGTGATTTCGCGCTCCGGTACTTCCGATAAGCCCGCAGTCCGGGGCGAAGTCACCGCGATGTCGGACGGAAGCGGCCGTGAACGTAAGCACAGCAGCCGACTGGGCGCCGCGATCTCCGGCATAGCCGCGGCGCTCGTCCTTATCGGCGGCGGAATATTCCTTGCGGTGCACTTCGGGGATATACAAACCGGCGGAGGCGTGGATATAACATTAGCCCCCGAGGCTATAAGCTCCGCGTTCGAGGCGATCACAGCCACATCACCCACCGAAGCTCCGGCCTCCGGCACAGGGGAAATCACCGCAGTTACGCCGAAAGAACCGGTATGGTTCACTGTGGGACCGGGTATAAGCGTGCAGACTCCCGACTCGATAGACTTTGACAGCATGACTGCGGAAGAAAGGCTCATCTGGACGCTCATGAACGGTATGCGCTGGGGAATGAATGAGCGGGAGATACAGATAGTCATGCAGGCCTACTGGGGCATAGACAAATATGATCAGTATGAGATACCCGCGGCCGGCAACGATGTGACTGAGTACAGTGTCTTTTCCTATAAGGGCGTAGATTTATACGGTGAGAGTTCGGAGCTGGTCCTTAACGTTCATGATACGCAGGGGCTTACGGCTTTGCAGCATCAGGTGCGCTTTGAAGAAAACGAACACGGCGCATTGAAAGCCGAAGATCTGCTGACACGAGTGAAGGCAGAGCTTACGTCCGTACTCGGAGCGCCTGATCCCTCCGATCCGGAAATATGGAAGTCCTCCGATGGCAAGATGTCTTTCCGTGTATCCAAGCCCGACGACTACAGCGTCCTTCTTCGTCTCGATGACCTGGCAGACAGTTCAGCCGGTGCTGAAACGGCTGAGGACACGACAGCTGAACTTCCAATTGAAACGACCGACGAGACTGTCGTTCCCGAAGAACCCGAACCGACCGACGAGACTGTCGTTCCCGAAGAACCCGAACCTACCGACGAGGAGCTGAAAGCGATCGTTGAGCAGGGTGCCGATGCCTGCGGATTGAAGATGACTATAAGCGACCTGTGCCGCGCAAGCCTGAAGCTTCACTACACCAGAGACAAGAGCGTAAAGTACGCGGATAAGCTGGACTACGAGATGAGCAACAGGTATGAGATACAATTCCTGAACGCGGCAGGGGAGTGGCAAACCTACGACCCGGAGACTCTTGAACGCTGGAACGGCGACGGTTACCACTGGTTCGATCTTATGGTAATGATTACGGACGATATTCCGGAATTCACGGAACCCGTGCCGTTCTACGGTGACGATGCCGACATTCCGGACGGCACAGAGATACCCGACGGGCACTACCGTGTAGTCAAGCACGGAGGCGTGAGCAGTGGGATAACGGGTACAGTCCTCGGCGGTATAACAGTATATGCGGAATTCGATATAACGGAGGACACACCGAATCTGCTGGGCCTCACGTTAACGGCAAATAACGTCACCCGCAGCCATGTCACCATAACCGCGGAGCATGACAAGGAAAAGTTCTTCGGCAGTCAGCTGCGGCTGCTTGGCTATACAAGCCCTTACACAATACAGCGATACAGCGGCAGCGCATGGGAGCCTTATTCGGCGTATGAGACCGACGGTTTTATACGTCCCGTGCCTTCGTGGGATTCTAAGATATACCCCCTGACCGTAAACGGCACCACGGAGATAGATGTTGATTTCAATGAAATCTACGGAGAACTGCCCGACGGCAGATACCGTGTCGGAAAGACCTTCGTGAACTACACGGGAAAGGCGGGCGAGACAGATTATAATACTGTCACGGTGCTGAACGAGATTACCTGCTACACGGAGTTTACAGTCGGCGGAGCAGACGACCCCTACGGCATAACCGCGGAGGTAAAGGACGTGACGGACGACAGCCTGACGCTCGTTATAAAGCAGAGCGGCGGTGAGTACAGCGGAACGCTGGCATATTACCCGGACTACTATATCGAGAAGCAGAACAACAGCGGCAAATGGGAGCGCATAGAGATGAACCCGATAACGTGGGCTCCGGAGTACGAGCCTGTAAAGATCGGCGGCACCACCGAGGTTATAGTCAGATACGGGCGCGATCTCGGGAAGCTCCCCAAAGGCAGATACCGCATAACCAAGCGTTTTGCCGACATGAAGAACGATGAAGAGATGTATTCATACCGCAGTTACAGCGCCGGATTTGATATCAAGGACGGCGAAACGCGGTGGGGCGTTACACTTGTCGCCGACTATGTTACCGCTACGGGAATGAACCTGTGGATATATGAAAACGGCGGCGTTTACGCAGGCGATATCCTCTACGGCAGCTACTACGCTGTGGAGCGCCTGGAGAACGGCGAGTGGATAAAGCTGCCGTACATACACGATAACGTGTTGTTCACGGATATCGGGTATATCCTGCATCCCGGCACCGGCGCGGAGGTTAAAGTGAACTGGAGTTATATGTACGGCGCTCTGCCTGCCGGTAAATACAGGCTCTCGAAGAGCTTACATGACGACGGTTATAGTTATCCTGCCGGTGAAAAGACTTTCTATGCCGGATTTGAGCTTACCGGGGAAACGGGGAGCCGTCTGGGCGTGACCATGCGCAGAACGGATAACACCGCCGAAGGCATGGAGCTTGACATAGAGCAGTACGGCGGCACCGTTGAAGGCGATATATTGTACGACCCGTCTTATGTCATCGAACGGGACAATAACGGTGTATGGGAGGAGATGCCCACACTGACCGGAGACCCGCCGGTCTGGAACGCCCTGGAACAGGTATTGCCGTGGAGCAAGGTAACAAAGCTGGTGCTGTCGTGGGGCGAGTTCATCTACGGCACTCTGCCCGAGGGTAAGTATCGCGTCCGTAAGGATTTCCGCTGCGGTAAGATCACGGAGACCGTTTACGCGGAGTTTACCGTGACGATGAATATGCTCAACAGCTACGGCATAGGACTGAAAGCCCGCGGTGCGACCAGGACAGGGCTCGATCTCGAAATAAGCTGCACCGGGGGAGTGTTCGCCGGCACATTGTACAGACTGGGTGGTTTCAGACTGCTGCGGCAGACCTCGGACGGAAAGAGCATGAAGCCTGTCGGGAAATTCCCGGACGAAAGCGGCAGAGAACGCATAAAAATGTATCGTGATGCTGCCGAGGGCATAACGCTCGACTGGTCTGACGAGCTGGGTGAGCTGAAACCGGGCATATATTCGCTGGAAGTTTCCTTCTTCGCCGAGAGCGGAACAGCGCGGGACGGGATTTCTCTGAACGGTGAATTCAGCCTGTCCGTAAGGTTCGAGCTGACCTGATGAAAGGATAATACACAATTTCCGTGTTAATTGTAAACTAATTTACACAGCGGCTCCGGAGAGTAGTTTAGGCTACGATCCGGGGCTGTATTGCATATTGAAATGCCCCTGAAAATGTGTTATTATAAGATCAAGGAAAGGGAAAACAAGACGGCCGGCCAGGGCAAGGAAAAACCTGCGGGAAGTTTTCGCCCCGGTCGTCCCCTTTGACCTTGGAATGTATCGCGTGAGCGGCGGGGCTGTGCTTGCGCAAAACCGGAAAAACAACAGTTCAGGGCTCTTATGTAAAATAATTTACACATCGGCAGCAGAGTGTAGCAAAAGCTACAGAGCAGCATGAAACTGAATATTGAAAAGCCCGGAAAAATATGTTATTATAAGATCAGAGAAAGGGAGAACGGCAGAAAAGCCGCAGGTTACAGAAAAGTAACACGAATAAAATCCCTGTTGACAAACAGTATAATTTTTGGTATAATAATACCAATGAATTATAAATAAAAATTCACAACTTATAAAACAAATGGAGGATGGTATTATGGAAAACAAGAACATCAATGTGGAGCTCAACCTCGATCAGCTTAAGGACGTTGCAGGCGGCAGACTCCTGACAGACACTGAAACAATGGATATGGAGAACTGCGGTCTGAGATTCAGCTCCTGGCTCAACAATGAAATGGCAGACAGCCCCCTGAAGGAAGATGAGCTTATGAAGTACTATGAACTGCAGGACAGATATGCACAGTTCATCAAGAAGCAGCGTGTGAACAGCCCGCAGGTACTTTTCTCGGATTTCCTCAGAAAGAACGGCTTCGATTATTGGCTCAACTGATCGTAAAACAGTACACAGTGAAAAACCGGGAGGGTGACCTCCCGGTTTTTGCTGTTCACGGATAAATTTATTTTTGGATATTGTCAAATTACTTTAGTTGTGCTATAATAAATGTGTCCTCAACAACTGCCTTATGGCAGTTGTTGTTCCGAAATCCGCAATGCGGACTTCGGAGAGCCTTAAAAATACACTTTCAGCGTATTTTCAAGGCGGACACATTTCTTGATGTCAAGCTCATTCCGACCTACGGT
>JAEEJW010000045.1 GCA_016282095.1 Ruminiclostridium sp. | reverse complement strand
CGCTTGCGCTCGAGTATGACGCCCTTTGAAAAGGGCTTGGCCTAAACTTAAATCGCTTCGCCTTGCAGATCCGGTAGGTAGTACGCCTTTTACAAACTATCAAAAGGGGCAGCACCGAAGGGTGTGGGGCGAACGGAAAGCCCCACAAAAAACGCTGAATATACCGGCTGCGAGGCAGAAACCCGCTCTTTACTGAATGTAACAGACGGATTGGGAGCGGCGGCTCGCCGCCGCTTAATAACCTTTGGCATACGCAGCCTTGACGCTGACGCCGTCTATGCGCCCCAGCTTGCCGCTCAAAGCAGATATCTCGTCCTGCGGAGCGTCCGCAGCAACACTGATTATGCTGATGCCCTTCTCCCGGTACGGTATGCCCATTCTCCCGATTATGCAGTCCGCATATTCGTGAAGCACCGCGTTCACCTTCTCCGCACTCTCCGGCTTCTCAACTATTATGCCTATAACCGCTACTCTCGTTTCTTCCATGCCGTTCACCCTTATCCGATGCTTATTCCGCGTATGTCCCTGTCCTGCGAGAATGTTATCGCGTTGTACACGAAAAGCACCGAGTCATAGTCGTCCACATTGACGTGGTTCGATACGCCGTCCTTGATGTACCGCATATCAAGTACCGTTATCCTGCTGAAATGCGCAGTCAGGAACGGTATCATACAATGCGCGTAGCTGTCCTTGAATATCAACAGCGACGGGCCTTCCGCACCCGTGGTTATATCCATCTGCGGCGAGTTCTGCCCGAGAAATGAGCTGTATTTGTCCTTGACTTTCAGAAAATCCCTGAAATACAGACTGTCATAAGTGTTCTCACCGATAGTCAGCGTAATGTCTCCGGCTCCGCGCAGATGATAATAGTCTATCACGTCCGGAGTAACACCGTCGTCCAGCGTTCTGGAGTACAGCGTTCCCCGGAAGCTGTCCGATGCGTGCTCTATGTCGAACTCGTTCAGCTCCGAGGGCTTGAAGCCCATGGCTTTCGCGGCGTCATAGTACGCAAGATATGCCCCGAATGTCGTCCAGTGGTGGTCTGTGCGGTAGTAGATGTAGTCGGAGCTGTGGGTCTTCATCGTCGGTATCACATTTATCGCCGTGATGCCCGCAAGATTGTCGCGGCAGTATTCAAACAGCGCCGTCTGACTGCCCACAGGCGCGCCCTGCGGGAACAGCCCCGAATACACTTCCTGCGAAGTCGGAGCCAGCAGGAAATACATGGGCTTGCCCGGGTGCTTTTCCGCGAATGTGTTTATCGCTTTAAGACTCTTGCCCACATACTCCTGGTCAAAGCCGCCCCATATCTCTATCATTCTGTTATCGGCTGTGTAGATGCCGTTCACGTCGGTCTTGCCGATAAGGCGCTCCGTGCCGTTCTTTACCCTTATCCAGTCCTCCCTGCCGAAAAAGCGGTCTGAGAACCAGTCCTCGATGCCGTTCATCAGTGTTTCGTCACGGAAAGATTCAAAGGACACCTCCGGGAACTTCGCCAGCTTCTTGTTCTCGTTCTCCGAGAAAGGCTCCGGGTCGGAGGGGTTGAACACAAAGGTCAGCACCGGCAGTATTATAAGCATCGCCGCGAACAGCGCGACGGTGACTATTTTGTACGCATTCTTCTTTTTCATTTGCAAAACCTCAGAATATGAAGTACAGGAACGGATTGTATGTCGCGTCCACAAGATACGCGGTGCAGAGCGCGAAAACTCCGGTCTTGCAGAGCGGCGTTGCCCAGTGTACCAGCGCGGGAAGCCTCTTCTCCGTGCGCTCGACGATTATCTTCCATGCGTCTGTGGAAGCGAAAACTCCGATTATAAGCACTATGGCATAGTTTTTCAGCAGATACAGCGCCCTGTCGTCTATCACGATGCCGCTGGAGCCGAACATATTGCCAATATACGCGAATGCCGTCGAGATGTCGGGTGACGCGAACAGCACCCAGCCCAGCATTACAAGCAGCATGGTGTATATCCAGCATATCCAGTCGGGCAGCTTGTCCAGCACTTTCCCTAGGAACAGTCTCTCCATTATGATGAGGACGCCGTACATCACGCCCCACAGTATGAATGTCCAGTCCGAGCCGTGCCATATACCCGTGAGCAGCCACACCACCGCGGTGTTGAATATGGTTCTGCCGAGGCCTTTTCTGCTGCCGCCCAGCGGGAAGTAAACGTAGCTCTTGAACCACTGGCTCAGCGTCATGTGCCAGCGGCGCCAGAACTCGGCTATGCTCTTTGAGAGGTACGGGTAGTTGAAGTTCTCCGGGAACGTGAAGCCCATCATCTTTCCGAGTCCGATAGCCATATCGGAATAGCCGGAGAAGTCGAAGTATATCTGGAGCGTATATGCGATAATGCCTATCCACGCGGTCATCGTTGAAGTTGAGGCGCGGTCGTATGCAAGCACCGTATCCCACAGCGAGCCCACGCTGTTGGCGATGAGCACTTTCTTGCCCATACCGGTTATGAAGCGCACTACGCCGTCGTAGACCATATCCAGCTTTATTTCACGGTGGTTCAGCTCTTTGGCTATATCGGTATAGCGGACGATCGGGCCTGCCACGAGCTGCGAGAACAGTGTTACGAACGCGGCGAAGTTTATGGGGTTCTTCTGCACTTCGATCTCACCGCGGTACATATCTATGGTGTAGGACATGGACTGGAACGTGAAGAAGCTGATACCTATGGGGAGCAGGTTGACAGGCAGGAACTCTATGCCGAGGAAATAGACTTTCGAGATATCTATGAGTGATTTACCGGCGATCGCGTTCACGTTACGGGCTATGAAGCCGCTGTATTTGAACGTGAAGAGGAGTGTGAGGTTCATCACTATGGACACTATGAGGCAGGTACGCCGTATATGTTTATTTGATCCGAATTTCCATATTATTATACCTGCGAAGTAATCTATCAGGGTGGAGATTATCATTACTATGACATAGACGGGTTCGCCCCATGTATAGAAGATAAGACCGCTGAGCAGAATGACGGTGTTTTTGAGTTTTTTCGGTGCTATATAATACACCGTAAGGGTTCCTGTCAGGAACAGGAAGATGAATACAAGGCTTGAAAATACCACGCGGAGCCCGCGCCTCCAATCCGTTTGTCAGTTATTATAAAGGCAGTTTTCTTCCTCGGAGCTTGTTTCACTGCCGATTCCGAATTATGTCAGTGCGAATACACCTATTATAATACGCAAACCGCGTTTTGTCAAGCGGCGGCGGCGCGGAGCCCGCGCTCCCAATCCGTCTGTTACATTCAGTAAAAAGCGGGTTTCAGCCTCGCAGCCGGTATATTCTGCTTTCTCCAAGGGGGCTTTCCGAATCGCCGTTGACCGCTTAGTTGCGCGCATCGTGCGCGCTTCTGGGCGGTCACTCACTGCATCGTGCAGTGACCCGCACCTCCTTCGGGGTGCGCCTTTTGATAGTTTGTAAAAGGGGTACACATTACCGAATCTGCAAGGCGAAGCGATTTAAGTTTAGGCCAAGCCCTTTTCAAAGGGCGTCACACTCGAGCGCAAGCGACTACTGCATGAAACTAACGGCTGCGAGGCACAGACGCGTCATTTGCTGAATGTAACGAACGGATTGGGAGCGGCGGCTCGCCGCCTCAAAGGCTGGCAATTGATACAAAACGGGGGTATGGGAGATTTTCAAAATTGGAGAATGAAACGAAAATAAGCGAGTATGATTGACGAAAGGAGCGGGAGGGCATATAATGAATATAATAACAGTAGACATTGGCCTCGGGAGGTAACGATATGAAGCAGATAGAAGACAGGATAAACGGTATAGTAAAAGAGATGCTCTGCGACCTTGAACACGGGAGGGTCATCGACGAAGTGAAGAGCTTCGACCACCCGGACAAGGACGTCATAGTCGATATAATCTACAGCCTGCGCAGGATAATATTCCCGGGCTATTTCCGCAACAAGTCCTACCGCGTATATACCGTGCGCAACAACATCTCCATGCTCATGGAAGACGTGATATTCAAGCTGATACGTCAGATATCGATAGTTCTCCGCTATGATGAGGAGCTGTATGATATCAGCGAATCCGACCTTGCAAAGCGCGCAGAGGACATCACTTTCGAGTTCCTCGGAAAGCTCCCGAAGATACGCGAATACATCGAAATGGACGTTCAGGCATTCTACGACGGTGACCCCGCCGCTTACAACAAGGACGAGATAATCTATTCCTACCCCGGACTGTTCGCTATACTCGTCAACCGTATGGCGCACGAACTTTTCCTGCTGAAAGTGCCGCTCATTCCGCGAATGATGACAGAATACGCCCACAGCCTCACCGGTATCGACATTCACCCCGGCGCTACTATCGGCAAATACTTCTTCATCGACCACGGCACCGGCATAGTTGTCGGTGAGACCACCGAGATAGGCGACAATGTCAAGATATATCAGGGCGTGACACTCGGCGCACTCTCGACACGCGGAGGTCAGGAGCTCCACGGCAAGAAGCGCCACCCCACTATCGAGGACAATGTGACCATATATTCCGGTGCGTCCATACTCGGCGGAAAGACCGTTATCGGGCAGGGCGCGGTCATCGGAGGCAACGCCTTCATCACCAAATCCGTGCCTGCCGGTGCGAAGGTCAGCGTAGTCAATCAGGAGCTGCGGTACAACTTCGGCGAAACGAAGCCCGTCAACAGCGCCAACGGCGATGACAGCTGGTTTTATGTGATATAATTAAAATTTTTTCTATAAAATATTGACAAATTTCCAATTATTTGGTATTATATTCAATATCGATAAAAATAGTAGTGATACCATTATGCATAGGGTTTTTTATCAGCACAATGGCGCCGGTCCGGTACAGTTATTATATGCAAAAAGCGCTCAATATGGGCGCTTTTTGTATGAACATGAAAAGGGTGTATCTTATGGAACCACAGACAAGAGCAGAAGAAATAACCCGTTCGATAGTGCGGAAATACCGCAAACCGATATGGGGCAAATTCCTTGAAGGGATAAAGAATTACGAGCTGATAAAGGAGAACGACCGGATAGCCGTGTGTATATCCGGGGGCAAGGACTCAATGCTCATGGCGGCGTGCATCAAACAGCTCCAGAAGTACAGCCTTGTGCCGTTCACGGCGGAATACCTGGTAATGGACCCGGGCTATGCTCCTGTCAATAGGCAGAAAATAGAAGAAAACGCGCGTACTCTCGATATCCCGATAAGGATATTCGAGAGCCGCATATTCGACGCGGTGGAGCATATCGGCAAGAACCCGTGCTATATGTGTGCCCGTATGCGGCGCGGCTATCTGTACAAGAACGCGCAGGAGCTGGGCTGCAACAAGATCGCGCTGGGGCATCACTTTGACGATGTTATCGAGACCATACTTATGGGTATGCTGTACGGCTCGCAGATGCAGACTATGATGCCGAAGCTCCACAGCGAGCACTTCCCGGGTATGCAGCTGATACGTCCGCTGTATATGGTGCGTGAGGAAGACGTCATAAAGTGGCGGGACTACAATAAGCTGGAATTCATACAGTGTGCGTGCAGCGTGACGCAGAACGTGGCGGTGAACGGCGACGGCGAGTCGGCGCGCGCCCGCACGAAGAGCCTGCTGAAGATGCTCCGCGCCGAGGATCCGGCGGTTGATATGCATATTTTCCGCAGTGTGGAGAACGTCAATCTCCAGACGCTGATATCCTATCATCTCGGGACGGATTATCATCATTTTCTCGATACTTACGATGAGGGCAGAAACGTGCGCGGCACTATAAACGAGGCAGAGTAGTTTTCTTCTTTGACTGCTGTGCCTCGCCGCCGGCGGCGAGCCGCCGCTCCCAATCCGGCGGGGTACCCCCGCGGTCAATCCGTCTGTTACATTCAGTAAAGAGCGGGTTTCAGCCTCGCAGCCGGCGGCGAGCCGCCGCCCCCAATCCGTCTGTTACATTCAGTAAAGAGCGGGTTTCAGCCTCGCAGCCGGTAGATACTTCTATATCGCGGAGGGCTTTCCGGTCGCCCTCCGCACCTCCTTCGGGGGTGCGCCTTTTGGTAGTTTGTAAAAGGGGTACACATTACCGAATCTGCAAGGCGAAGCGATTTAAGTTTAGGCCAAGCCCTTTTCAAAGGGCGTCATACTCGAGCGCAAGCGACTCTCTTCAACACTCGAGCGCAAGCGACTCTTTTTTTCTCTAAACCACTTGATTTTTTCATTAAAATAGTGTAGAATTATATGGTAATATTTTTCGCGAAAGCGGACAGGAAAAAATGAAAGGAAAAAGTTAAATGAACATTTTAGTCATCAACGCGGGAAGCTCGTCCCTGAAGTACCAGCTCATCGAAATGACCGACGAAAAGGTCATAGCAAAGGGCAACTGTGAAAGAATAGGCATAGGCGGTCACATCAAGCACACTACCTTCGACGGAAGAAGCTATGAATCCGACTGCGATTTCCCGACACATACCGAGGCTTTTGAGAAAGTAGTCGAAGTCCTCACCACGGGCGACGCGGCTGTAATCGGCAGTATGTCCGAGATCGCGGCTGTCGGCCACCGCATAGTACAGGGCGCGGAAGTATTCCCGAAGTCCGTACTCGTTACCGATGAAGTCATCGACAAGATCGACGACCTCCGTGAGCTTGCTCCCGTACACAACCACGGACACGCGCTCGCTCTGCGCGCCTGCAAGAAGGTAGTTCCGGCTTCCGTTCCGCAGGCAGTTATCTTCGATACCGCATTCCACCAGACAATGCCCGAAAAGGCTTATATGTTCGGTATGCCCTATGAAGTCTATGAAAAGTACGCTGTAAGAAAGTACGGCTTCCACGGCACTTCTCACCGTTTCGTTACAATGAAGTACGCCCTCGAGACAGGCAAGGACCTGAAAGATCTCAAGATCGTTTCCTGCCACCTCGGCAACGGCTCCTCCATTACAGCGGTAGACGGCGGCAAGTCCGTTGATACGTCCATGGGCTTCACTCCCCTCGACGGCGTTCTCATGGGCACACGCTCCGGCTGCGTTGACCCCTCCGCGGTTACTTTCGTAGCCGATAAGCTCGGTCTCTCCGCTCCCGAAATGGCAGAGTACCTCAACAAGAAGTCCGGCTTCCTCGGCGTTTCCGGAGTTTCCAGCGATAACCGCGACGTTGAGGCAGAAGCCGCAAAGGGCAACAAGCGCGCTATCCTCGCAGGCGATATCCTCCGCTACGGCATCAAGAAGTACATCGGCGCTTACACAGCCGCTATGAACGGCCTTGACGTTGTTATCTTCACAGGCGGTATCGGCGAGAACGCTGACCTCGTAAGACGCGATGTTTGCCGCGATATGAGCTACTTCGGCATCAAGATCGACGAGGAACTCAACGCAACTATCCACGGCAAGCTCTGCAAGATCTCCACTCCCGACAGCAAGACCGAAGTATGGGTAATTCCTACCAACGAGGAGCTGCTCATTGCAAGAGATACAAAAGCTCTCTGCGGTCTTTGATATCACAATTGTATAAAAAACGGCGGTACGGAACTTCCCGTACCGCTTTTTTATGCCCGAAAATGAATGTTTTTATCTAAAATCCTGCCGTTTGGGTCTGCTTTTTGCGGTAAAATATCCGAATTTCAGGAATATTTGATTTTTTCGCAAAAAACTATTGCAAAATTTATTCAGATGTGATATGATATATCTGTTAATTTAAAGCGGCAGGAAATGCCGCAAATTTCAGCCAATATAATTAACAGGAGGAAACAACAAATGGCACTGAAGAATCAGTATCTCATCGAGCTCCTTGAGAGAGTAAAGAAAAGAAATGCGAATGAACCCGAGTTCATTCAGACAGTAACGGAAGTATTCGAGTCCATCGAACCCGTTATCGAGAAGAGACAGGATCTCGTTGACGCAGGCGTTCTTGAGAGAATAGTAGAGCCCGAGAGACAGATCATGTTCCGCGTTCCGTGGGTAGACGACAACGGCAAGGTACAGGTAAACCGCGGCTACAGAGTACAGTTCAACTCCGCTATCGGTCCGTACAAGGGCGGCCTCAGATTCGCTCCCAACGTATATATCGGTATCATCAAGTTCCTCGGCTTCGAGCAGATCTTCAAGAACAGCCTTACTTCGCTTCCTATGGGCGGCGGCAAGGGCGGTTCCGACTTCGATCCGCAGGGCAAGTCTGACGCAGAAGTTATGCGTTTCTGCCAGAGCTTCATGAGCGAGCTTTACAGACACATCGGTCCGAACCTCGACGTTCCGGCAGGCGACATCGGTGTCGGCGGACGTGAGATCGGCTATCTCTTCGGCCAGTACAAGAGACTGAAGAACGAATTCTCCGGCGTTCTGACAGGTAAGGGCATCCAGTACGGCGGCTCTCTTATCAGACCCGAGGCTACAGGCTACGGCGCAACATACTACGCTGTTGAGATGCTGAAGCACTTCGGTGACGACATCAAGGGCAAGACAGTTGCTATCTCCGGTTTCGGCAACGTTGCATGGGGTGTTGCACTGAAGGTTACAGAGCTCGGCGGCAAGGTTGTTACAATCTCCGGTCCTGACGGCTATATCTATGACAAGGACGGCATCAACACACCCGAGAAGATCGCTTATATGCTTGAAATGCGTGCTTCCTGCCGCAACAGAGCGCAGGACTATGCAGACAAGTTCGGTGCAGAGTTCCACGCAGGCGAAAAGCCCTGGGGCGTTAAGGTTGACATCGTTATGCCCTGCGCTACACAGAACGAAGTCAACATTGAAGAAGCAAAGAAGATCGTTGCTAACGGCGTAAAGTACTATGTAGAAGTTTCCAATATGCCTACAACCAACGAAGCTATCGCATACCTCAAGGAGAACAAGGTCATCGTTGCTCCGTCCAAGGCTGTTAACGCCGGCGGTGTTGCGGTTTCCGGCCTCGAGATGAGCCAGAACTCCATGAGATACAACTGGACAGCAGAAGAAGTTGACGCTAAGCTCAAGAGCATCATGAAGAACATCTTCGAAGCTTCCGTAAAGGCTGCCAACGAGTACGGCCTCGGTGATGACCTCGTAGCAGGCGCTAACATCGCCGGCTTCCTCAAGGTCGCTGAAGCTATGAAGGCTCAGGGCGTGGTTTAATAGGTCGCGCTCCGCGCTTGAGTAGGTCGCTGACGCTCGAGTTTAGTCGCTGACGCTCGAGCCCGGGGGAACCCTTTTGTGAACAAAAGGGTTCCCCCGGACCCCCTCCCAAAAAACTTAAACCACTTCGTTATTAAATTAAAAGAAATCTGCTCCTATTGGTATTAATAGGAGCAGTATTTTTTATGCTTTTAGTATCTTTTACTTGGTAAAGGGGTACTACATAACGGGTAGCAAGGCGAAGCGATTGGCCTTTCCCGCGGGAGGGAGGGGTGAGGGAGAGAGGGGGTCCGGGGGAGGGAGGGAGAGGGGAGGGAAGTTAACCCCCGATATAGAAGCTCCCCTCGTTCGTTTCAGCAGCGTAATTGCGTTTACGCTGCTATTTTGTTGTATTCTCTGCTGTCGATAGTTGCCGTAACTACCAGAACGCTGAAACGGAAGTGTATCTCAATCTCCTGCTCGCGGTGTCCGTCAGACTTGTCAGCCTCGTGTACGACGATCTTTTCGATCAGCTTGTGCATAATTGTAGGGGTCAGCTCGGTTACGATCTCAAACTGGCGGACAACCTGCAAAAAGCGTGAAATATCGCTGCTTTTCTGTTCCTGTGCGTCGATCACCGATCGGAGCTTTTCCGCATCCGATTTCAGATTGTTCTGCTCCTCGGTGTAACCGGCTGACATCTGAGTAAAACGCTCATCGTCTATTTTCCCGTTGACATTATCCTCGTAGAGTCGGGTGAACAGCCTGTCAAGCTCCGCGATCCTGCGTTCGTTCTTCGCAAGCAGCCGCTTTGCCTTCTTAACATCGTCAAGATACGCTGCCTCGGATCGTTCGATCGCTCTCTTTACGAAACCGTTCTCATCGTCGCGGACAGCGCGGAGCATCTTATTGATCTCGCCCAACACTATCTTTTCAAGCACACAGGTCCGAATATAATGCGCGGTACATTCGTGATATTTCAGCGAGTAAGTGCTGCATTTCAGACATTCCTTGTGTTTGGGGATTCCGGCCCCGCGATTGAGATAGAGTTTCTTACCGCAATCTGCGCAATAGACTATCCCGGCGAACGGATTGGGCTCCTCACATTTCTGAGGTCGGCGCTTATTTGCCCGGATCTTCTGAACAATGTCGAAGTCGCGCTGACTGATGATAGGCTCGTGGGTATTCTCGAAAATCATCCGCTTATCCTTGGGATTGTCGTACCGCTTTTTGCATTTGTAGGACTTTGAAGAAGTCTTGAAATTTACGGTATGCCCGAGATACTCCTCTCTCGAAAGAATGTCGCGGATAACGCTCTGTTCCCAAAGCCTTGATGTCTTGTTGTTCCCGTTAGCACCATTCTCAGCGAAATGTGCTGACGGAGTCGGAATTCTCTCGGAGTTCAACCTGTTTGCTATCTGTGACGGACCATACCCCTCAATGCAGAGCCGGAAGATTTTTCGGACAACATCGGCTGCGGGCTCGTCAATGATCCAGACATTTTTATCGGTCTCTGATTTCTTGTAGCCGTAGGGCGCGCGAGTAGCAAGCGGCTTTCCCGATTGCCCCTTCGCTTTGAAAACGGCACGAACTTTTCGACTTACATCTTTGGCGTAGAAGTCGTTATAAACATTCCGAAAGACCATCATATCGTCAATAGATTTCGCTGTGTCAACATTGTCGTTTATTGCGATATATCGGATGTCGTGCTCCGGGAATATCAGCTCGATATACTGTCCGGTCATCAGATAATCGCGCCCGAGGCGGGATAAGTCTTTGGTGATGATCGTGCCGATCCTGCCGCTCTCCATATCTGAGACCATTCGCTGAAAGTCGGGGCGATTAAAGTTCGTTCCGCTCCAGCCGTCATCGATGTAGAAGTGCGGGTCGGGAAAGTGATTGTCCTGTGCGTATTTCCGCAGGATTTCTTTCTGATTTGTAATACTGTTGCTTTCTCCCGCAAGCATATCGTCCTGCGAAAGTCTGCAATACAATGCCGTGATTTTATTCATCGTTTATCCTCCTTTAAACGATCACGGCAGGCTATTCTTCTGTACTATAATATTATCACTTATGAGGATAATTGTCAAGTAGGACAGCCTGCCTCCGGTTTAGTTCTTGTCCGTTTCTTCAAGCTTCTGAATTATCAGCTCGTCGATGATATCGGCAAGCGTTTCCTTACATTCGAGGTCGAAAAAGGTCCTGACCCTGTAAGTTGTGCCGTCGATCTCGTAAACCGATACGCTTTCGGGCAAGGTCATTGTCTCTTTTTTGAGTTCTTCATTCATTGAAAAATCCTCCGTTCATAAAGTCTTTTATGTATCGGATCTTTCATTTTTCTTCCTGTTATTTTTGTTCAAAAAATCATCAGAGGGGTTTGGGGATTTCCTCCCCAACAAGCAAAAATTTTTCGGCGCAACGAGTAACGAAAATTGCCGAAAATGGTGATTTGGGTACTCAAATCATATGCTTGCTATTCTCGATTTGGACTTTTTTCAGAGAATCAGTTTTTTCATACATTTCCTCATTTCTCCGGAGGGGTGTCCGTGTAGTGGACGCCCCTCCGTTTCGCATTATATCGCGCTTTCTCCTTAACGGTGAACGATTCGTTCACCGCTTCGCTCGGTGGAATTTACGGCTCTCTTGGAGCAATAATTAGGACAGTCGATCAGCAGCGCGCGATAGCTTTGTTTGCAGCTACGTCTGCATTTCCGGCAAAGATCGTTGTAGCAAAACCTTCCTCGCTCGTTAATAAACAGCGACCATTCCTCTTTCAGCTTTTTCGACATTCTTGGCATAGCAGCACCTCTTTTCTGAAAATAAAAACAGCGCGGCAGGCATCATAACCTGTCGTGCTGCAAATAAAAAATGCGCTCCGGCGGAACGCATTACCGATATTCTATTTTTCAAATACAACAACAGAAAATTTATGTTCGGGCATAGTTCACCCATAAATCAGCAATGGTTATGCGAACATCGGCATTCTCACGGCTTCGGGCAAAATATGTTATCTTGAAACCGTGTTCCGACATTCTCTGCTGTCATATTTGTCCTCAACATCCCTGACGCGGGGAACGGTCAAGCCGGAAGTCTGCGAATCTTCCTCATAGGGTTCTGCCCTCTGCCCATTCTTATGGTGCAGCCGTCAATGTCTCCATTCAGACGGAAGTATCATTGTCCCTCTCGCCTTTCATCGCGTCGGCGGGAGCAGCCCGCCGTATTGAAGAATTAAATCGCTCATCCGTTGCCGGAGTCACCGCGCTTTCTTCTGTCGCTCGTCCTGTCGGACAGCAAGAGAAATGTAACTTGATCGCTGATATTTTGTTGTATATATATCGTGCCGAGGCAGTCGTGCTTTGCTGTACTCTGTCCGGCGGTAAGACCTGCACCCTGTTTCGAGGTGGTGGTTTGAAGTTGACAGGACGAATCGTTCTATCAGCAGAAAAAAATTCCGGAGCTGATGCACTGTTTTGGTGCATCATAAATGTTTTACTCAGCTTTCTTTTCTGCAAGTCGCTCATAGTAACTTACTCTTTCACCTAATATGAAAAAATCGTGGTTTTTATCCCCCTTGGAAGCACCGTTTTCGATAAAATTTTTGAATTTTTGTGAAATCTGAACAAAAGACTTATGTACGCGGGGCTGCCCTATGTGCTCAATTTCCTCGATCTCAGTTTGTGATTTACCCCGAAACGCCCGAAGCTCCAACCGCCTGCGCTGGCTCTCGGTAAGAGTATCAAGAAATGCATTCATTTCCTCCGTGAACTCTATATCATCTTCGCGCATAACGAGCACATCTTCCATTGACGAGAGCGCTGCAAGATCAGTTTCGTCAAGCCCGTTTATTGATACATCTTTGTAGCTGATGCGATACATCAGATCACGCTCGTCGATGTAATATTTATCCGACAAGCGTTTCCAGTGACGGAACAATTCTTCGTTCCCGTCGAAATCCGCAGCGGTTATCTCCGAGACATCCCCGTTCGCGAAACGATAGACGATAGCTTTCTTGTTTTTCAGATTAAGGCTGCATTGCGTGTATTCAAACTTTTCCATTTCTTCCGCCTTTCCATAAGGTTTAGCCTGTCTATGCTACTCCTATTATAACCGGGACGGGAGCAATAGTCAACGGATCATAGCAAATCTGTCCCATAAATGCAACAGATTTACAGAAAATCAGCTTTGGGATATGGGCAAGTCAGAAATCAACTGTCACGTTTCGGGGCGCTTTTCGGCATAAAAACGGCTGTTAACAGGCTTTTTCATCCGGTATAATGGTAGAGGTATGTACAGATACTAATGCGCTCTATACCAGTTATATTTCACGAATTAGGCAAAACCAACAAAAACGCTTGTCGAATTTATATAATTTCCGGAATAAATACAATGTATTGTTGCAATTATGGTTAAATTGTGTTATAATAATAGTGCCACATTATAGTTTATACTCCATTTTTTGCGTAATCAGTTATACAGGAATAAGCAATTGTGTGGCAGTAAAAGAGCTTGCGTTTTTCGGTGCGCGGCTCAGGCTGCGCACTTTTTGTTTGCGCTGAAATTTCTATGAATGAGGTGTAAATTATGTCAAACAAAATTGGAAGTAATCTTAAGAAACTTGCGGTAATTCTGTTTTGTATTATCGCAACGGGCTGTTTTATTGCAGCGATCATTATATGGAAGGACTCTTACGGGAGCATAATAGCTATCGCAATTGGTTTTGCCGTGTTGGGCGGCGGAACTTTTGTACAATCGATAATCAGTTTTTTAATTTACGGACTTGGACGTCTGATAGAAAATACCGAAACGATCTCCGCACAATTGGACAATATTTCAAAGCAATTATCGCATGCAGAAACTAACAGCAGTAATCGCTATAATCCCATCGATACTGTTCAGTCTGTTAGGAAGGAAACCTCTGCCAACAATGATGATGCGCTTCCGCCTCTCTAATATGAAGGGAGAAACGACAAATGGCTTCGGAAAGAACTATTATTATCGACAAAGACCTTGATGCTTCTTATAGTATAGTACAGCTCGCTATACATAAACGCAGCAATTTCAGCATAGAAAAATCAGATAGCATTAATTACCGTATTATGGTAAATGTAAGTATGTCTGCGGTTGCATACGATGAGCATATGCAGGTATATCTTAATCCTGTCACTGATCACAAGACCGAGATAACTATATCATCGTCTTCAAATGTCGGGATAGAATTTGCCGGCGCGTCGAAAAATCATAAAAATGTGGAAGATCTTATAGAATCTATTTATGATTGCTTGGAAACCGGGAGCGGCGGTTCTATGCCTTCTGTATCTGCGAGACCTGTTCGTCCGGCTCCTACATCTCCTCCGATATCCGCTCCTTCACCTGTCAGACAAACAGCTCCCATGCCTGCTACCCCTGTAAAGAGCACATCAAGATACACAAGAGTATATCTCGATGAGGAAGAAAAGTATTTCATCGGAACACCAATAATATTATCCGCTTGTGCTTTGCTGCATGACAACAAAACCGATGGCACTATCGCTCAGGTAAAGTTCAGAAACATAGGAGCAAAGCGCATAAAAGCAATTACGGTCGAGATCGTTCCATTTGATATAGCCGGCCGTCCTCTTGACAGTCGTACCAAACATACATATCTTGATCTTAACGTCGGACGCGACGAGTTTTTCGGGTCGCAGACGCCGATAAGCATGCCCGACGCGATTACTCGCGAGATCGAGGTGAATATCATCGAGATAGTTTTTGCGGATAAAACGGTACAGGACTGCACGGGGTACAGCTGCAGCTTATTACCTCAGCGCCGCAGGCTCGAAACTATGTTCGGCGATGCCGAGATACTTAAGCAGTATCGCATAAAGACTAATCAAAAATCGGAATATGAGCCCACAGAATTTGAAGATCTGTGGCTCTGTACTTGTGGTGCTATTAATAAAAATGAAGAAGAAATCTGCCATATTTGTGGTGTAAGCTATATCTCGCAGAAGACAGAACAAGAGAAGATAGAAAATGTTCAAAGAGAGATAGAATTTGAAGAGGAACGCGAAAAAGAACGCGAAAAAGAACGGCTTATTGAAAGAGAAAACCGCTTTAAGCAATATTGGATTGAACACTATGAAGAAAAGCAACAACTTTATTTAGAAAAATCGCAGTTGGATGACGAAAAGAATAAAAAAACAGCTGAGATTGATACTATTGATTTAGAAATAACAAAAACAAAAAGAAAACGTAAAGACGATGTCCCTTCTGCAATAACTTTAAAAGAAACTAAAGCAGAACTCGATTTGTTAATTTCACAAATTGTAAAGTTGGGTGCGTTTAAAGTCAAAGAGAAAAGAGAACTTCAAGAAAAAATAGACACTTTAAACAAAAAAGAAAGCGAACTTCAAGCACAAGTTTTAGTTGATGAAGAAAACAATGAATCTTATTGTAAACAAAGGCTCGAAGAGCTTAAAAACAGAAAACAAATTTTAATAGATGAAATCGATAAAATAGTAGTAAAAATCAGCAACATTGAAAATGAGCTAACGAGGGAAAGATAAATATTAGGCTTATGTAATTTAAAACATTTTCCGAATTCAGACCATTTGTTGAAGAGGAGTAATAAAATGCATGATAATGAAATAAAAAGCACCGAAATACAACGTCAGATGCATAAGGATTTCTTTGATCGTTGTGAATATGCAATAGAAGCCGGTTATTATCTTGAAGCAATGCTTATGGAATATGCTGCTATAGAGTCTCGTCTTGAAGCAATATGTGGGATAGTCGGGTTCCCGTGTGGAAAATTTTGTTCCTGCAGAAAAGACATTGCCATAAGTACAAGAATTAATTGCTTACGAGTATACAGAAATACTTATAAATCGGTTTTTTTAAAGACAAAACTCCCCCCAAATTTTTTTACAGATAAAGGTACACTTCGCAAATGGATTGATAATAGAAATCAAATAATACATGGCCTTTTTAAGAATGAAGTTAAATATACGCAAAGGATTCAAAACAGCAAGGATTTAGCTGAAAAAGGCTACGAGTATGCACGGCTTTTATATAATGAAGCAAATCGTATTCGGAGACTGACAAAAAAGCATCCCGAGATATTTGTTTCCGTTATTCCAGAGTGTAAAAATATGGAATGCAAAGGCTTCAATAAGGATCACCAATAATATCCAAGAATGTTGATAAGCAGTTGTTTGTTGATATTTACGAGTGGAAAGACGCACGAAACGAAGAAGTTCATCGCGCATGTATTCATTCCTATGATGAAGATGCCATGTCAAAGATAGCAATTGACGGAAACAATCTTGTAAACTCAATTACAAATGCTGCAAGCAGGGTTAAGAACGCTTGTATAAAGAAGGCAAACGGCAAATAAATCCGGATATTAAAATTGATGAATAAAGCAAAGGCTGCGGATCCTTATAGTGATCCACAGCCTTTTCTTGTTACAGATGTCATATTTGATGTACTACTTACAGAATAGCCGCCGTGACCTGTGGTTTCGGGAGTTCTTTATCGGGTCTTAGCGGAGGGAGCGCCTTTCCTCCCGGAAAGGGGCTTCCTTCCTACACTCTTCCTTCCTCCCCCGGGAGGAACTCAAGCGCAAGCGACCACTTTCACCCCTTGGCGGCCTTGATGATCTTCTGGCGTGAGAACTCCTCGCGCTCTTTTTCTTCGAGGGCTTCGGAGATATACTTGACCTGTGCGCGGTAGGTTGGTATCAGGATATTTTTCAGGGCGTTGGCACGCTTCTGGGACTTGCGGATAGCTACGGAGAGGCGGTAGACGCTGTTCTCTATCTCCGCCAGCATGAGGCCGATCTGCTTGGCTTTCAGGAAGCAGATATACGCCCGGTCATAACAGGAATCCGTGTCGGCAAGGCTGTAACAGAGCTTCGGTTCGCAGTCGCCGCCCGTCACCATGGGAAGCTCAATGCCCATAACACTGCGGGTCGAGATCTCCACGGTGCTGTCTATCGGCATGGACTTGCACTTCTCTGACAGAACACCGTCTATGACGTTGGCATTCTGCAAAGCCGCGTAGGCCTCCGCATAGATCTTCTCAATGCTGCCGCTGAGTTCCTTCGCCTTGTCGGTGAGCATGACCATTTCACGGATAAGAATATTGCGCTTCCTGTCCATGAGCTCATAGCCGAGCTGCGCCTGTTTCAGCGAGTGCTTCGCGTTTATCAGATTGCCTTTTGTGGCAAAGACCTGCTGCGCCATGAGCCTGTCTCCCTCCCCTGCTCTTTACTTCCTGTTATTGCGGTAATGCTCCTCTATCAGCTTCGCGTTCATTCTGTCAAGCTCTTCCTTCGGCAGCAGCGACAGCAGATCCCACGCAAGCTCCAGAGTCTCGTCCATGCTGCGGTTCTCGTCAAAGCCCTGATTCAGGAACCTCTGCTCAAACTCGCGGCCGTAGACCATATAGCGCTTGTCGGTCTCGGAAAGCTCGTCCTCACCGATGACCGAAGCCAGAGAACGTGCGTCCTGCACCTTCGCGTAGGCCGCGAAAAGCTGGTTCGCCACGTCGCTGTGATCGGCGCGTGTGTAGCCCTCGCCTATGCCGTCCTTCATCAGACGCGACAGCGACAGCAGCACCGAAAGTCCCGGATAAACGCCCTCGGAATCAAGTGTGCGGTCAAATACTATCTGCCCCTCCGTGATGTAGGCGGTAAGGTCGGGTATGGGATGCGTGATGTCGTCGTTGGGCATCGTAAGTATCGGTATCTGCGTCACCGAGCCCGTGGAACCCTCAATTACCCCGGCTCTCTCATACATCGACGCAAGGTCGGAGTACAGATAGCCCGGGTAGCCTTTACGGCCGGGGATCTCGCCCTTCGAGGACGAGAATTCGCGCAGAGCCTCGGCATAGGAAGTTATATCGGTCATGATGACCAGAATGTGCATATTCTTCTCGAATGCCAGATATTCGGCGGTGGTCAGCGCGCACTTCGGCGTGAGTATGCGCTCGATTATCGGGTCATTGGACAGGTTCAGGAACATCACGACCCTGCCGCTGGCACCGGCGTGCTCGAATTCGCGGCGGAAATAGTCCGCCACATCGTTCTGTACGCCCATGGCCGCGAACACGACCGCGAAATCCTTGCCGCTGTCCTCGGCTATTCGTGCCTGCTTGACTATCTGCACGGCCAGCTTGTTGTGGGAAAGTCCCGAGCCCGAGAATATGGGCAGCTTCTGTCCGCGGATAAGCGTCATAAGGCAGTCTATCGAGCTTATGCCCGTGTGTATGTAGTTGCGGGGATATGTGCGCGCCACGGGATTGAGAGCGCGGCCGTTTATGTCGCCGTACTTCTCCGCGAACACGTCGCCCAGACCGTCGGCAGGCTTGCCGGCACCGTTGAACACGCGCCCGAGCATTTCCGTGCTCAGCGGTATCTCCAGCGGCTTGCCCCTGAACACCGTTCTCGTGTTGTCCAGAGACAGTCCCGATGTTCCCTCGAACACCTGAAGTATCACCTTGTCGCCTTCCATCTGCACTACGCGTCCGAGACGCTTTGTGCCGTCGGCAAGGCGCAGTTCGGCTATCTCCTCATAAGCGACGTTCTTAACGCCCTCCAGGCAGACGAGAGGGCCGTTTACTTCGGCAAGACCCGAATATTGTATATTCAGCATATCTGTAACTGCCTCCCGTTATTTAAGTCCGTCGAGAGTTCTGTCTATCTCGCGGCTGTATTCTCTGAACATCTCCGGCTTGTCGTTCGGTATGTCGTATTTCATCTTTATCAGCTTGTCGAAGAGCCCTGTCCCGAGTATACTGCGGACATTCACGCCTCTTGCGAGGGCGTCCCCTGCCCTGTCATAGAGCCGCAGTATAATGCGCATCATAAGGAGCTGCTTGCTCATAGGCACAAAGGTATCGTCTTTGTGGAACGCGTTCTGCTGCAAAAATCCCACTCTTATCACCCTGGCAGTTTCAAGCACCAGCTTCTGATCGTCGGGGAGCACGTCGGAGCCTATCAGCTTGACGATCTCCATGAGCTTGTTCTCTTCGAGCAGTATATTGCTTATTCTCTGGCGGACGCGCAGGAAGTCCTCCCCCACGTTCTTCTCGTAGTATTCCTCGAAATCGGGGATATACTCCGAGTAGCTGGTCAGCCAGTTTATGGCGGGATAGTGTCTCGCGTAGGCAAGCGGCTTGTCGAGAGCTATGAAGCACCGCACGAAGCGCTTGGTGTTCTGCGTTACCGGCTCGGAGAAGTCGGAGCCCGCGGGCGATACGGCACCGATTATGGTGACGCTGCCGCGCTTTCCGGAAAGCACGTTGCAGTTTCCGGCGCGCTCGTAGAATTCCGCGAGACGCGACGGCAGGTATGCGGGATAGCCTTCCTCGGCGGGCATTTCTTCCAGTCGTCCGGATATCTCACGCAGAGCCTCGGCCCAGCGGGAGGTGGAATCCGCCATTATCGCTATATCGTAACCCATGTCGCGGTAATACTCGGCAATGGTGATGCCCGTGTATATCGAGGCTTCACGCGCCGCGACAGGCATATTTGACGTGTTTGCTATAAGCACGGTGCGGTCGGTGAGGTGCTTGCCGCTCTTCGGGTCGATGAGCTCGCCGAATTCCTCAAGTACCTGCGTCATCTCGTTTCCGCGCTCTCCGCAGCCTATGTAGACGATTATGTCCGCGTCGCACCACTTGGCTATCTGGTGCTGGGTCATGGTCTTGCCCGTGCCGAAGCCTCCGGGTATGGCTGCGGTACCGCCCTTGGCGATGGGGACTATCGAGTCCAGCACACGCTGACCCGTTATCAGCGGGGTATTTATGGGTATGCGTCTTGTCACCGGGCGCGGAGTTCTGATAGGCCAGCGCTGGCACAGCGTAAGCGTCAGCTCCTCGCCGTTGACGTCAACTTTCAGTATAGTGTCTTCCGCCTTATACTTTCCGTCGGGCGCGGCATAAGTGACCCTGCACTTCCCGAAGTCCGGCGGCACCATAACGCGGTTGGTTATCAGAGCCGTTTCGGGGCACTCGGCGTATATCTGACCCGGCGAAAGCTCGTCACCGACCTTCGCCAGCACGGTGACATCGAATTCTCGGCCGGGGTCTATGGTGGGGATATCGCTGCCCTCGGTGACGTAAACGCCGTCCGTCTTCTTCATATCGCGCAGAGGTCTTGCGATACCGTCGAAGATATTGGCGATTATGCCGGGGCCGAGAGTAACGCTCATGGGCGAGCCGGTGCCGTGTACGATCTCGCCGATCTTCAGTCCGGCGGTATTCTCGTAGACCTGAATGGTGGTCACATCCGCGTTGACGCCGATGACCTCACCGATCAGGCGCTTCCGGCCGACGTAGACCATTTCGCGCATGGCGAAATCCTTGGTATTCTTTATTTTTATAACGGGTCCGTTGATCGCATAGATCTTGTTCGTCATCTTTATTCCTCGTTATTCCTGTTATGTGCTTTTCCCGTTCAGAGCTGCATCTCGGAGCGCGATGAAAACGCCTCACGCTCGGCATCGAAAGCGGAATCGAGCGTGAAGTCGATGAATATGCCCCTGACGGGATATTTGAACATAAGCCCTCCCAGCAGTATATTCCTGTCTGCTTTGGGAGTTATGCCGTATTTGCGCAGCACCTTTTCCGCCAGTTCAAGATCCGCCTTGCGGCAGTACACGAATACGGGATCGGAAAGGGAACGCTCGCGGTTGGCGGCAGCAACGCAGTTTTCCAGATGCTTCTCATACTTTTCCGATTCCGTGAACTCTGTGAGTTCGCGGCGGATATCATCGAAAAGCTCGTTCACAAGGGCGTTGCGGTGGGTAAGCACCTTTCTGTCCGCGGCATAGCGGCTCTCCGCGACGCGCTTGTGCTCGTCGTTCTCGGCGCGGGATATCTTCGCGAGCATGGCGGCTTTCGCCTCTATGATCTCGCGGTCGTCGTTTATCATATCACGGGCCTGAGCCTGCGCCGCTTCGATGAGCTTGTCTCCCTCGCCCCTGGCGGCAGTCTCGGTCTGCTGTATGAAGCGTTCAAGTTTTGTGTTGGTTTCCATAGTATGTACCTTTACAGTTTCATTCCGATAGCTTCACCGACATAAGCGGCAAGCGTCTCGGAGATATGCGAGCCGCCGTGGCGGTCGGGAACCGCGACTATCAGCGGTCTGCGCATGGAGAGCTTGCGCTCCGCGATCTCGGGGCCGCAGAGTCCGGAGACCTTCTGGGTCACGAATATCACCGCGATGTCATCACGGGCAGCGGCTTTGTCAATGGCCGCTATCGCCTCGTCATGCTCATGCACGACCACGCCGTCGATGCCCGCCAGCCTCATGCCCATCTGAGTATCGGCATTGTCGCTTATCAGCCAGCACTTCATTGGTCATAATCCGCACCCCGGGGGGCGCGTCTCCTTTTTGCCTTGGTGCGGTCCCGCAATCAGGACCGTTTGCGCAGAACGGAAGCTGTCCGTTCCTCAGCCGTTGAGTATCAGTATCGAAACAAGGATACCGTAAAGAGCGACACCTTCACCCAGCGCAACGAAGATCAGAGCCTTCGAGAAGGTCTTTTCGTCTTCGCTGAGGGCGCCGATAGCGGCAGAAGCCGCGTTTCCTACCGCGATACCGGTAGCTATCGTGGCGAAGCAGGTCGGCAGAGCCGCCGCGATGTACTTCATACCGATGCCGAAGCTGTCACCAGCTGCCTGTGCGGCTTCGGGAGCCTGCGCCGCGGCAAGTACCGGCATGAATATCATCATCAGTATCATGGTACCGAGGAACAGACCGCCGTTCAGAAGCACGGTGCGCTTCTTATCCACCTTTTTGCCTGTGTGAACTCTGTGTATCGCGACTACCAGCGGTATGATTATCATAGCGAGCGCAATAAGCGGTAATAAATAAAGTATCATTGTTTTATTCTCCTTGATCGTTATACTTGTACTTTGGTGTTTATTGATACGGACTTGAACGGTATGCCGCCGCCCTTGAAGAAGCGGCTGAACAGCTCATAGAACTCGAGTCGCAGTACCTGTATGCCTACGATGAAGCCCTCAAAGCCCGTTACGAAGATGTTGCCGAAGATCAGCACCACCACGCTGCCAGCGCCGTCGAACATTTCCGAGATGATGCTGAATACCAGCATCAGGCCGGCGTGGCTCAGCACGAAGCCGCCGATACGCAGATAGGACATGGTGTTCGACAGGTATGTGAGGCATATCTCGAAGAGGTCTATGAAGCCCTCGATGATGAACATACCGACGGATTTCTTCTCGGTGCCCTTGCCGCCCTGCATCTTTGCGAGCTTCGCCTTGAGCCCGGTGTCGATGTTGCCGGCGTTCTTTGCCGCCTTCACCGGTTTTATGCCCCGGCTCTCCATTGCGTGGAGCAGCGGCTCCTTGAAGAATATCAGCGCCAGAGGCAGCACTATCAGGCAGATGATATACACGGGAGTCATTATCTGTATGCCCAGCGCTATGCTGCATCCGAGACCGGCAATCAGCGAAGCGTAGAACACAAATCCGCAGATGCCGCTGGCTCCGAAGATGCCCGCGTCAAGGTCTCCCATACGCAGGCTCACGACTATGTTGACGATCATCGTGGCAAGTATCAGGCAGATGCCGACGATCAGCGCCAGTATGAGGAACATATTCGACGCCTTGAATACGTCGTGGGGAGGTTCGGTGTAGCCGAAGAGCTCATATATCTGCGGGAAGCGGAAGAAAGGCTGTATGATCTCCTCGTTTCCGAATACTGAGCCGTACAGGACTCCGAACAGGGCGCTGGACACGCCTATTCTCGCGATTATCGGGGCAAGTCCGGCTTTCGTCACCTTTGTGAGTATTATGCCGATCAGCATTATGCAGAGCCCCTGACCGAGATCTCCGAACATCATTCCGTAAAGCAGCATATACGTTATCGCCACCAGAGGCGTGGGGTCCATACCGTTGGCGGCAGGCAGCCCGTACATCTTCACGAACATCTCGAAGGGTCTGAACAGCCAGTTGTTCTTCAGCCTTACCGGAGCCTTGTCGTCCGATGTCACGTCACGGATATTCACGGTGACATCTCCGACGGAATTTATCATCTCCGTGAAGCGCTTTGCTTCTTTTGACGGTATATAGCCGGAGAAATGGAAGCTGTTGTCGAATACGGTGACGTTGGCGCGCAGCTCGTAGCTGCTGTTCAGGGAGATCAGCTTCGCGTAGACCTTTGAGAGCTTCTCGCCCTCGCGGTCGGCTATTTCCTTCAGTTTTTCCTCCACCTCGCCCAGCTTCACCAGATCATCGTCCATATCGGAGAGCAGTTTTCTCGCTGCTTCCTCGGTACTTCCCTTCAGGTAATCCGGCAGAGCCGAGCGCTCAAATCCGAGGCTTCCGAACAGGAAGTCGATGTTGTTGACTTCCGCCGATGTGGTTATGTACAGGCACCATGTGTAGTTCTCCTTCTTCTCGAACTGGTAGAAGAAGAACGTCTTTTCGCTGTAGAAGTCCAGCTTTCGTATGCTGCCGTTGGGTATCCGTCCGAAGCGCGGTTTCAGGTATTTGCAGGCCAGCAGTTCCGCGAAGTCCGCGTCGAAGCCCGAAAAGCCCAGCAGATTGTGGTAGATGGCGCCTTTTGAGCGTATCTCGCTGTTTATCTGCGCCTGCTGCTCATACAGCCCCGCCTGCTGTCTGTCGATCTCGTCGAGATATCTCTTGAAATCCGAACCGACATTGTAGTCTATATCGTCGAAGGCCGCGTTTTCGTCCAGCTTCACGCCGAGATTGTCCGCGAGGGCTTTCGCGCGCTTTATCATGCGCTCATAAAGTCCCTTGTCCTTCAGGTTCCTGGCGGCAAGCTCGGTACCCGACGTGTCGGGCGGCGGGTTCATGTGGAAGCACCCGCTCTCGCAGCACTTTTTCAGGGTCTTGTTGACCTTTCGCAGGCTGCCTTCTATATAGACGAGCGATACTTTTTCTATTGCCAAGTCTCTGCTCCTCCTTTTTTATCCTTTATAATATAAGGTATTTTTCTGTTTCCTCCGGGGGCAGTCCGTAGCGTATGCCCTCGATTATGCGGAAAAGGTTGGTGCTCTCGGCCTTGAACAGCATCATCAGGGAGTAGAGAGCCTCAACTTCATTGGCGCTGACCGCGAGCCTGTGACGGTAGTAGCGGTACGCCGACACATTGACGTTTATCTCCGGGATATCGGAGACCTTCGCCGTGGCGACGCGCTCGGTCACGAACATATCACGCAGCGCCGTTACGGGATCCTGGAGCCGCAGCGCCTTGTCTATCTCCTTGCGCCGCAGCCGCTTGTGATACGGTATCAGCAGTTCGCTGATGCGCTCGGCGTCCGCCTTGAAAACACTCTTCATGCGGTAGCACATAAGAAGGTTGTCCGCATCCGTCTTGCGCAGGAAGAAGTCCTTCAGCAGGTCACGGGAGCTTCCGTGAGCGAACTCGTCGATCTTCGCGAACGCCCATTGTATATAGCACACGTTTATGGTGGTTATGATCTTGTTTATATCCGGCTCCGGGTCGGTCAGCAGGTCGCGCAGGGGCTTGCGGTAAGGCGTGGGTTCAAGTATCAGCGCCAGCATTGTGAGGTCGCGCGACGCGGCAACGTCTATCGGGTCGAAGCAGATGTACTTCGTCACATACTCCGGGAACGAGAACATGAAGCTCTCCTGCGAGCCGGAGGCTATGGCGGCGACTGCCTTTATGAGCTGCTCGGTCTCGATGCGCTTTATGTAGAAGCTCATTATGCCCGTCTTATCGCCGGTGTGGAATTTCAGTATGCGTATGTAGTTGTCGAACACGCTGCGCTCTATCAGAGCTTCGGCCTGCGAACGGTGTATCGCAGATTCGTCGGTGTCCGCGAACGCCGCCATGTACAGCGGGCGCGTTTTAAGAAACGCGGCCACGGCTCCGACCGACGGTTTGTGTATCAGCGTCGTGTATTCGTCCCTTGTGAGGAGCTTGCCCGACACAGCCCTTGCTTTGGCTGTCACGGCATTATTCGCCATTTCCGCGCCTCCCTCCGGTTCAGCCTGTCGTCAGTATGCGGCCTACGATCTCGCGCTTGAAGCTGTCGCGGTTTGCGGCCATTTTTTCGTCGAGGCTGCGGCATTTCTCGTCCGCGGCACGGTCGGCCTCGGCTATCTCGCGGTCGGAAGAGGCTTTCAGCTCGTCAAGACGCGCTTTTGTCTGCGCCTTCAGCTTCTCGTCGTTCTCGCGCACAAGGCTCTCATGCTCGGCTCTTGCCGCTTCGAGTATCTCGTCGGCTCTGCGCGCCGCAGCTTCGGCGGTCTCACGGGCTTTCTTGTCTATCGCTATCAGAGTGGCTATCGAATTCTCCATACTGCCGCCTCCCAATTTACATAAATATACAGATTTATAATACTACTTTTGTCACTGATTGTCAAGGATAAAACTTACTAAAAAACCGACGCGTTTTTTACACGCCGCTCCCGGTACAGACACCTATCCGCCGGGGAACGCATATTATAGATAAGCGATGATATATCGCGGGAGGGACATAGCTTATGAAAATGCTTATATCCGGCGGAGACCGCCGTATGATATTCGCCGCGAAGAAGCTGGCAGAGAGATATGACTGCGCAGTCTTCGGCTTTGAGGACGCAGAGATCGCCGGGATACCCCGCGCGGACGGCAGAACGGGCTTTGACTGCGCGGTTCTGCCGGTGTTCACGGGGAACGGGGACGGCGCTCCCTGCACAGATGCGCTGCGCGGAATGCTGCGTCCGGGAGCCGCGGTCTTCGCCGGGAGGGTCTCTCCGCAGCTCGTCCGGCTGTGCGCAGGAAACAGCTGGTATCTGTACGACTACCTCGAACGGGAGGAGCTGGCGGTAATGAATGCCGTGCTCACCGCCGAAGCCGCCGCCGGCATAGCCATCCGGGAAACCGAAGCCGCGGTATTCGGCTCGAAGGTGCTGGTGCTGGGCTTCGGGCGCATAGGCAAGATGACAGCCCGGTATTTCTCGGCTCTCGGCGCACAGGTCACCGCCGCCGCCCGCAAGCCCTCCGACCTTGCGTGGATACGCGCCTGCGGCTATATACCCGCGGATATCGGCGACGAGGAACAGATGCGCGGAGCTCTCGGGACTGCGGATATCATACTGAACACAGTCCCCGCGCCCGTACTTGCCGGAGATGCCGCAGCAGCCGTGCGGCGGGAAACTCTGCTTATCGAGCTGGCATCGGTTCCCTGCACCGCCCCGACGGCGCATTTCCGGGTGATAAAGGCGAACGGGCTGCCGGGGAAGGTGTCCCCTGTTACCGCGGGATATATCATAGCCGAAGCTGTTGAGAATATCATTGATGAAAGGAGCAGGAAAAATGGAGGAACTTAAAGGCAAACGCGTAGGTTTTGCCGTGTGCGGGTCTTTCTGCACATTTTCACGCTGTTTTGACGCACTCGCAGGGCTTCTTGAACTCGGGTGCGATATAATACCGATAATGTCGTTCAACGCCTGGGAGACAGACACGCGCTTCGGGAACGCCTCCGTACACCGCAGGCGGCTCGAGGATATGTGCGGCCGCGAAGTCATACACACAATAACGGACGCCGAGCCGATAGGCCCGAAGAATATGACCGATATCATGCTTGTCGCCAACTGTACGGGCAACACGCTGGCAAAGCTCGCTGCGAGTATTACCGACACCCCCGTCACCATGGCAGTCAAGAGCCACCTGCGCGGCAGCCGTCCGGTCGTGCTGAATATAGCAACGAACGATGCCCTCGCAGGCGCCGCGAAGAACATCTTCGCTCTGATGAATTACAAGAATTATTACTTCGTCCCCATAGTGCAGGACGATCATAAAAACAAGCCTTTCTCCCTCACCGGAGACTTTTCAAAAATCCCCGATGCCCTCACCGCCGCCCTCGCCGGTAAACAGGTCCAGCCTGTCCTCGGCCGGCTTTAATTCCGCCGCGGCGAGTAGTCGCTTGCGCTCGAGTATGACGCCCTTTAAAAAGGGCTTGGCCTAAACTTAAAACGCTTCGCCTTGCAGATTCGATCAGTAGTACCCCTTTTCGAGGTAAAGCAACTGCAAACATAAAAAATACCTGCTCCCTTTGACTTCCAAAAGGAGCAGATTTCTTTTAATTTAATAACGAAGTGGTTTAAGTTTTTTGGGAGGGGGTCCGGGGGAACCCTTTTGTTCACAAAAGGGTTCCCCCGGGCTCGAGCG
>JAEEJW010000044.1 GCA_016282095.1 Ruminiclostridium sp. | reverse complement strand
GTGTCTCGTGACGGGTTAGATCTACCGTTTGTGTGTTCCTAACCTTACTGGTCACATTCTCACTTATTCTTCCTTTATTCCTGTCGCGCGCCGCCCAAGTCTCAAGCGGCTTTACTTCGTACCGAAGATGCGGTCGCCGCCGTCGCCGATGCCGGGAACGATGTAGAGGTCTTCGTTGAGGTGGTCGTCAAGAGCGCCGCAGAAGATGTCTACGTCGGGATGCTTCGACTGAACGTACTCGATGCCCTCGGGGCAGGTCACGACGGAAAGCACCTTGACAGTCTTTGCGCCGGCTTCCTTGACTACGTCAATAGCTTTGGCAGCGGTTTTTCCGGTTCCTATCATCAGGTCGAGGATTATGACTTCACGCTCCTCGATATCGAAGGGGAGCTTGTTGTAGTACACCTGTAAGCCGTCGGGCTCGGAGTCCGAACGGCAGATGCCGATATGTCCCACTTTTGCGGCGGGAACAAGTGCCGTTGCGCCGTCCACCATGCCGAGGCCAGCGCGCAGCACCGGCACGAATGCAACCTTGCGGCCGGAGATCACGTTCGAGTTCGCTATGGCTATGGGTGTCTGCACCTTTATCTGTTTAAGGGGCAGGTCACGGGTCGCCTCGTAGGTCATGAACATCGTGACTTCCTCTACCAGCTCGCGGAATTCCTTTGAGCCGGTGTTCTTATCGCGCAGGAGCGTCAGCTTGTGCTGTAAAAGCGGGTGGTCGAGGATGTGGAGCCTTTCATTGTTATACATTGTTCTTTCCCTCCAGTGCTGTTATCTTATCGACACGAAGAGCGTGTCTGCCGCCCTCGAAGCCGGTGTGCAGGAATACGTCAAGGGATTCGGTCACGGAACCTGTACCCATGGTGCGTCCGCCGAAGCAGATCACGTTGGCGTCGTTGTGCAGGCGTGTGTACTTCGCCGCGTACCAGTCATAGCAGAGTGCGGCGCGTATGCCGTTTATCTTGTTTGCCGCCATTGAGATGCCTATGCCTGTGCCGCACACGAGTATTCCCCTGTTTTCCGGGTTTTCCAGCACCCTGCGGCATACGGACTCGGCAATATCGGGATAATCCACCGTCTCGCCGTTGCAGCCCATGTCGGTGTACTCGAAGCCGTTCTCCTTCAGATACTCTATCAGCGCGAGCTTCATATCATATCCCGCTCTGTCACAGCCTAAATATATCATTTCGCATTCTCCTTTTCCCTTGCAAGTCTTTCTCGTTCAGCCTGCGGCAGACGCAGGTATTTCGGCATGAGCGCAGCCGCGCCGATGTCGGGTATATCCGCTGCGGCGAAGCATACTCCCGTGCCGCTCTGATAGCGCAGAGCAGGCGGCGCCAGCTTTATCCTGCCTCCGCCGAACTTACCGTAACACAGCTCCGCGCCGTCGCCGCAGAGCATCACTTCCCTGTCCGGGTACTCTTCGTCAAGCCCGGCTTTCAGGTCGGGTATCATCAGCGCCCTGTCCTCGCAGAGCCGCGTCACCGTGCCGTTCTTCACTTCAAACAGCGCGTTGTACACCTGACTTACCCGGGCGTCCATTACCGCGCATACCAGCCCGTCGTACAGCGTGAAGTTATACGCCATGGCGAGCAGGGTCGAGACTTCGCGGCAGGGCTTTCCCAGCGCGTAAGCCATGCCCTTCACCGCGGAGACTCCGATGCGCAGTCCCGTGAACGAGCCGGGTCCCGCAGATACCGCGAATACGTCTATGTCGGAGAGTTCCGTCTTCGAGTTTTTCAGAAGCGACTCCACAAGCGGCATCAGCGTCTGCGAATGGGTTATCTTGTTGTTCAGAAAGCCCGATGCTATGACGCGCGGGTTCTCACCGAGCTCACATACCGCGGCGCTCACGCTCACCGCAGAGCTGTCAATACCAAGTATCTTCACCCGGTCTCACCTGCCTTCCGGAGGGTTATCCTGCGGGAATTTTCTCCCGTCTTTTCTATGTCCGCCAGCCAGACGCTTTCCAGCTCGTCCGCCAGCGCAGGGATATTCTCGCTCCACTCGACGGCTATGATGCCGCCGCGGTCGAGATAATCGAAGAACCCCGTGGCGTACAGGTCATCGAAGCTGTCTATGCGGAACAGGTCGAAATGGAACAGCGGGAGCCTTCCTCCGTGATACTCGTTGACTATCGCGAATGTGGGGCTCACCACGGTGTCGGTTATGCCGAGATACCGGGCTATGCCCTTTGTGAAGTGGGTCTTTCCCGCGCCCATTTCTCCGGTGTACAATACCGTATCGCCCGCTTTCAGCTGCGCGGCGAACTTCTCTGCCGCGGCAGCCGTCTCCTCGGGCGAACCGGTCTCAAATATCATCATCAGAACAGACCCGAGATATTGCCGTCGTTGTCTATGTCGATAGAGTAGGCAGCCGGCTTCTTGGGCAGTCCGGGCATCGTCATGATGTCGCCGGTGTAGACTACGATGAAGCCTGCGCCGGAGGACAGTCTGATATCACGCACCGTGATGTTGTAGTTCGTGGGCAGACCGAGCTTCGCCGGATCGTCGGACAGCGAGTACTGCGTCTTTGCCACGCAGATCGGGATATCAGCCTTGCCGATCTCCTCGATCTTAGCAAGAGCCTTCTCTGCCTGTGCTGTGTAGAT
>JAEEJW010000043.1 GCA_016282095.1 Ruminiclostridium sp. | reverse complement strand
TATGGAAAATAAAGTCTCTGATACAAGCAAAACAGCTCCGATAAAACTTGAGCTGCTGATAACGATTGTTGAAAAAAACAAAGCTGAATTCTACGCTGACCTGATAGAATCCTTCGATGTGAATTTCCAGTTCATCACACCCGCCCGCGGTACCGCAAAAGCTGAGTTCCTCGATTATCTCGGACTATCCGACAGTGATAAATCCGTTATTTTCAGTGTAGTGCGCCAGGATAAGCTCGATGATCTGACATATCTGCTGGGACAGAAATTCCGTACCGTAAGGGGCGGCAAGGGTGTATCTGTATCTGTACCTTTCACAAGTATGATAGGAACGTCAGTCTATGCGTTTCTTTGCAACGCGGTGAATGCTGTAAGGGGGAACAATTGAATGGCTGAAAACAGCAAATATGAAATTATATTCTGTGTGATAAACGCAGGCTTTTCCGATACGGTAATGGATGCGGCAAGAGAGGCCGGAGCCCGCGGCGGCACTGTCATACGCGCCCGCGGAACCGCAGGTAAGGAAGCCGAAGAGCTTTTCAGTATAACAATTCATCCCGACAAGGAAGTTGTAATGATACTCGTTCCACAGGATATAAAGGACGCCGTCATGACCGCAATATACCGTTCCGCCGGAATGAACGCGGCAGGGCAGGGAATAGCTTTTTCGATGGCAGTGGACAGGACAGTCGGGCTGCAGTGAGGCTCATATTTCGTTTTTGATCTTATTCAATGCGCCCTTCTCAAGCCGAGACACCTGAGCCTGACTTATGCCTATCTCGTTGGCTACCTCGACCTGAGTTTTTCCCTGCAGAAAACGAAGGTTCAGTATTTTCTTCTCACGGCTACCGAGGGAGGATATAGCTTCTTTCAGTGCGATCTCATTGAGCCAGTTGGTGTCGTCGTTGTTGTCGCCTATCTGATCCATAACATAGACTGTGTCACCTGTATCTGAAAATACGGGTTCATAGAGTGATATCGGTTCTGTTATCGCTTCGAGGGCTACCACTACATCTTCACGTCTGCACTCTATTTTTTCGGAGATTTCTTCAATTGTCGGATCTCTTTTCAGCTTCGCTGTAAGCTTTTCTCTTGCCTGTATCGCTTTATACGCCGTATCACGCAGCGAACGACTCACTCTTATCTGTCCGCTGTCACGGATGTGACGCTTTACTTCGCCTTCGATCATAGGTACCGCATAGGTGCTGAACCGAACTCCGAATTCCGCGGAAAAATTGTCTATTGCCTTTATCAGACCTATGCAGCCGACCTGAAACAGATCGTCCGGACTCTCACCGCGTCCCGTGAAACGCTGTATAACGCTCAGCACAAGACGCAGATTGCCGTTTATAAGCTCTTCGCGCGCCTTCATATCACCGTTTTTTGTGCGCTCGATCAGTTCCGACTTTTCGGATTCGGTCAATACCTTCAATTTCGATGTGTTTATTCCGCTTATCTCAACTTTTCCGTAATACATAGGCCGCCTCCAGAAAACCGGAGCATATCTGCTCTTTCTTACAAGAAAAAGTATTGACAGACGGGTGTTTATTATTCTTGATAAAATCTGGTAAATTCATGAAAACAAAAAGGACAGTCATATAACTGTCCTTTTTTCTCTTTATCGTTTACGGAAGTTTTTCGATTTCTTCAAGCAGCGCTCCCAGAACTTCGTCCTCCGGGACTGTTCGCAGTATCTCCCCTTTACGGAAGATGACAGCTTTACCGCTGCCTCCCGTAACTCCGAGGTCTGCTTCACGGGCTTCTCCGGGACCGTTTACTATGCAGCCCATCACGGCGATCTTTATATTCTTGTTGATACCGCTCACAGCCTTTTCGACCTTGTTTGCAAGCGAGATAAGATCTATCTGCGTTCTTCCGCAGGTGGGGCAGGACACGATATTGACGCCTCCGCCTATTCCGCAGGCTTTCAGTATGTCCTTGGCTGCCCGGACTTCCTCCAACGGATCTGCCGTAAGAGATACCCTTATAGTATCACCTATGCCGTCACAAATAAGTGAACCTATGCCTACCGCGGATTTTATTATACCCATTCGAGTCGTGCCTGTCTCGGTCACACCGAGGTGCAGAGGGTAATCGGTCCGTTCCGAAAGAAGTCTGTAAGAATCTATCGTGGTCTTTACATCCGATGATTTAATGGAGATCACTATATCGTCAAAATCATATTTATTCAGTAGTTTTACGTTTTCAAGCGCACTCTCTACAAAGGCTTCCGGAACCGGGCTTCCGTATTTTTCCAGCACCTTCTTCTCAAGTGATCCGGAATTTACACCTATCCTTATCGGTATACCTTTCCGGCGGCAGATATCCGCGACAGCCTTTATATTCTCTTCGCCGCCGATGTTTCCCGGATTTATCCTTATCTTGTCTACGCCGAGTTCCGCGCATTTCAGGGCTATCCGATGATCGAAGTGTATATCGGCTACGATCGGCACGGAAACTGCGTTTTTCAGCGCCGGGATAAGTTCGGTATTTTCAAGGTGCGGAACTGCGGCTCGTATTACCTGACAACCTGCTTTTTCAAGCTCCACAGCCTGTTTCACACTGTTTTCGATATCGTCGGCGCGGACGTTCAGCATCGACTGTATGTAGATATTTCCGTCACCGAAGATTATATTTCCTGCTTTTACCTGTTTTTTCATAATTTACCTCAACATTCATAATAAATGCAGAGCGTTCCGTTTTTCACCGAGATCTCTGCCGGTTTTCCGATGAATTCATTGCTTACGCCAAGTGAAAATGTATTCGTAAGCTCTACGCTTTCTGTTTCATACATCAGCCCATAGATATCTACGCCTTTGCATACATCATTAAGAGCAAAAACAGAAACAAAACCTGACTTACGGCAGGGAAGAGTGAATGAACTGTCGGAAATAGCTGTTATAACATAGCCGTGTCCGTAAATAAACGCCTGCTGCTTCTCCTGCGCCAACATACCGGCAAGCTGGATATTCGCAAGCGTGTGATCCAGTCTGCCGCCTGTTCCGCCGTATATGTGAAACTCAGTGCAGCCGTATGCCTGACCAATTCTCACTGCCTCGAAGGTATCGGTCGTATCCTTGATATGCGGCAGCTTCGTGAAGATCTTTTCATCCGGCTGTTCATCGAGCGAATCCAGATCACCGACAATATGATCGGGTGTGATACCGAGCTTTTCAAGCGATCTCAGCCCTCCGTCAGCCGCAATGATATATTTTTCTCCGTCCGGAAGTACGATACTATCTGGAAATTCGTCCCCGGCTCCGAAAATAACGCAGACCGGCATTATTGCTCTCTCCTTTATACACACAGGCTGATAAAAAAGCCTTTATGAAATGTAATGAACGCTCTGCATTCCCGGATAAGTTTTTCGGCGTCGATTGAGCGAAAACCTTCTCCGAAACCCTTTCCGGTCATTTTGCCGTAGCTTTCCTTTATGCACCATATCCTGCATAATTCGCGATCCATGGCGGTGGGTTCAAGTCCCGTCACCTTGTCGGTTTCTTCATCTGTCAGAAATTTTCTCCCCACATTGAGAGAAAGAGGCCGGATATACTGTATATCCACCCCGACAGGAATATCCGACACAGCGCAGACTACGCTCTTTCCGGAATGGCTCATATTGAAGAAAATATCCGGGTGACCGTGCAGAAACGGTTTCCCGTGTTCATTCACAGTAAACGACGGCATTTCATCTAAACCAAACTTCTGTTTGAGGGCAAGCCGCAGCAACAGAAAACAATAGGCAGAGCGAAGCGCAGTCGTTACATTTTTCATTGCGGCACAGTAATCATATCTTTCCGGGCTCAATAATGGTCTGAGATCATCCAGGCCCCGGTTATCTCCCGAGAAATCGTAGTAATAGACTTCGGGAATTATCATAATGGTATTCTCTCGTCGCAGTAATCGCAGACAAGAACATTTCCTGTCTTTATGAAGCTGTGCGGAAGATACTTTTCGGTGTGTGTGATACACTTGGGATTGGTACAGCATACATCATTCATCACGGTCCCTTTCAGCAGAGGCTTGGACTCGAATCCGTAATCTGTAATGCAAAGTATGAGCGCCATACGGACATACATACCATAATTTGCCTGTTTGAAATAGGCGGCTCTGGGATCATCGTCAACCTCTACCGCGATTTCGTCTACGCGTGGCAGCGGATGAAGCACTATCATATCAGCGGGCGCCAGCTTCATTTTCTCCGCATCAAGGCAGTAAACATTCTTCTGCTTTTCGTATTCTTCGGGAGAACCGAATCTTTCACGCTGGATACGTGTCATATAAAGCACATCAAGCTGCGGCAGTGCTTCCTCAAGAGTAAGATATTCGACATAAGTCTTTCCGCTACCGGTAATGTAATCTTTGATATAATCGGGAACTTTAAGCTCCTTTGTGGAGACAAGTATGAATCTGTTTCCTTCAAAGCACGAAAGTGCTTTCAGCAGGGAATGTACCGTTCTGCCATTTTTCAGATCTCCGCAGAAGCCTACAGTCAGGCCTGACAGCGTTCCTTTTTCCTCACGCAGAGTCAGTAAGTCGGTCAGTGTCTGCGTGGGATGCATATGACCGCCGTCACCGGCATTTATCACGGGGCAGTCTGCCGTAAGGGCCGCTGCCTTGGAAGAACCCTCAAGCGGATGACGCATAACAAGAATATCAGAATATCCGCTGACGATCTTTGTTGTATCTTTCAGGTTCTCGCCCTTGGCTACAGATGAGTTTGAGGGGTTGTCAAATCCTATTATACCGCCGCCGAGTCTGAGCATCGCGGTCTGGAAGCTCATCTGTGTTCTTGTTGACGGTTCATAGAACAGTGTACCCATTATCTTTCCGCGGCAGGCGCCTGCATATACCATAGGCGCACTCATTATCTCATGGGCGAGTGCTATTATTGAACTCCACTGTTCCGGTGTAAAGTCATTGATGTCGATTAGATGCGGTATTTTATTCATATGTACAGTACTCCCTTTGATATTTTTCTAATTATATCACATAAAGAAGAAAAATGCAATGGGATCAGATAACAAAAATCCGTATAAATTATCAGGGATAATTCCGCGAGCACAGTCTCAGCTCTGACAGCGGATAATGTTTTTAAGTTTTTATACAATAGTATATTTATAATATTGCAATTTATATAATATTGTGATATAATATATCACAGAGCTTACGGCTGCGAGCCGGACGATCATTTCGCTGCTGAAAATCCACATATGTATTAAAGGGCGGCAGTTCGCTGCGCTGGAGGTATTTTATGGACTATGTGATAAGACCGATAAAAGCATCTGAATATCCTGTACTGGAGGATTTCCTGTACCAGGCTGTGTTCATTCCCGAGGGAGTAAAGCCCCCACCGAAGAAAATCATAGACGAAGCGGCTCTGCAGGTGTACATAAAGGATTTCGGCATATATCCTGACGACAGATGCCTTGTCGCGGAGATAGACGGCGAGATCATCGGAGCAGTATGGACCCGTATTATGAACGATTACGGACATATTGATGACGAAACGCCTTCATTTGCCATATCCTTGTATAAGAATTACAGGAACAAAGGCATAGGCACCGAGATGATGAAGCGTATGCTGACACTCCTTGCCGAAGCAGGATACAAACAGGCTTCGCTGTCCGTACAAAAGGCGAACTATGCCTACAGGATGTATCTGAATGTTGGCTTTGAGGTAATCGACGAGAATTCGGAAGAGTATAGAATGCTTTACCGCTTCTGAGGCGCAGTTACATCCGCTGCGACTGTAGTGCGGCAGCACAGCGGGAGGAAGGATCATGTCCGAAGAACGTTCATATATAGCAATAGACCTGAAATCCTTCTACGCTTCCGCAGAATGCGCAAGTCTCGGTCACGATCCGCTGACAACTAACCTCGTAGTAGCCGATATTTCCAGGACTGAGAAAACTATCTGTCTCGCGGTATCTCCGTCGCTTAAAGCATACGGCATAAGCGGCAGAGCTCGTCTCTTTGAAGTCGTACAGCGTGTAAAAGAGATAAATTCCGAACGCAGGAAAGCGCTTCACGGCAAGGCTTTTACAGGAAAGTCGCATTTTGCGTCCGAGCTTGACGCAGATCCGTCTCTGGAGCTCGACTATATAGTCGCGAAGCCCAGAATGTCATATTATATGGAGATAAGCACACATATTTTCGGCATATATCTGAAATATGTTGCTCCCGAAGATATTCATGTTTACTCGATCGATGAAGTCTTCATAGATGCCACTTCCTATATAAAGACTTACAATATGTCAGTACATGACCTTGCAAGGCTCATGATAAGCGATGTATTAGCTGCTACGAAGATAACGGCTACCGCCGGAATCGGAACAAATATGTATCTTGCCAAGATAGCCATGGATATTGTTGCGAAACATATACCGGCAGATAAAGACGGTGTCCGCATTGCGGAACTCGACGAGATGTCATACAGGCGCCAGCTGTGGCCGCACAGACCGATAACCGATTTCTGGCGTGTCGGAAAAGGTTATGCTTCGCGGCTCGAAGCACTCGGTCTGTACACAATGGGGGATATAGCTTATTGCTCCGTAAAAAATGAAGAGGCACTTTATAAAGCATTCGGCGTTAATGCCGAGCTGCTTATAGATCACGCGTGGGGCTATGAACCATGTACTATCTCCGAAATCAAGGCATACACTCCCGAGAACAACAGTTTAAGTGTAGGGCAGGTGCTTCAGGAAAGCTACCCGTTTGAAAAAGCAAGACTTATACTCCGTGAAATGACCGACGGACTGTCCTTACAGCTTGTTGACAAGATGCTGGTTGCGGATCAGATAATTATTACGATCGTCTATGAGGCTTACGGAAAAGAAGAAAGACACAGAAAGGATGATACCGAGCTCGACCGCTACGGCAGAGCAATGCCGAAGCCCGCTCACGGCTCGGTAAATATCGGACGCTTTACCTCATCGTCAAGGCTGATGACAGAAGCTGCAGACAGGCTATACTGTGATATTGTAAGAAAAAATCTGACTGTGCGCAGATTATATGTGGTCGCAAACCATGTGGTCCCTGAAAATGCTGTACCCGGTTACGGAAATGAACCGGAGAAAGAAGAAAACGGTCAGCTTACATTCTTTACAAAAGAAACAACAGTCATACCCGTCGATGAAGAGGAAGAAAAGAAGCTTGACCGCGAGAAAAATGTGCAGAAAGCTCTTGTAAATATTAAAAAGAAGTTCGGCAGCAACTCGGTTGTCAAGGCTATGGATCTTGAGGACGGAGCTACCGCGATGGACAGAAACAGGCAGATAGGAGGGCATCGGGCATAGAACAGGATAAATATGAACAGATAATCTCCCTTCCGCATCATATTTCCGATAAACACCCGCCCATGTCCATGCGGGACAGAGCGGCACAATTCTCACCGTTCGCTGCACTCACCGGATATGAGAGCTGTATCGATGAGGCTGCACGCCCGGTCGATTTGCGGACAGAGCTTGACGAAGATACCCGCGATAAGATCGACAGATGTATTGCTGTAATAAACGGAAACAAAGAACGTTCATACCATGTCAGGATAGTTTACTTTGAGAAGGATGAAAGAAAAGAAGGCGGCAGATATACCGAGGTCACAGGTGAAGTCAGAAAAACCGATCTTTTTAGAGACAGGCTAACTTTTTCCGACGGACGGGAGATAAAGATTTCCGGTATCGCCGATATGGAAATAATTAACATCTTTACAGAAATGTAAGACTGTGTTATGATAACATAAAGTATTTTTCAACAAAAACGAGGGACAAAATGAACAGAATAATCAGAAAACAATCTCTGAATCCAACTGTAACATTAATGGAGATCGAAGCTCCGCTTATCGCACACAAAGCGGAACCGGGACAGTTTATAATTATACGCTCACATTCAGACGCCGAACGTATACCGTTAACTATCGCGGATTTTGACCGTTCCGCGGGAACAGTCACCATCATTTTTCAGATAGTCGGAGCAGGGACCATGAGGCTCAACGCGCTGAACGAGGGCGAGTATGTTGAGAGCTTCGCAGGACCGTTGGGCAGGGCTACTCTGACAGAGGGAATAAAAAAAGCCGCTGTAGTCGGCGGCGGCGTGGGCTGCGCGATAGCTTATCCGGTCACCAAAAAGCTGTTTGAACAGGGAACTGTGGTCCATGCTATTGCAGGGTTCCGTTCAAAGGATCTTGTTATCCTCGAAAACGAGTTCAGGACTCATTCCTCGGCCTTCTATGCAGTAAGCGATGACGGTTCCTGGGGAGAGAAGGGTCTGGTCACCGATGCGCTGAAAAAGCTCATAGAAAGCGGCGAACAGTACGACGAAGTAATAACTATCGGTCCGCTGATCATGATGAAATTTGTCTGCGCACTTACAAAGCAGTACGGTATAAAGACAATTGCCAGCATGAACCCTATAATGATCGACGGTACAGGAATGTGCGGCGGCTGCCGTCTTACAGTAGGCGGTCAGACACGTTTTGCCTGCGTTGACGGTCCCGAATTTGACGGACATGAGATAGACTTTGACGAAGCTATGAGCCGCAGCAGAGCTTATGTTTCCTTTGAAAAACGAGAGAGAGAAGAAATCTGCAATCTTCTGAAAATGAAGGAAGGAGGCAACTCGTAATGGCTGCCAGAGAACCAAATAAACACCCTATGCCGACGCAGGAACCTTCTGTACGCGCCCATAACTTTGATGAAGTTGCACTGGGATACACGGCAGAGATCGCCGCCGAAGAGGCTCAGCGCTGTCTTAACTGCAAAAACAAGCCTTGTGTGCAGGGATGCCCGGTCAATATAGACATACCTGCATTTATCGCACAGATCAGGAACAATAACCCTGAAGGCGCTTATGATGTCATTTCGAAGACCTCATCGCTGCCGGCAGTGTGCGGAAGAGTCTGTCCTCAGGAAAATCAATGCGAGCATGAATGTACTCTGTCGGTAAAACTGGGGCTTGAACCTGTGGGAATAGGGCGTCTTGAACGTTTTGTAGCAGATAATCACCGTCTCAACAGTAAAACTGTTCCGGTCAGGCCGGCTCCTAACGGTCACAAGGTAGCTGTTATAGGCTCAGGGCCTTCCGGACTTACCTGTGCGGGCGATCTTGCGAAGCTCGGGTACAGCGTTACTGTATTTGAGGCTCTGCATACCGCGGGCGGCGTTCTTGTCTACGGTATACCTGAATTCAGACTTCCGAAGAGCATCGTTGCCGCTGAAGTTGAGGAATTGAAAGCACTCGGCGTTGAAATATTCACAAATGTTATAATCGGAAAGACGCTGACAATAGACGAGCTGCTGGAACAGGGCTATGAAGCCGTATTTATCGGCTCGGGCGCCGGTCTGCCCAACTTTATGGGCATACCCGGAGAATCTTTATGCGGTGTTTATTCCGCAAATGAGTTCCTTACACGTTCCAATCTGATGAAGGCATACCTCAACGATTCAAGAACACCGATAATGAAGGGCGGTAAAGTGGCTGTCGTCGGCGGAGGAAATGTTGCAATGGACGCAGCAAGAACCGCACTGAGACTCGGCGCTGAAAAAGTCACCATAGTTTACCGCCGTTCTCTTGAAGAACTCCCGGCCAGGAAGGAAGAAGTCGAACACGCGCAGGAGGAAGGAATAGAATTCAGGCTGTTATGCAACCCCACAGAAATACTCGGATATAAAAATCCAGACGATCCGCGTGATCCGAAAAACGGATTTGTAAAGGGTATGCGCTGCATAAAAATGGAACTCGGTGAACCGGACGAACGCGGACGCCGCAGACCTGTAGAGATACCGGGAAGCGATTTCGAACTTGAGACCGATACGGTCATCATAGCTATCGGTACGTCTCCGAATCCACTGATAAAGGACACCACTCAGGGTCTTGAAGTGAATAGACGCGGCGGCATCGTAATCGATGAGAACTGTATGACATCCCGTAACGGAATATATGCCGGCGGCGACGCGGTAACAGGTGCCGCTACGGTAATATCGGCAATGGGAGCCGGTAAAGCCGCTGCAAAGGCTATCCACACAGCCTTGACATAAAATTTATAACGAACGGACTGCGCTGAAAGTGCGGTCCGTATTTGTATAAAAATTTTTCTTGCTTTTTATATTAATATATGGTATAATATATGGGGATTTTTCGGGAATGGGGTGATAAATTGTCGGAACTGCATAATATGGTCTTCGGAGAAACCGATGAAAAGAGCTCCGAAAATACAGGCAATGAGATATATGAAATAGACGGTCAGGTGACTCTTTCCGAGGCATACAGTCCGGACATCCACAGCGCCGTTCAAGAACAGCCGGAAATACCGGCTGCCCCTGAAGAAATCATAAGCGAGAGCATTAAAGCTACCCAACGTATGAAGCAGGAGATAGAGCAGGAGACCGCCGCTCTTGACAAGCGATTCGCAGAGGCAGCGGTAGGTTCCCGCAGTCAGGCCGTTCAGCATAAGCGCAGACCCGTTTATGTTATAGGCGTTCTCTCATCTGCAGCATCGCTGATATTCATGGGCATCATGCTCACTATCTCGCTTTCATCTCCGATCGGACCTTATCTGGCTCTTAAAGCCGCACCGTTCATGCTTGTCTTTATCGGTGCCGAGATATTGTTTGCCGTTTTCAGCCGCAAGACCCTGCGCATAAAAATAGACATCAGAAGCGTAATTGTAGTCGGTGCCCTGATAGCACTGTCGGCTGCACTCACACTTATATCCACCAACAGCTCCGCCGATAAGAATGAACGCATCTATGCCGAGCAGCGGATACAGAATATGCTCGCAAATGAGCTTCACAATACTATCGCGAAGGACTACATAAGAAGCGTTGATATCGAGACACAGCTGTTCGCGGAAGATATACTCGTTTATTCGACCCCGGCAGACCTTACAGACGGGGATATAATTAACCTCACGATAAATTTTTCTGACGCCCAGATGACTATAAGAGAGTTCGCAAAGGATTGTCGTGAAGTGCTGGACAATATAAAGAAACTCTCATATAATTTCGGTCATATTGATTTCATCGCGGACGATTCCGTCAACCACTATACACTTAATATTGACTGGCTTTACCAGTCGGACTATGACGCCGAAAAGCTGGCGTCATTAGTGAATTTCTTCGGAGACGGTATTTCAGACAACGATATTCCCGATCTCACTGAAGAATAAAAATACCGAAAGGAGACAATACAATGGCTTTTGATGCTTTGTCGGGCTTCAAGATAGTAGTAAGCCAGTATAATCTGACCTATATAGTCGGAGATTACTTCGCGGTATTCGATGATGAAACTGACGTTCCCGAGGTATATGAATGGAGTGCTGTCAAGCTCTATGAAGAACTGCCGGATCATTTCCGGATAGGCTTTGACAGGGCTGATTACACCATTCCGAAGAAGAGCTTTGTAGATAATTCTCAGATAATCCATTTCCGTACTATTGCAGAAGGAATGCTCTCGGGAAACAAAGATGTTGTTCTGAAAGTCAAGAACAGGATAATACCGCCGAAATACAATTACACGAATGCTGACCTATCAAACAATGCCTTCACAGCAACCGGCGTTTATGCCGAAAAAGAAATAAATGCCGGAAGTGTGTCGCATATTTACAGCAAGCTTAAAATTCCGATCTGGGGAATAGCCGCGCTTTCTGCCATTTTTTCATTCATTGCAATGTGGACATTCGGCGGGAACATCGAGAAGAATATGATCTTCTACGCTGTTATTTCATTCTTCATCGGTATCGGTGTAGGTACCGTAATATACCTTGTTCTCTGCATAATCGCGCGTTACAGATA
>JAEEJW010000042.1 GCA_016282095.1 Ruminiclostridium sp. | reverse complement strand
CCCTGTGACCGATGTTATCCTGACCGAGAAGCAGTCCGAAGCCGCAAAGCATGGAATAACGTTCGACTGTGATTTTCACTATCCTGCGGACTTCTCCGGCGCTGCGCTGGATATGAGCATTATCCTCAACAACGCGCTTAACAATGCTATTGAAGCGGCGGAGAAATGCCCCGAAAACGAGCGGAATATCGCTATTTCATCATCACGGAAAAAGAACGCGTTCATTATCACGGTCACAAACTCCTGCACGGGCGCGGAGCTGACAGACGGGGAAATTCCCGCGACCACGAAATCCGACAGCGAGAACCACGGCTTCGGACTTCTGAACATCAGAAACACCGCCGAGAAGTACGGCGGCGGTGTCGGTATCGAATGCCAAGGCGGCGTTTTCACGCTAACAGTTATGTTGATGCTGCAATAATTCACGCACGAAAAACCGCGTTTCACAGCAATTTGCTTTATATTACAAAATCCTTTCCGATATTATTGATGCAGGCGGTGAAAACCTGCCTTCACGGGCGATTAATTATCCGCTTGCAGAGAATAACTACGGATCGCCGGCGGGCGCTTGCCCGCGAAAGGAATTGATGAATATGATAACAAACACAATGTCGGCTCTTATGTCTGCGGGAACGACCCTTAAACAGGCGCAGGTGCAGCAGCACGCGCTCAAAAAAACGAGGGTCACGCGGGACTGCTGAAATCGGAGATTGAGCACTCCGTCAAGACCGATACAAGCGCGAAACAAGCCGAGCTGAAAGAGACCGAGGAGCACGCTGCCGATCTGAAGTCGAAGCAGTCGGAAATGCTTGCAAATACCAATGACGAGCTCAAAAAGAACGTTGACCGTGCGGAGATCACAGACCGTGAAGAAGAGAAGAAAGCTGCGAAAACGACGGAGAAGAAGGCTGCGGACAAGACCGAAAAGACTGACAACTTCGGTAACGCTCCAAAGGCAGACGAAAAGGAGAGTGCAGATGCGGATAAGCCCGGTGAGACTGCGGAACCAGCGGTGCAGACTGTTGTTCCCGACCCGATACGCGTTCCGAAGCCTATGGAGGTTAAGGCATAGGGGGTGAGTTTATGGCTGTCAATGGGATTGGTGCTTTGCAGTATCAGAATATTCATAATCTAATCAACAATCATGCTGAAAGCGGTAACGGCGTGCAGCACAAAAAGAACGCTGTACAAGACAAAATCGAGTTCTCCGCTGACAGCCTCGCGCAGTCGGCGGCACTCCGTAGTTTACAGGTGAAATTCCCGAAGATGAGCTTTTCGGTCGGTACTGGAATGACCGGCAAAACGAACCTCAACACAGGTGATAATGCGAACTGCTGGGCATTTACACTTGACCCGAAACTGCTTGAAAAAATAAACGGCAGTCCGGAAGCCGAAATCGAGTTTACACAGAAAATGCATGACATTGAGCGCGCTACGGCATTTGCGGATAGATTTTCAAAAGCTATGGGAATGAAAACCGTTTATTGCGACAACTACATCGACAAAAACGGACAGCTTCACCATGCGTCCGTTCTGGTGCGCGAGGACGAACTTAACGAGGAGCTTCGCGCACAGGCACGAGAGAACACCGAAAAGATCATCGAGCGTGTCCGCGAGAAGAACAAGGACGCTGCCGACAAGCTGGAAGAAATGCTGAATATGGCAGAGGAAACCGGAGAATTGGTGCTTGGCGACGAGGATATGCGCATTTTCGGTGAAGCGGCGAACGCAATCGACTTACAGCAAATCGATGAAGCTTTCGAAAGTGACGACGAGATCGAATCCGAGTCGGTCGGTGTAAGCATGGGCATAAATGCCGCAAAGCTCGCACGAATGCTTGCCGCCGCTAAGACCCGCTCTCAGGTGCAGGCAGTCATGGAGATGATACAATCCGACCTCCGCGAATGCGATGCGGGCAAGGAGCAGGGATATGACGTCGATGAAGCGTCAGTCTCTGCCGCCGAAAGCCTGCTTGAAGAAGCTAAATCCCGCATGAGCAGCGCCGAGGACCGCGAACCGACCCCGCAGGAAGAAATGATGTCCGCGCTGGCATCACTGATGTAAGAACAGGTGATAATATGAGCAACACTATTTACATATCCGCGCAGACCGCGTATATGAAAGCATTCGCGGAGAGCATCGCACCGAAAACGTCAGACATCAGTTTTACAGACGCACTTGAAAACTTCATGAACGAGCAGTCGCTTGACGACTATAAGGCGTACATCAAAGACCGGATTTCCTCGCTTGTCCTGCATCCGTCGCAGTCCGGCGACACCTACGCTGTGAGTATCTCGGATGCGGGTTATCGGGAAATGCAGACAAACCCGGAGTATGAAAAATGGGTGCTCGATCAGATACACGGCGCGTTCTCGGCAGCAGTACCGCCGGGAATACGGCAGCTCTGCGGCACGCAGTACCACACCCTGCAATTCGGCAGCAATCCGGAGCATTTCCGCGCGGAGCAGTATTCCACAGGCGAAGGCAGGCTGACAAAAGAGGAAAAGGAAGAATACTGGAAACAGCTTAAAGAGATACGGGACAAGCGACACGAGGAGTTTGAGAAAATGCTCAGGAAGAAACGTATCGCACTTGCCCGGGCGCAGGAGATGTCGCTTGAACGACGGCTTGCGTTCGCTTCTATGATCGACGCGGAAACGGAGATACCCGACGCTATGAGTTATGCCGAGGCGAATGTGAGCGAAGTGCCGCCTGTGATGTTTATTGATATTTCCGAAATACTAATGATGATGTGAAAACAGCCCGCAGGGTACAATCCCGGCGGGCTGTTTTTGCTGAAACGTGTTATCCGTGTTTATGCGGTTTTAGGACCTGAAAAAAGTGTTCATACGTTTGCATAAGAAGTAAATTGATAAATAGTCTGTATAAATCGGACGATCTTCGAGAAAAATAAGCTTGTGCAGACAAGAAATGACAGAAAAAACAAGAAAGGAAGAACTGAAATATGAACGGATATATAAAAATTGCGGTACTGCTTGTGACAGCGATACTGGTGGCTGCTGCGTACAAGGCGTTTGCCGGTTCCGGGGAAGATAGCCTGCCCGCGTATTCACAGGCGGGCTCATCGGGCGTGGAGGTCGAAGAGATACAGCGCGTACTTAAGGAGCGCGGTCTGTTCAAAGGCGAGATAACGGGCTACTACGGTGCGCAGACACAGGAGGCTGTAACGAAGTTCCAGCGTCAGCAGGGACTTAAACAGACAGGCATCGCGGATCAGACAACGCTGCGCCGCCTCGGTATCACGATCGGCTCCGTACCGGCGGCTACAGATGCGAATGTCTGGCTGCTGGCGCGCATGATAAGCGCCGAGGGAAGGGGCGAGCCTTATGTCGGGCAGGTCGCCATAGGTGCGGTGATTTGCAACCGTATCGAGCACCCGTCATTTCCCGACACTTTAGCTGGAGTTATTTATCAGAACGGCGCGTTTACCGCTATTGCGGACGGGCAGTTCAACGAACCCGTAGCGGACAGTGCGCTCTCTGCGGCGCGTGATGCTCTCGCAGGCTGGGATCCCACCGGCGGCGCGGTATATTATTATAATCCGCAGAAGACTTCAAACGGTTTTATCTGGTCGCGGCCTGTGCTTACAGTTATAGGCGATCACAGGTTCTGTTCGTAAAACCGAGACCTTGTGAACAGAATATTTTTCAAAAAAATTAAAAATTTTCCGGAAATGTATTGAAATCTTGTAGATAATGCTGTATAATAGATAAGGCGGGAAAAAATCCCCGTACAAAATACCGAAAGGAATTAGCATTATGAAGTATGAGATCAAGGGCACGCCGCTTCCCGTCGTTATAATGACACTTGAAGCAGGCGAAAAGATCAAGACAGATCAGGGAGCAATGAGCTGGATGTCTCCTAATATGCAGATGTCCACCAACGCAGGCGGCAGCATCGGAAAGGCATTCGGCAGAATGTTCTCCGGCGAGTCCATGTTCCAGAATGTTTATACCTGTGAGGGCGGTCCCGGACTCTTCGCGGCAGCGTCGAGTTTCCCGGGTGAGATTATCCCTGTACAGATCTCTCCCAGCAATACGATAGTTGCACAGAAATCCGCGTTCCTCGCGAGCGAAGAGGGCGTTGAGATGTCCGTTCATTTCCAGAAGAAGGCCGGTGCAGGCTTCTTCGGCGGTGAAGGCTTCATTCTCCAGAAATTCACCGGAAACGGCATGGTATTCCTCGAGATCGACGGAAGCGTAGTAGAATACGACCTGGCAGCGGGTCAGAAAATGGTGATCGACACCGGTAACCTTGCTGCTATGGAATCTACAGTAAATGTTTCGATAGAGACAGTAAAGGGCCTCGGCAACAAGCTGTTCGGCGGTGAGGGCTTCTTCAACACGGTTCTCACAGGCCCCGGCAAGATCTGGCTCCAGACTATGCCCAGAAACGTTATGGCGGGCGCTCTTGCTCCGTTCATCGCTACCGGCAACAACTGATCTTAATAACAATGACCGCGGAATTGTACTGTTCTGCGGTCATTTTTTATTTTTGATGTTGCAAAACTCGCCGGACTGTGGTATAATGTAAGTCAGTACGAACACAAATACATATTCCGGAGGTAATTATGCCTGAAAATACCGAATATACCGCTTTTTCCGATGCTGTGATCGGCAGTACACTGTCGAGACCGGCGCTCTGTTCCGCAGTAGCCGAGAATATCGCAAAGACAGGTAAAACCTTTGTGAAGATATCCCTCAAGGACGGCAAGACCGAGATCACCGCAATGATGTTCGATACAAGCGCCGCCATGCTTGAAGAGAAAGGCGTCAGAGCCGAGACAGTCGTGGATGTGAAACTTGCGGTAGGCGAGTATCAGGGCGCGAAGAATTTCAAGATCACCGATATCAGACCCTGTGCAGATCCGGACATTAAGCCGGAAAGCTTCATAAAACTCCCGCCGGTGGACAGGACTCTGATGTATAACGAGATATGTGACTCGGTCAGGAAATTCATTCCCGGAACGCCCGGAAAATATACATCTATAGCCGAGATGACGCTGAAAATACTCACCGACAAGAAGGACGCCTATATGTCGTCTTCTGCGGCGGTAGGTATGCACCACAACCTGCTGGGTGGGCTGTTGTACCACTCTTATCGTATGGTGAAGGCAGCCGATGTACTCTGCGGCGTCTATACCGTACTTGACAGGGAGCTCATGATATGCGGTGCAGCCATGCACGATCTCGGAAAGATATGGGAATATGCGACGACATCATCGGGTGACGCGAGCTTTACACGGGAAGGTGTGCTGTACGGTCACCTGTATATGGGAGCCGAATGTATCCGCAATACCGCAAGGGAATGCGGCTGTGACCCGGAAAGAGTCCGTATGCTTGTCCATATGATACTTTCACATCACGGTACGCAGGAATGGGGGGCTGTACAGACTCCTGCGACACCGGAAGCCTACGCCCTGCATTACATAGACAATCTTGATGCCAAGATATATGTCTGTGAGGAAGCCTACGAACTGCTTAACGCAGGCGAGCTGACGGAGAAGAAGCCTTTCGGTCTCGAAAACCGTATATATAAGCCTGATTATTCCGAGGAGGACTGAGTATATGCAGAATTTTGAATACAACACACCTACAAAACTAATTTACGGAGAAGGCGTCATCACGAAGCTGCCCGAAGTTCTCGGCGGCATAGGAAAGCGGGTTCTGCTGACATACGGGGGCGGAAGCATAAAGAAGAGCGGGCTTTACGCCCGTGTGACAGAACTGCTCAAAGGTTTTGAAGTCACCGAGCTTTCCGGAATAGAGCCTAACCCGAAATATTCGACCAGCGTTCTGGAAGGAGTGCGGCTCTGCAAGGAGAAGAACATACAGGCAGTTCTTGCAGTCGGCGGCGGAAGTGTTCTCGACTGTTCAAAGGCCATAGCTGCGGGTGCCTTATACGACGGCGAACCGTGGGATCTCATAATCGGAAAAGTACCCACTGAGGCTGCTCTGCCGATAGTCGACATAATCACCATGGCCGCTACCGGAAGCGAATATGATCCCGGCTGTGTCATTTCGCGCACCGAAACAAATGACAAAGTGGGATACATGGATCAGCATCTCTATCCTGTTGCCTCGTTTGTTGACCCGACATACACATTTACTCTGCCGAATCGTCAGACTGCGGCGGGTGTAGCGGACGCAATGAACCATATTTTTGAACAGTATTTCAATGCAGATCCCAATGATTTCGCGGACGGTATGATGGAAGCCGGGCTCAGGAGCCTGATGAAGAACGTGAAGATAGTCCTTGAAGCCCCCGGTAATTACGACGCCCGTGCCGAGATATTCCTTGTAAGTTCGTTGGCCTGCAACGGCATACTTTCTCTGGGTGAAAAGGGAAGCGGCTGGCCAATGCACGGCATAGAGCACGCTCTGAGTGCCTACTACGACATAACACACGGTATCGGACTTGCCATAATCACACCGCGCTGGATGGCTCACATACTCAATGAGCAGACTCTGGGGAGGTTTGTACGCTACGGAGTCAATGTAATGGACATAGACCCGAAGCTCCCGCGGCATACGATAGCGAAGCAGGCTATTGCCGACACTTATGCATTCTTTGAGTCTATCGGCATCCCTATGCACCTGAAAGACGTGGGAATAGACGAAAGCCGGATTATTGAAATGGCGAAACACATTGCGGAGAATGAAGGCCTTGACGGCAGGCACGTTTACGCACCGCTCACCGAGGCGGATATCCTCACGATCCTGCGCAATTCGCTATAATATCCATTAATAACCTGATTCCCGCCGTATATCCTGTACGGCGGGAGTTCCCGGTAGAAAAAACAGTTGACAATCCGAAGAAGATGTGATATAATATTAACACTGCGGACATAGTTTATCGGTAGAACATCGGCTTCCCAAGCCGATGAGGCGGGTTCGATTCCCGTTGTCCGCTCCACCGGGGAGCGCCCCGGGGCGAAACCGTCTGTTACTGTAGTGACAGGCGGTATTTTTCTGCCTCGCAGTCCAGAGAAATATCTAAAGTGTTAACTCCATACATCTGGTATGAGTCCGCAATTTGAACCCCAATGTCCGAATTGCGGATCTTTTATTTCTACAAACAGCCTTAAACAGACGATTTGTGGCTGTTTTTTCTTTTAGGACAAAAGCGTGTAAAAAGTCACAAGTCCGGATTTGTCTGAACACAAGTCCGAAAAATGTGGAATTTGAATCCTTATTTCCGATTACTGTACATCATTATCTCCATGGTGTCAATGTTTTCATTATTTTATTAACCTTGATGTGGATCTATGCTGATAAGCCCTGCTTGTAAAAGGATCTCTAAACTGAAACTTCGTTTTACACCGTTTTCCATTATTACTGTAATAATATGGAATGAATGCCTGTCTTCTATATCGATTATTGTACCTTTGCCATTTGTTTTATGTATTATCTTTGTACCAGTACAGTATTCTGAAATATCTGGCAGTTCAGGTAATCGTTTATTTTTTAAGCTGTGCTGTATATTTTCGGATCGTGGTTCATAATAGCGACTTATAACGTTTTTGGTTACTGTATTTGCAACTGCGTCCATAAATTTTGCTTTATCCGGCACAGTAACCTCATATACCGTATTGTCACGGGTATTCCATAATATACCTTTTTCCAGTCCTAATGCAACAATATAGCATGCGCATTGCAGAAAATGTTCATGAGCCAATTCCGATACAAATTTCAATTCATATACAACGCCGTCTTTAACTGCATCGGCAAAGCCCAACGCAGAAAACACTTTACTTCCTCCGTTTGTTTTGGCAAAATGAATCTGGCAACTGATCTGAACTTCATTATCCGGTGAAAGCCTTGTACTTAACCGCGCAGCGATTTGATCCGCGGATTCCTGACTGATAAACGGAAGTTCGACCTGTGCTCTGTATCTGTCCTGGTTGGTTTCCATGGAAACCAAAAATAAAATTTTTTTCTCAAGCTCTGAATTTTTAATGATATTATTCCAAAGATATTTTTTGTTTGTATTTACTTGAAAATATTGCTCAAGAGCAGCATCTATCGAATAATCGTTAAAAAACATTGCTTCCTGATAAATTCCTATACATGGAGAAAGATCAATCATTCCGTCCCTGAATTTTGCTGTAATTACAGAATTGTCTTCCACGGGTATATGCTGTATATGAAGCAATGAAAAACATCCTTCTATATCTTCTTTATATTTGAAATCAAACATTTTGGAAATATCAACATTTGCTAATTCCGTTTTGGTATCTTTGTTTGTTGATAATGTCCGTTCATCCAGCATTGCTTCATCGCCCCGGACAAAAATGATATGTTCTTTACCGCGGCTTGCGGCTACACAAAATATATTTCTTAATATTTCATACGATTGAAGCGGTTTGGAGATACGTGTATCCCAATAGCTTTCTGTAAAATCGAAGATAACGCAGATCTTTCGCTCAAGGCCTTTACTGCTGTCGAATGTGGTGAATATTGCCGTTTCAGCAGTTGGTTGAGTAGATCCAAGTGAATCATTGTCTGAAATGCTTGCATAAACGGTCTGTTTGTTGAATCTGCCGCTGTATTCGGTCTCCAGAATGTTCAGTGTATTGGAAAGCTCACCATTCCTTGCACCAAGACACAATATATCTTTGGGTTGCTGAAAAGAAAGAAATTCAACGACCTGTTCGATGCGCATTTCTTCGACCTTGCAATCCTTGTTTACTCCGACAATAGTTTTGTTCCATATTCTTCCCAGTTTTGCTGCAAGATCGGTCGAAAGCCTGAAACATTGGGTAAATTCAAGATCAATATGTTGTTCAAGAAAACCTTCAATAAATTCGGAAACCTTCAAGGCAGTCTTATCGTATATTTTCTGCTCCATATCACCGACAGCAATTATCTGTATATTCTCATTTGATGATTTGATATATTCCAGCATAACAGACAGTTCTTGCTCGATATCCTGATATTCATCAATAATAAGAACATCAAATAGAGCTATCGGTGGTTTCAATGTATTGAACTGACCTATCAGATCCTGGACACTTGCTTTTTATTCCTATGCTTTTGAGACATTTGTAGGCGAATCCATGATAGTTTGTAACTGTCGTATTTCTGTTCCTGATCTTGGACTGCGCATCTATTTTCAGCAATTTGTTATAAGTCAGATACAGTATTTTATAATTCCGTGGTAATCTGTCACACAGGAGCTGTATTGCAGTTGTTTTCCCACTTCCGATACAGGCATTTACCAGAATATTATATCCTTCCAGCGCTTTTTGAACAAATAGCTTTTGTTCCAGAGACAGTGGTATCTGCTGTTTTAAATTCATGACTGTGACCCTTCAAAGTTATTGTGTATTATTCATTGGGTTGATTATTAGATTCTTGCCTCTTCATAAATATCTGTCTTATGTCCGAGAAGCCGCATTATTTTCAGCTCATCCATTGCATCAAGCAAAGCATTGTGCGTTTCGGCATATTTTTTGTCCCCGGTAAGCATCTGCATTATGGGTTGAACTCCGTAGTTTTTCTTCAGCTTACCTGTACCGAAACACTCAGCATTGTCCGGTATAGCCTTGTTATACTGTTTATATGCCGCGATTCTCATAATATCATACCATTCAAACTTCGAAAGCTCAGGCAGATGATTGCGGTCGTAGGAGGCGTTGTATGCATAGATATGATCGACATTATAAGAGTTCAGAAAATGTATCAGCTGCTCCATAATCACATTTCTTGACTGGATAAGCGAAGGTTTTATCTTGCCGAATATCAGGCGCGAGGCATACATACCGCCCAGCGAACACTCGGGAGTTATGAGATAATATCTGAAGCCGATAGGTTCAAGAGATTGGGCTTTGGCAATGACAATACCTATGGACATTACATCATCCTGCCATGTAGTTTCTGTATCTATAACAGCTATAAGTTCGTGAGATCTTTCATGAGTGCTTTTCATATAAATGGAATTTTCTGTCTCATCATCATCACTATCATCACAATCGCTGTATTCATCATCATCATCGTTGTTTAAAGTATCCGAACATTCATTCCGAATTTGCTGTAACGTTGCAAGAACAGATTTATAGTCGGAATTATAGATGTCAGTATAATTATCACAGGCATCGGAATAGATTTCAAAAACTTCATCATTATCCGGGTACTTGGCAACGATCCTGTATATTTCGTCCAGAGTTACGGCTGCATCAATTCTACCTTGCTTAAAGAATAGGCTTTCAAGACCTTCAACAAGACATTCGGCAATGATCTCGTTATCTGCAAATGATACATGCAGTTGTTTAAGAAGATTTATTGCTTCCGTGAGATTATCAAACGGAATGCTGTTATTTTTTGAAAGCGTCTGAACATTGCAAAAATCGGAAAGAGCCTGAGCAAACGATTCGGCTATATATACGGTAGGAGTGTCATTGTAGATTTTTTTAATATGAGCTGATAATATTTCCCAGTCTTTTCCGCGCGCATAGTAACTAAGCGATTCAACATATTTACCGCGCGCTTCAGGTATGTGACCGAATTCACGGAACAACTGAGTTGCTATACTCTTTAACGTTTCCCGCTCCTGGCTGTCACGGGAAGACAGCAGCACTTCGTTGATCGCGTCCATATATTCGGCAAAGAGCGACCGGTTACATTTGTACCGTTGTTTCGCATCAGAAAGCTGCTGTCTTTTCCTGTTCAGTTCTTTATATTTGCGAATATTCTCCTCGATGTACATAAGTTCGTCATTTATCAATTCATTTTCCGGAAACTTTTCGCTGATGTATCTGACGAATTCATAGTATTTTAAACAATGTTCTTCATCCTGAAAGCAGGACATTTGCCAAAGAATAGAAATAAAATTTTCCGCTATATGCTCATTATCTTTATTATTCAGGAAAAGCTGCTCTTCTTTCTTGCATAACTGAATATACGGCTTTACATTTTCATCCCTGACTATTATTTCGGATACATAGTTGCTCAGGCATTCCGAATATGTTTCAGTTATAGTGATATTTCTGGGATATTCCATGTAAATCCGTTCAGAGAGTATGTAAGCGGTTTCAAGACACGAAAGATCATTCCCCGTCTGTTCTACAGACATACATGTCAGAAATTTCGCAAAATTTTCCGCTATGTATTCATCAAAACCAAATTTCTCATATAAATACAATGCCTTCTGAAAAACAGGAGTCCTGCTTAGTTTTCCCTCCGAATTATATTCATCAAGTAAATAATCTGAGTATTGTCGCGCATCAGTAATAGTATTTTTATTCACATTGTATCTTTTCAAAAGTTGATCTGTATAATTATCATTCATATTCATCCCTCTGCTTCCGTGAGTTTTCTGTATTATTATATCATAATAAATAATAAAATGCAATTATTATTGAGAAAAAGCGGTTCATGCAAGTCTGAAAAATGCGGAATTTGAACCCTTATTTCCAATTTCGTTCAAGTGCTGCTATTGTAATAAGCGTCTTCGGTCTCGTCAGGTGTTTTATATTTCAGGGTAGCAGTTTACAGATTGAAGAACCTCTATAATTGCAGTTAATCGTTCGTTTTTCCTTTTTTATATCGTTGAGTGTTTTAAAAGGATTATCGATAGTGACATTTTTAGGCTTGTTCTGCTTTGCCCATAGATAAAGTGTACTTTTGGATATTCGATGTTTTTGGCAAGAACGGAAACTGGTGTTCCTTTAAGATACTCGGATATTATGATTTGCTTTTCTTGTGGGGTGTGTCGTTTCATAGTGAAACCTCATTTATGCATTTATGAGTTATTATATCATAAAGGAGCGTTAGCAACAATAATTGGTTATAAATGCCTCTTGACAAAATAGCTAAAATATGATACAATAATTTTAGATAAAATGTAGGAGGTGTTTTTATGACAACAGCAACAGCAACCGAAGTTCAGAACAATTTCGGAAGATTTTTGCAATCGGCGATTGACGGAAATGAGATAGTTATATTGAAAAACGGCAAAGAGGTCGCAAGGCTCGTATCGCATAAAAGCACTGTTTCATATCTTACGGATTCACTTGTCGGGGTCCTGTCGAGAGACTATGACGAAAAGCAGCTCCGTGCGGAGAGGTATGAGAAGAAATGAGGATACTTGTTGATACGAACATACTTCTTGATGTCCTTTGTAACAGAAAAGAGTTTGTAGATATGTCTGCAAAGGTATGGAAATGCTGCGAGACCGGAATAGCCGACGGACATATATCGGCACTCTCAATACCGAACATCGTATATATTCTTCGGAAAGAGCTTGATGCGGAGAAAACAAAAGAGATCATAGATCGTATCGGATTGATATTCACATTTGACGATCTCAGAGCCGAAGACCTGAAAAAAGCCGCAGCACTTGAATACACGGATTATGAGGATGCTTTGCAAAGCGTATGCGCGGAAAGAATAAAAGCCGATTATATAGTAACGAGAAATATAAAGGATTTTTCAGATAGCAGTGTACCTGCGATGTCACCTATGGATTTTATTGCTATTATTGGAGAAATAATCTAAACTGTAATCCGTAAACAGGCAGCGTGACGCTGCACCCAAACCGTATGGAAGTTTTCTTCTATACGGTTTTTTTCTGCCTCGCTGTCCGGAGAAATATCTAAACTGTTCGGCACAGACAGCGGCGAGCCGCCGCATACAAACCGTCCCGGATTTTTGTCCGGGGCGTTTTTTCTGCCTCGCAGTCCGCGGCGAGCCGCCGCATACAAGAAGAAGTCGTATTATCGGCGTAGCAGGCGGTATTGCCGGAACGGCGGCTGTGCTTACCGGCGCGGTTTTCGGATTGAATTATCTGAACGAACATGGAGGACTGAAATAGGGCGGTCCGGACGGGCTGTGTGCAGGATATTCTCAGAACACAGCAGCGACAACAACGGCAGCCCCGGGGCAGCCGGATTTCACTTATATTTTACAATCGTATAGTACGCAGGCGAGGACTATTGCTTCCCGCTCGAGGGCTGGAAGAAAGAGTGGAGATACGGCGTATTGACATTTGATACTGAATGTGGTATAATATTTTCATATACTAAAGGAAAGGATAAGTTATGATGAAGAAAAAAATATTAGCAGTATTGGCAGCTGCCTGCCTGGCATTGACCGCATCGGGCTGCGGACAAACAGGATCCGGTACAGAGAGCGGAAACGCTTCCGGCGGCAGTTCGGTATCCGGTAAGGTCGTTATTTACACTTCAATGTATGAAGACATTATCGAAAACATGGAGAAGGAACTGGAGAAAAAGTTCCCCGGTCTTGATGTTGAGTTCTTCCAGGGCGGTTCAGGTACTATACAGTCGAAAGTAGCTGCGGAAATGGATTCCGGCAAGCTCGGCTGCGACATTCTTATGGTTGCGGAACCCTCATATTCTCTGGAGCTGAAAGATGCAGGCATACTTCACCCCTACAAGTACGCGGAAGCCGGTAAGCTCGCCTTTGACTATGACAAGGACGGTTATTGGTATCCTGTAAGAATATGCAATATGATCCTTGCATACAATCCCGAAAAGTACGGGAAAGACGAAGTGGCGACATCGTTCAGGGATTTCGCTGAGAACGCTGCTATGAAGGGCAGCATCTCCATGAGCAACCCTCTGACATCCGGTACGGCTTATTCCTCGGTAGTCGGACTGCTCGACAAGTACGGAGAGGACTACTTCAAGTCTCTTAATGCGCAGAACGTGGCGATAGAGTCCGGTTCAGTCGCACTCACAAAGCTTGAGACAGGCGAGTGCAAGGAGATAATGGTGCTGGAAGAATCGGTGCTCAAGAAGAGAGAAGAAGAGAACTCCAAGCTTGAAGTCATCTATCCCGACGACGGCAGTATACCGATCGTATCGCCCATTATGATAGTGGATGAGGCTCACTGCGCAAACAATAATATCGCCGCTGCCGAAGCGGTGGAGGAATACTTCCTCTCGCCCGAAGGACAGAAACTCATTATAGACGGCTGGATGTACGGTGTAAGAAGCGATATGGAAGAGCATCCGTATGATTCGGTAACACTGTCCAAGCTGCTTGAGAACACTATTCCCGTTGATTACGAAAAGTGCTTCAGGCAGAGGGAAGAGATACGCACGATGTTCCAGAACGACGTGACGATTCCCGGTTGAGAATAGTAAAAAAGGGGCGTGGTTCTGCGCCCCTTTCTGTAATTATTGAGGTGCCCCCGTGGAAAAGAAGAAAAGGTTTTACTTTGATGTTAAATGGCTGTTCATAATAGCTATCGTTGCATTCCTGCTGATCTTTCAGGTGTTCCCGCTCGTCTATCTCGTTATACGCGCGTTCATGAGCGGCGGCAGCTTCTCATTTGACGCGTTTGCAAGGATATACTCGACTGAAATGAACTGGACGTGTGTGCTGAATACACTGATAACGGCATCGCTTTCAATGGTGTTCGGTGTTCTGATAGCCTTTCCGCTGGCGTTTCTCGTAGGCCGCACGAATCTTTACGGAAGAAAACTGTTCAGAACGTTGTTCCTGATGACATATATGGTACCGCCTTATGTGGGAGCAATGGCATGGCTGAGACTGCTCAACCCGAAAGTCGGAACGCTGAATATGTTTCTCGAAAGCATTTTCGGACTTTCGGAGGCTCCTTTCGATATTTACTCGATAGGCGGTCTGGTATGGGTGCTGACCACATTCTACTATCCTTACGCTTTTATAACCCTGTCAAGGGCAATGGAGAACATGGATCCGTCGCTTGAAGAAGCGTCGAGGATCTCGGGCTCGTCACCGCTGAAAACGCTGTTCACCGTGACACTCCCGCTGATGCTGCCGTCGATAGCGGCTTCCGCGCTGCTTGTATTCGTGGCTGCGGCATCCTGCTACGGTATTCCGTCGATAATCGGAGCTCCCGCGAAGATATACACCATAACCACTCGTATAGTTGATTATGTTTATGTCGGCTCTGCGGACGGGCTTACAGATGCCACTGTGCTTGCGGTATTCCTTATGGTACTGGCGCTGGTTATCCTGTTCGTGTCCAACTTCGTGATCGGAAAAAAAGACTACATTACGATCTCCGGAAAATCGGTCCGCCCCAGTATCGTTGATCTGGGAAAGTGGCGCATACCGATAACCATACTTGTCGGTCTGTTTGCAATTGTGGTGATAGTGATCCCGTTCATCTCGGTGTTCGCAACCTCGTTCACCGTGAATATGGGAAAATCCGTATTTGAGGAAGGCAACTTCACCTTGAAATACTGGGAGACCATATTCTCCCGCAGTTCAATACTAAAATCCGCGGGCAACAGCCTTATCTCGTCGGTATGGGCCGCATCACTGGGTATGGTGGTCTGCATCATAATGGCGTATCTGCTCAAGCGCACCAGAGTACCCGGCAGAAAGATACCTGACTTTCTTATAACGGTAGGCTCCGGTACTCCGAGCGTTGTGATAGCGCTGGCACTGATAATGACCATGTCCGGGAAATTCGGCATTAATATCTACAACACGATGTGGATAATGGTCATCGCGTATATGATAAAATATATGCTCATGGGCATGAGAACTGTGGTATCGGCGCTCTCCCGTGTAAGCCCCTCATTGGAGGAGGCCGCGCAGGTGTCCGGAGCAGGATGGCTGCGGCGGCTCAAAGATGTGCTGTTCCCGCTGATAGTACCGTCAGTGGTGGCAGGCTGGTTCCTGATATTCATGCCGTGCTTCTATGAGCTTACGATGTCGAATATGCTGTATTCCGACAAGACCAAATCTCTCGGTGTTGAGCTGTTCCTGTACCAGACCTATCACAGTCAGCAGACTGCTGCGGCTCTTGCAGGCTGCATACTGATACTTGTAGCGGTGCTTAATTTTGTGATGAACAAGCTCACAAAGGGCAGGTTTTCAATATGAGCGATCGGAGGATCAGAAGATAAAATGTCTGTAATAACACTGGATCATGTTACAAAGAAATACGGGGACTCAGTAGTCCTGAACGACTTTACCGACGAATTCAGAGACGGTGAGTTCATAACACTTCTCGGACCCTCCGGCTGCGGAAAGACAACGATGCTGCGCATGATAGCGGGGTTTGAGAGACCCACTTCGGGGGAGATACGCATAGACGGCAGAGTGGTAAGCTCCGCGGACACGTTCGTCCCGCCGGAAAAGCGGGAGCTGGGAATGGTTTTCCAGTCCTATGCCGTGTGGCCGCACATGAACGTGTTCAATAATGTGGCATATCCGCTGAAAATAAGAAAGACCCCCAAAGCGGAGATACAGGAAAAAGTAGATAAGGTGCTTGAAAGTGTTCATCTGAGCCAGTATGCGAAGAGAATGCCCTCCGAGCTTTCTGGCGGCCAGCAGCAGCGTGTTGCGCTTGCACGCGCACTGGTCGCGGAGCCGAAGGTGCTTCTGCTTGACGAACCGCTGTCAAACCTTGACGCAAAGCTCAGAGAGCGTATGCGCTTCGAGATAAAGGAAATACAGACACGTCTGCATATAAACGTTATTTACGTCACCCACGATCAGGGCGAGGCAATGACCATGTCTGACAGAGTGTTCGTCATAAATTCGGGCGTTCTCCAGCAGGTCGGCAGTCCCGTGGAGATATACCGCGCTCCGGAAAATCAGTTCGTTGCGGATTTCGTAGGAAAGGTGAATTTCCTCAAAGGCGTTTCCGAAGGCGGCCGCATAAAGCTGGCCGGCATTGACGACACGCTTGCTTACAGCGGAGATCTGACAGGTGAAGTCGATGTCGCGGTGCGCCCGGAGAATATCCGCATAGTCAGCGAATACGCACATCTGCGCGGGAAACTGGTCTCTGAATTCTTCACCGGCGATACCAACGACTGCCGTATAGCAGTCGGAAGCAGCGAGCTTCGTGTCATCGCGGATGCGGCTACCTACGGGAAATTTTCTCCCGATGAAACTATCGGACTCGAAATAACCGATATGCTCGTATTCCCGGCAGGAAGCGAGGATTTCAGAAAGATAAGGACATGATATGAGCAAATTATTCGTTTGATGTTAACATATCAGGAAGGAGTGGCAGAATGAAAATAACAGCTGAAAACAATAAGCTCACGATCTTTCTTGAGGGAAGGATAGATTCCGTCAATGCCCCGCAGACCGAGCAGGAGATATCCGAAGCTGTCGGCAGATACGACGGTTATGATATCGTGTTTGACGCGGAAGATCTTGTATACATATCCAGTGCCGGACTGCGCATATTGCTGAAAATACAGAAGCTCAGAAAAGATCCCATACCGGTCTGCAATGTTTCCCGTGATGTCTATGAGATCTTCGATACTACCGGATTCACGGAGATGCTCGATGTGAGAAAGGCTTACCGCAGAATAAACACAGACGGCTGTGAGATCATCGGCAAGGGCTTCTACGGCACGGTATACAGAATAGACCCGGAAACTATCGTAAAGGTGTACAGATCTCCGGAGAGTCTTTCAATGATACGCAATGAAAAGAGACTTGCGCAGACTGCTCTGATAGCCGGCGTGCCGACAGCGATATCTTATGATATCGTGCGGGTCGGTGACAGCTACGGCTCGGTGTTTGAGCTGCTGAACGCAAAGACTTTCAACGATCTTCTCATAGAGGAACCGGAGAACGCGGACGGGATCATAAAGCAGTACGCACAGTTCCTGCGGATGGTACACAGCCAGACCGTTCCTTCGGGGCGGCTTGAATCCGCAAAACAGCAATGTCTCGGTTATCTTGAAAAAGCCGCGGAGTACATAGACAAGGACCTGTATGAACGGCTGAAAGCGATGATAGGGCAGATCCCGGAACAGCACAATGTGATTCACGGCGATGCGCAGATGAAGAATGTCATGCTCAGGGACGGTGAGCCTATGCTGATCGATATGGATACCCTCACGGAGGGAGCTCCGATCTTTGATCTCCAGTCCGTATATGTGACATATTCTGCTTTCGGGGAAGATGAACCGGACCACAGCATGAAATTCCTCGGCATATCAAAAGAACTGACGGAAAAGGTGTGGGAGGATTTCATCAGGTATTATTTTGATACCGAAGATGAAAAGCGCATATCGGAGCTGCGGGACAAAATAACTATTGTAGGCTGTATAAGATTCCTGTATCTTATCGACCTCATAACCGACCATGATACCGAACTTTTCAGACTTCGCGTAAAGCATACCGCCGAACGTCTTGCACAGCTCGCTGACAGGACAGACGATCTGCTGCTTGAAACGGAGTAATGATATCTGTATGGGTTCCGATGAAAGCAAAGAAAACTTATAGTCTTTTATGACACAATATGAAAAAATGATAAGAACGCCGGTATCCAGGCTGATCCTGACGCTTTCGGTACCGACGATCATCTCGATGCTCGTTACCAATATATACAACCTCGCGGACACGGCATTTGTCGGACAGCTCGGGACAAGCGCCAGCGGCGCCGTCGGGATAGTGTTCGGCTTTATGGCAGTAATACAAGCCTTCGGGTTCATGTTCGGACAGGGCTCCGGCAGCAATATAGCACGTCTGCTGGGCAGACGTGACAGCGCGGGAGCATCACATCACGCCGTTCTCGGATTTACCGCCTCATTTACCTGCGGAGTTATAATACTTATCGTCGGAGCGGTAAATCTCGACGCTGTGGTCACCGCGCTGGGCAGCACCCCGACAATAGCACCCTACGCGAAGACCTATATCACATTCATACTGATCTCCGCGCCGTTCATGACTTCGAGTTTTACGATGAACAACATACTGCGCTACGAAGGAAGAGCTGCCTTCGGAATGATCGGTCTAATGACGGGGGCAGTGCTGAATATGGCCTGTGATCCGCTGTTCATGTTCGTATTCGGTATGGGTATCGCAGGTGCGGGACTTTCTACTGCGTTAAGTCAGCTCATCAGCTGGGGGATACTTCTGAGTATGTTCCTGCGCGGAAAGACTGAATCAAAGCTAAATCTCCGCAGTCTGAAAGAATGTGATCTGCCGATGCTGGGCAACATTATCGCTACCGGATTTCCGAGTCTGCTGCGTCAGGGTCTCACCAGCATAACGACGATGATGCTCAATTCCTGCTGTGCGGTCTATGGTGACGCGGCGGTCGCAGCTATGAGTATCGTTTCGAGGATAGCGTTTTTCACATTCTCCATAGCGCTCGGGATAGGGCAGGGCTTTCAGCCGGTGTCAGGTTTCAATTACGGAGCCGGAAAATACAGCCGTCTCAAGAAAGCATTCAGGTTTACCCTTATCGCTGCGGAATGTATCACATTTGTTGGCAGCGCGGTGCTGATCATATTCGCAGGGCCGCTGATCGGCATTTTCCGCGATGACCCGGCGGTAATAGAGATAGGCACCCGGGCTCTGCGGCTGCAGGCGGCGGCGCAGCTCCTGCTCCCGTTGGGAATGGCTGTGGAAGTGATGTTCCAGAGCACCGGAAAACGGCTTGGTGCATCGCTGCTTTCCTCGCTCAGAAGCGGTGTTTTGTTCATACCGGCTCTTCTGATACTGTCAGATATCAGAGGGCTTGCGGGTATTCAGGAAGCGCAGCCGCTGTCGCTGCTTATATCTGTGCCGCTGAGTATTCCTTTCGGTATCATGTTTTTCCGACGGCTCCCCGTAGAAGACCGCCCGGATAATAAACCGGCGGGAACTGACCGTGCGACATAATATCAATTCAGAGGACACATAAAAACAAATATTTGCAAAATCAAACGGAATATGGTATAATAGTAACTAACAATTCACAGGATTGTGTTACTGACACAATTCGGAGGGAATCATATTGCTCGGGAAAATTTTCGGCATACTGAAAAGCAAACGCGCACGGCTCACAGCCGGGATAATTTCCATCGTCGCGGTGATTGTGACTTAATAAATCTGATATCTGCCTGAAGGGCAGGGAGGGAGAAAAATGGATATTGAATACTTATTGTTCTTGCAGAATTTCCGGAACGGCATTGATAATGCGCTTACACCGTTCATGGAGATGATATCGCTGTTCGCCGTAACGTATCTTATCATCGTACCGGCGTTCATCTATTGGTGCATTGACAAGAAAAGCGGACTGTACACACTTGCGACGTACAATGCCTGCATTGCGATAAACGCTGTTGTCAAACTGACTGCCTGTGTTTATCGTCCGTGGATAAGGGACGCGCGCATACTGCCTGCCGGTGATGCCATAACGACTGCTACCGGCTATTCGTTCCCGAGCGGACATACCATGACTGCTACGCCGATATACGGAGCAATGGCTGTAAGAACATGGAAAAAACTGCGCTGGATATCGGTATTGTGCATCATCTGCATAGCGCTGACGGCTTTCTCGCGCAATTATCTCGGTGTACATACGCCGCAGGATGTTCTTGTAGGCCTTGGTCTCGGCATTCTTACGATATGGGGAATGGCCGTGCTTTTCAGATATCTCGCAAAGCACCCCGAAAAGGAGAACATAGTTCTTATAGCCGGCATCGTGTTCGGCATAGCATCCATTATCTATATTTCTGTCAAGCCCTATCCCATGGACTTTGTGGGCGACAAACTGCTTGTTGACCCGCAGAAGATGATGAAGGACGGCTACGGTGATATCGGTATGATGGTAGCATTCTGTGTGGCCCGTTTCATTGAAAAGACCTGGATAAAATACGAGCCGAAGTTTACGAAAGCGAACCTTGCGGCAGGACTGGTAGGCGCGGTGCTTACGTTCTTCCTCATTGAAACGATAAAGACACCGCTGCGCGATCTTCTTGGTCTGCACTGGGGAACTCTCACGGCAAATTCGATCATTATAATGTTTATCGTCGCTATATGGCCCGCAGTTATGAAGGCTGTTGTCAGGGACGAGAGCAAAGCTCCGGCCGGAAAGCAGGAAGCAGAGAACAATGCCTGAAAAATGGCGCTGTCTGATCCTGAAAATGCCTGTACCGTGAAATAAGCACCGATCCCGGCGCAGCGGTACGGGCATGGCCACCCGGACGGCAGGGAAGTGATGATCGTTGTCAGGACAGCAGGCACATCCTTCTGACGATACTATGAGAACACGGAGAACATAAATGAAGAAAAAACTGCCAACTATATCCGCGCAGCTGAAAAAGTGGCTGCTCATACCGGTGTTCTGTGTATTCCTTCTTACTTCGGCGTTTTCTTTGTTTGTTCAGTACAGAGCGGCGTTCGGTGCAGCTGAGCGCCTTCTTTCGATTTCCATAATGGACGTTATTGATGAAGTCAAGAGAAAGACTGACGAATATCAGATAGTATACTCGGAAATGGTGGCTTCCGCCGTGAGAGACTCGGATATCAGTGATCTTGGCAGACTTGCCGATATTTATATGCTTGAAGAGATCGACATACTCGATGAGAACGGAATTATCACCGATTCGACGGATAAGAGCCTCATCGGATATGATATGAAAAGTCTTCCGGAGACAGCGGAATATATTGAGGAACTGAAAGAGCAGAAAAGTGCATCTCTCAGAGAGATCCTGCCTGCCGAAGATGAAACGCGGATAAGCAAGTATTCTGCCTGCGTACTGCGGGAAGGCAGTTTCCTTCAGATCGGGTACAGCAGAAAAACTGCCGAATACTATTATGAGGATATGGTTGACGACTATACCGTCAACCGCCATATACTTGAAAGCGGTATGCTGTTCATAATCAACGCAGACAATGAAATAGTGAGCATACGCAGTGATCATGACGAAGAAATCATACGTTCGGTTCTTGAAGAAAATGATCTGCCCTGTAATATAAGAACAGTGTACGCCGGAGGCCGATCTTATTACAGTATGTATGATACAATAGGAAGTTTCAGGGTCGTTGCTGTATTACCGTGCGCAGAGGTAATGGAGGAGCCCAGACTGACCGCACTGATCTCTGTCATTGTGGGCGTGATAGTATTCGTGACGCTCTATGCAGCCATAACGCTGCTTGTAAAGCGCACTGTAGTACGGCAGGTCGGTGAGATAGCGGATACTCTGAAAGCGATAACCGAGGGCGATCTCGACGCGCAGGTGTCGGTATATACTTCCCGGGAGTTTGACATTATCTCGAACGGCATAAATTCGACGCTTGACTCGCTTAAAGATCACATTGCGAGAGAAGCTGCGAGGATAGACGACGAGCTGCGCTACGCCCGCGAGATCCAGTTTTCGGCGCTGCCTGCGCTTACAGGACAGTTCACCGATGATCCGCGGTTCAGGCTCTTTGCGTCAATGAACAGCGCAAAGGAGGTCGGCGGAGACTTTTATGATTTCTATATGATAAACGATCATACGCTGGTCTTTACTATCGCGGATGTATCCGGGAAGGGAATACCGGCAGCGATGTTTATGATGAACGGCAAAGCAAAGCTCCACGACTGTACAGACAGCCCGGACGATCCGGGAAGCTGTATATGCCGAGCCAACAAACGCATCTGTGAGGGTAACGATGCAGGAATGTTCATCACGGCATGGGTCGGTGTTCTTGACCTGATCAGCGGTGAATTGCGCTTCGTCAACGCGGGGCACACCAATCCTGTGCTTATCCGTGACGGAAAGGCTGAAATGCCCGGTATGAAGGCAAATCTGATACTCGGCATTCTGGAGGTGGCCGCCTATACTACACAGACCATGCAGCTGAAGAAAGGCGATGTGCTTTTCCTGTACACTGACGGAGTGAACGAAGCTCTTAACGCTGATCTCGAACTCTACGGCAACGAACGGCTTATTAAGGCTCTGAACGGTATAACTCCCGGCGGAGATGATATCTGTGCTGAAATATGCCGGACAGTCAGAGCTTCTGTGGAGAAATTTGCTGCCGGAGCTCCGCAGGCAGACGATATCACCATGCTATGTCTGTATTTCAAAGGGCAGGACTGACCTCGGAAAAATGAACGGAGCAATAAAAAAGACCTCACCGGGAGGTCTTTTTTTGTATGTATGTCAATCACGGAAATGCAGTACAGTGCCGTTTGCAAGGGCTGCGGCCTTGATGATGACTTTATCGGTATACATATGTTCGTCGGCTTCTTTTATCATTTCTTCGGGAGTACCCTTTACGGAGAAACCGAAAGCGCATGAATATCCGGTCTCATTTACGGCGTTCCTCATATCCTCCGTGAGCTCGCCTACTTCGGCGGGAGTGCGTCCGCGGCAGATTACCATGAACTCGTCGCCGCCGACGCGGTAAACCTTGTCCCGGAAATCTGAGGGCTTCATGAAGCAGTCGGAAACGGTCTTCAGAGCCTTATCACCTGCGGCGTGACCCGAATTGTCGTTCATCCACTTCAGCTCGTTCATATCCATAGAGATAATACCGGTGATGGAGCCAGGGTTTGAATCTATATCGTTGTAGAAAGCCTGACGGTTATAAAGTCCTGTCAGCGTGTCGTGCTTGGTGTGCTGGCTGTACACATATACATAATAGAGCAGTATCTCCGCGCCGTATGTGGTATTCACCACTTCGCTGTGGTCGCCGAAAGCGAGCAGCGCCGCGAGACTTCCGCCCACCGCAAGGAACATTACCACAACGCCCTCTTCAACGTAGCGGTTGGACAGCTCCCTGAATGAAACGAAGAAAAGTCCCGCGATATACAGAAGACTGACAACATAAGGCGTATATCCCAGAGGTCCGCGTGAGAATGTGTTGTTGGCGTTGATAGAGTATGAGATATCGGTAAAGAATGCGGAGAAGGAGAGCAGCATATTCACTGCGGCCGGTATCGTTATCAGCCAGTGAGCTTTCTTGTACACTATGAACACCAGCATCATCACGATAAGCGGACGCAGGCTGTAACACAGCGCAGAGAACAGAATACGCAGATTGATAGCCCATTCCTGAGCTCCGAATGTGGACATCAGCGATTCAACATAGTCGAACACCGACAGCGAGCCCAGCAGATACAGCGTAATTCTGAGACGTCTGAGTATGTGGTCGTCAAGAAACACGTCAAAAACCGTGAGTATCAGCATTCCTATGACCATTAACAGCAGAACGAAATTCTGGGTTATATATTCAAGTACATAATTCATTATTTTCATCTCTGTCCTGATCTATTTTGTGTCAAATTAGTAACACTTTATTATTATAACACTTATATCGGTATTTTTCAAGAGTTTTCTTTTCTGCTGAGGAAAAAAAATATCTTTGGCGGCGTTAAATTATGTGCAAATGGTATAATGTGTTAAAAGATGCTAAAAAACGATTGCTATAATTGTAGGAAATCAACAAAACAATTGTTGTTACTTTCTATGTACAAAACATCAGTTTTATGATATAATATTATAGGATATTTGTGTAAGAAAGGAAGGTTTTTCTGATGAACAAATTAGGAAGGATAATTATTTCCGCGGGACTGTCGCTAATGCTTGCTGCGGGAAGCATTCCGATACAGCCAGTGTCGCTTACCACGGAAGTTTCGGCGTACACTCCGTCAACCGGCAATCTGGCGAGAGCAGGTCTGACAGCAAAAGATCAGGAGCTTTATGATAAACTTGTTTTGTTTGCTCAGGGTATTATATCCGCCAATTCTGAAATAAGCTCCAGATTCACTTATCTCGCACCTCAGCTCGATAAAGAACAGATTACGGCAGCCGATCTTGGTCTCTCGGATCTGTCTGATAATAATGCGATTTCAGACGCAATAAGCTCAATATATGACTATGATGTCGCGAATGTGGTAGCCGCTGTTGTTGCAGATAATCCATACAGCTTTCTGTGGTACGGGAAATCTTTTTCTTGTGGAATCTCACAAGGCGGTTATGCAAATTATAATACATATATTACCATGTCACAGACTCCGAGTCTGTACATTGATTTTGCGGTCTCTCAGAGTTATAAAGGCAATAATGAACAAACAGTCGATGTGAGCAGGCGTTCAGGAGTAAGCAGCGTGGTTACAAACGCACAGGCCATAGTTGAAAAATATGCGGGTGTTTCCGATTATGAGAAGCTTGCCGGTTATGTGAACGAAATATGTGATCTTGTGGAATATGATACCAATGCTTCACAGATCCAGAACCCCACAGACCTGGATCCGTGGAACCTTGTGAGCGTGTTTGACGGTGATTCCGATACAAATGTAGTCTGCGAAGGCTATTCAAAGGCGTTCAAATATCTCTGTGACCTTTCGTCATTCAGCGGTACTGTAAATTGCTATCTTGTGACCGGCGAACTTAGCGGAGGAACGGGTTCGGGTCCTCATATGTGGAATGTCGTGACTATTGACAGTAATAACTATCTCGTTGATGTTACGAATCATGACGGAAACGCTGACAACGGATGTCCTTTTCTGCTGAAAGGCGGTACGCCGGTTGCTGCGGGGCAGTATAATTTCTATAATAATGGTTTTATCTTTGTGTATGACAATGATACCAAGGGATTATGGGACAGCTCAATATTAACGCTTGCTGCCGCTGATTATATAACCGATGTCCCCACGAGCATGAGCCTTTCGATATTGGACGGAAGCACTCTCGGTGTGAACATACTGTTTGATAAGACCGATTTTGATTATACAGGATATACGGCAGAGCTCTCCGGTGCAGTGACCGTGGCGGCGAAGGATATATCCGCACTCGGAACAGCGACATATACTGTAAGTTCCGGCGGGGGCACTGTGCAGAAGACATACTACAGACTTACGGTACCGGTTGCGGCAAAGGAAATGCGCGATACTTTCACTGTCACAATAAAGAGCGGCTCAACAACAGTAAAGACGATCAATAAGACCGTATATGACTACGCGAAGGCTGTTCTTGCCAACGCTGGATATTCCGGATCACACGATAAGATCAAGGCTATGCTGATGTACGGCGGCGCCGCGCAGACATTCTTCAACCACAACACGTCCAAACTCGCAAGCGAAGGTATATCATTCAGCGGAGAATCGGTTCCTGATAATGACGCATTTGTTCCTGCCTCCGCCGAGTTTAATACATACCTGAGCAATAATAGCGCACCTGTAAGCTATGCATATATGACGCTGACTCTTGTAGATACTACGACGATATCCCTGTATTTTACATACACTGACAAAAACAAAGCGGAAACGTATCTCAATGAATGGACATTCGGCGGAAACGCTCCTGTGATCGAAGAAGTAGGTGATAAGCTGGCAGTGAGATATACCGGCATACCCGTATCGGGGCTTGCAAACAATATCGCTTTCAGCAATGCCAGTCATACTTTCAACGTAAACCCTGTACAGTATATGTATCTCGCGGCCGTAAAGAACAGGACTGCGAATACCACAACATATCCGGGACTTGCGGAGTTGTGCGATGCATTGTACGCATTCTACAGAACAGCAGTATAAAAAGGAGATAAGGAACAGTGGAAAAGAAAAAATATGAAGAAGCAACGGCAGAGATCATCGGATTTGATTCGGAAGATATCATAACGACTTCCGTTCAGGATGAGACTCCGGGTCAGTAAATGATAAGTATTAAGAATAACGCCGCTGTGCTTGAACGGCGGCGCTGTTTTTTGGAGGAAGTATGAAGAAAAAGATTATCGCAGTGCTGGCGGTCTGTGTATTGCTGCTGTCTGCGTGCGACAGCACCTCGGAAAAGTCAGCGGGCAGGGAAGAGATATTGGTACCGGCCTCAACCGTTATTGTCGTCGGTACAAAGGAAAGTACTGCTACGCAGACCGATACGCCGCCGGAAACAACGACTACAGCTGTTACGATTCCACAATCTGAAAAGACTACGTCCGCAGCCTCCGGGACAACAACTGCCGCGGATACGACAGTCGAAGTTCCCTCGGACACCGCCGGTATCGTGGAGACTACGACTTCCTGGATCACGGAAGAAACAGTGCATGAGCAGACAACACACGCGGTCACGACTGCGGCGTTTACGGAAAGCACTACCGAGGATACGGAAGCTCCCGACCCGATAGAACACGCACTGTCATCAGAAAGAACTGCTGCCGTCACGACAGCGGAGACAACAGCCGGAACTACGAAAGCAACAACGACCGCCGCCACGACTACAGCCGGAACGACTACATCAGAAACGACTTCGGCTGCTGCGTCGACGACTCCCGGATATACGGCTCCGGTTACGTTCATAACGACCACAGACACTGCAGCGACCACCACTGAAACAACTACCGTCAGTGCTTCTGAAACTACTGTTGAAACGTCCTCGGAAACGACAACTTCGGCAGTAATTATCGAATTTCCTGTGATCCCGATATAAAAAACAGGAATAAAACAAAAAATAACGAAAAATAATGAAAAAATGCGTATTTTTTCATCAAAAAATGTTGACAAATGCCGAATAAAGCGCTATAATAAAGTAAATCCGTTGATTCTCAAATTTCAGCGGAAATACTAAAATTCAGGAGAAACAGATATGACAAAGGCAGAACTCATTTCGGCAATCGCTGAAAAGTCCGAACTCACAAAGAAGGATTCCGGCAAGGCTCTTGACGCTTTCACAGAAGTTGTTACAGCAGCTCTCGCAAAGGGTGACAAGGTTCAGCTCGTTGGCTTCGGTACATTTGAATCCCGCGAGCGTGCTGCAAGAACTGGTATCAATCCTCAGACAAAGAAGAAGATCAAGATCAAGGCTACAAAGGTTCCCGCTTTCAAGGCCGGTAAGGCTCTCAAGGATGCTGTTGCCAAGTAATCGTGTCTTTATTTTGAGATAAGTTCGGTTCAGAAAAGTCATTAACGCCCGGTGCATTCAGCATCGGGCGCTTTTCTCTTTGTATATTTTAATCGTCACGTTATCACCGTCAGGTTCTATTTCCGCGCAGAGCAGGGAAGTCTCCCATTCCGCGAGAGCTTCGCTGTCGGTGACTATCCGGGGCCGGAGCCTGCCGTCATCACGGTTCTCGTTCTCTATGAACAGCCTGCATGGTTTCCCGGCGCAGTCATGCCCTTCGATCATATAACGTGCCGACAGCCTGCAACGGCCGTCTTTCGTGATCTCCTGCGTGTCGGTTCCGGTGCCGATGATATTTCCCGAGAAAAACGGGCCTTCCGCAGTCCCGGTGAAAGGTATCATAACTATATCCTTAGTGTGTCCGGAAACAGAAACGGATCCTCTGCACTTAACAAAAACAGTGAGTATGAGTTCAACTTCCATCTTGATACACCTTCCGATACTTCTTATGTACAAAAACACAGGTCTCCCGGAAACCGGAAGACCTTATGCCTGAAACAATATTCATTGGATCAATACGAAATAACTGAGCTAGTGCGGAGCATATCGCATACGTCAATGATGTTCCGGGAAATTATTCACCCTTCTGCTTTGCAAAACATTCGCTGCAGTAAACAGGCCTGTCATCACGCGGCTTGAAAGGAATGATAGCTTCCTTTCCGCAGCTTGCGCATACAGCTGTGAACATTTCTCTGTTTCTTGATGCGTTCTTCTTAGCATCTCTGCACTGCTTGCAGCGCTGCGGCTCATTGGTGAAGCCCTTTTCAGCATAGAATTCCTGCTCACCGGCTGTGAATACGAATTCATTTCCGCAGTCCTTGCATACAAGCGTCTTGTCTGTGTACATACGATATACCTCGCCATAAAATAAAATATTGACCGTTTGCGGGTTTGCACCGCGAAGCCTTATAGCACCGGTCATAAAAGCTCCTTGAGCTTTTTTTTCGCACGGGAAAGGGCATTATCGGCGGATTTCGGCGTAATACCTGTTTTTTCGGCTATCTGTTTATATGAGTATCCGTCAAGATACAACCTGAATACATTATATTCCTTTTCCGACAATACCATGAGCATCTTCTCCGTAAGGGCGGTATCGTCCTCTTTGGAGATAAGGTAATCATCGGTAGATGTGCTGCTGTCGGGAACAAGTGTAAAGTCAAAGTTATCGGCTTTTTCAAGACTGCCGCGAGCTTTTGCGGCGGCATTGATCATACGGTTGGAGATGCATCTGCCCGCAAATGTGGAAAAAGCGCCTTTTGAACTGTCGTAAGCTCTGATCGCGTCGAACAGGGCAAGGTAACCTTCCTGACACAGATCCTCCGTGTCAATGTCCTTGTTGCGGAGCTTGGCAGCCTTGAGTCTGATAACCGGGGAATAGCGGGATATCAGCAAAGCGGTCTCACCGCCCTGCATCGGATCAGGCCGTGTTCTGATGATACCGACAAGCTCTTCATCGGTCACCTTCATAGCGCTTACCTCCCGCATCCGACAAATTGATTATATCACTAAAATTTCACAATGTCAACAAAAATATGTTATTTTTTTACAGCCTGCAATATTTTTTTCTGCCTTCCGCAAAAATATTGCCGCCGTGGCAGTCGATAGCTACTGTGAGCGGAAAGTCTTCGATGTAAAGCTTCTTTACGCTTTCACAGCCGAGGTCCTCAAAAGCTATGACATCGCAGCTCTTTATGCATTTGCAGGCGAGCGCTCCCGCGCCTCCAATGGCGCAGAAATAAACGGCCTTATTGCGTTCTATGGCTTCAATGACAGCGGGACTTCTTTCGCCTTTTCCGATCATAGCCGCAAGCCCCATATCGAGAAATGCGGGCGAATACTTATCCATGCGTCCTGAAGTTGTCGGTCCGCACGAACCTATGACCATACCGTCCTTTGTGCCGGTAGGCCCCGCGTAATATATGACAGCGCCGTCGATAGAGTAGGGGACAGGTTCTCCGGCTTCAAGAAGCTCGGTTATCCGCTTGTGCGCCGCGTCACGGGAAGTATATACCGTTCCCGAAAGGAGAACCTTATCTCCGGCGTTCAGCGTAGGAGATAAGGTTCTTAATTGCTGTACGTTGATCTGTTTCATATAAGAAGATCCGAAAGGTCTGAGTCGGAAGAAAGATCCGAATCGTCTCCGCCGTCTCCGCCGAAGCTCCACGGGTCATCACTCGGGGGCTTCCTGAAGTCAGGCTTTTCGTGTTTTTTGGGAGAGGAAATATCGGTCTGGGTCGAGCCCTGAGCGAAGAGATCAGCGAACTCGCCGAAATCATCTGCCGCACCGCTGGGCTTTGTGGCTTCCGCATCGAAGTTGAAGTCTGCAGGGGAGAAGTCCCTGTTCGCAGCCTTCTCGGCTGCATCGGCGTCTGCCATCATGCTGGCGAGAGTGTCATCGTCCGCGCTGTTGGGGTTGATTGCGATATCGAAGATATCCTCGCCAAGATCCATGCCCTTGTCTTCCTTCTTTGTAAGGTCATTGGGTGTGATCTCGAAATCGCCGCCGATAGGATCGGGCGTGCTGTCAAGCGAGAAGTCGTCGATAGCGCCGACACCATCCATATTGATAAGCGGCATTTCGCCGGAAAGATCGTCGTCCTTGGGAGCCTTTGCGAAGAAGTCCTCAAAGTTGGCGTCAAGGCCGGGTCTGTCTGCTTTATCCTTCCTGGGAGCTGCCGGAGCCTGAGCTGCGGGAGCAGGAGCAGGAGCCTGTCTGGTGGCGGGCTTGGGTGCTTCAGGCGCGGGCGCAGGTGCGGGTTCACTGATAACGGGGCTGTCTATCTGAACGGAAGAGATGATGTCACTGTCATCAAACTCGTCGTCATCATCGGATGCCGAACCGTCAGCGTTTTCGTATGTGGTCTCGATCTTGAATTTCTTCTTTATCTCATCGAATCTTGCTTCGCTGAACTTGCTCTCGTCGAACTTCGGAAGTTCAAGTTTTGCCTTGATCTCTCCGACAGCAGCCGCTATCTCTTCACCAATCTTAGCGATAGGCGAGAGGTCAGCAGCATCAAACTGAGCGTTGGCAGCCTTGTGAGCTGCATCAACCTCGGACTTCGCTCCGATAACGCCGAGTTTTGTGCCGTCAACGAGCTTGGTAACGTTCTGGAAGCCTGTTCTTGCTTCTGTAAGAGAATCGTTGAAGCCGCTCATCTGCTGGGAAGCAGTGTTGATCTGGTTTGTAGTCTCCTGCATCTTTTTGGAGGCTTCGTTGATCTGACCTGTTGTCTCGTTCATCTTCTTGGACGCCTCGGAGATCATGCCCGAAGTCTCGTTCATCTTCTTCGATGTTTCGCTGATCTTTGCGGTGGTAGCGGACATCGATCTGGATGCCTCATTGATCTTGTCGGTGGTTTCGTTGATCGTCTTTGTGAAGGTGTCGATCTGGCTTGTGGTCTCGTTTATCTGCTTGGAAACAGTATCGATCTGTGTCGTCGTTTCGTTTATCTGCTTGGAAACGGAATCGATCTGGCTCGTAGTCTCATTTATCTGTCTGGATACCGAGGTTATCTGGTTTGTGGTCTCGGTGATCTGTTTGGCAGCAGAGGTGATCTGACCGGAAGAAGCGTTGAACTGTTTGCATATCGTGTCGATCTTGCCGGTGACATCATTGATCTGTGTGTTGACAGAGTTGAACTGCGACGCAAAGTTGTCGAACAGAGCAGTAACCGCGCCGATCTTGCTGGTGATCTCTCTTGTTCTCTCGGCAGATTTCGCCTGTTCTTCGCTTGTCTTCTTTATCTGATCGTCGAGCTTCTTCTTTATGCCGCTGAGGGCGTCGGCACGCTGCTTGAGCTCGGTCTCCACATCTGTCTTGTACTTGTTTGCAGCCTTTACAGTCTCATCTGCATAGTTCTTGGCTGCTGCGATGATCTCCTTCGCGTAAGCGCCGGCTTCATCGAGAACTTCCTCGGCGTTTGTGGTGGTAACGGCATTAGCACCGCCGCCTCCGCCTCTCTTCTTTATGTCGAGATACTTTGCCTTGAGTTTTTCGTACTCTTCACGGACCTTCTTCTCGGACATCTTCGCCATAGCGCATTCCTTGTCGAACTTGGCGACATTTCTGCGCTCGTCGAGGACGCTCTTGCGGAGTTCCATGATCTTGCCCTTGTTTTCTTCGATCTCTGCTTTGAGCTGATCTATGACCTTTTTGTTTTCTGCGGAGTTATCATTTGCAGCGGCAGCAGCCGGTGCAGCGGCCGCTAATGCATTCTTTGCGGCATCCTTTGCTTCGGCGCTTTCTTTATGAGCATCCTCGAGGTTTGTCTGAAGGTTCTGGATCCTTCTTTCAAGCTCTTCCTGCTGCTCCTTCATCTGTCTCTTGAGCTTATTGATATATAGGTTGACTTCGTTTTTATCGAAGCCGCCCATGACGGTCTTAAAACCGGTACCCTCGCTGCTGGAATCTTTCTGCTGCTTGTTCTTATCCTGTTTAGCGTCTGCCATAAAAGCTACCTCCAAAGTACTTACTGTTTATCCCGCGGCGTTGTTATATTTGAACAACACAAAATACGGGACACAGTTCCCTAATATTTATATTATAGCAAAACATATTAATACTTTCAATAGTAATTATTGATAAAAATGCACAATGTTTTTTTATCTTTTCAAAGAATTTAGATTTTTTTCAAAAAAACTATTGTAATTTCTATGAAAATGTGTATAATATAATAGAGAGATAATGATTTGACATACGCTTTTATATCAATAATAAAGGAAGGTAATGGCTATGCAGGATAAAACAATGACATTCTCCGTTAAGGATGAGCGCGATCATGAAATGAAGGAGATACTCACAACGGTATATCAGGCTCTCAACGAAAAGGGATATAATCCCATAAACCAGCTTGTAGGGTATATCCTCTCCGAAGATCCCACCTACATAACGACCTATAACAACGCCAGAAGCCTCATCAGGCGCATAGACCGCGATGAACTTCTCCAGGCGCTTGTAAAGAGTTATCTCGGTGAATAACACATACTGATGCCAGAGGCTCCGCGGGTACCGTACCTGCGGAGCCTTATTTCGTGCATTCCTTAACGGCGTCTATGATATCGGTATATTCGGGGAAGTCGTTCCTTATCCTGTCTTCACAGCGCTTTATGAAGCCTTCCCGAAGTCCCTCGTTGTCACGCATCGCCTGTTTTGCGCCCCACAAATGGGTATAATTATCCTGTGCTATGAACAGCCTGTCCATATCCATCAGCGGGACTATCCCGGTCCCCGTAAGTTCGCAGAGCATAGCGAGCAGCCTCTGTTCCGCGAAGACCATTCTGCACAGCCTGTCACCGCATCTGTTCTCTGAAGCTGCCTTCATGAACGCTATTGACTGGTTGGTATAGAACATTCTGAACGAGTCGTCGGGTATGTGCAGGAACGCGGTATTGCAGGGCAGAGCCCCGAAGTCCAGCCTGTCCAGCAGCGGGAATCCCCGGACTCCGAAAAGCCTCGGGTCGGGATAAATGTCAGGCGACAGGTATTCCCTGTGAGCTACGGTCACTGCGCTGTCCGAAAGCTCCATGGTGTTCCATACGATAAGATCCTCGTCAATGAGCGCGGCATTCTGCGGTATATCCCGCAGCGCTATGAGCTTGCCCGCAGCCCAGAACATTTCCGGATCTATGCCCTCGATGTCAGTGGGGATAAGTTCAAGGACACTGTCCCAGACCTTGTCTATCCCGTTTCTGCGGTAATACTCTGCGGCAATGCGGTCTGTCACCATAAAGACAGCACCGTTTTTTTTGCGCCACTGAAGCGCGGAAATGACTGTACAGAAAAGACTGAACCTCTCTACAGTATATTCCGGACCTGGGTGCCGTGCAAAAAACGGTGCTGTTGAGTTGACGTGTATACCATTCATATCAGACAAGATTAATGCCGTACCCGTAAGCATTCAACGGGCAGGACGAGAGATTTATCAGAGTTCTGCGGTATTCCTCCGCTGTGACGGTTATGCCGTTCGCCATGCAGACGAAGCTTCCTTCGCCGATAGATCCTGCCAATAAAACATACATACCTGAAGAAAAGGTGAACAAGCTTCCGGGAAGCGACGTCAGAAGATAGGATCCGGCGTAAAAGCCTTTATATGAGCTGAGATAATATGAGAAGCTCCCGCCGGACAGCGCCCCGAAGCTGAAGGAGCCGGCTTTTCCGAAGAGGCTGCGGAAACTGCCTCCGGATGATTGTATTATATTGATGGCCTGTCCGGACACAAAAGCCGCGTAGGAGCTGTTCATACCAAAGCTGGACGCCGTTTCGGCAAAGGAATGGAACGAACTTGCGGTGGGCGGGACGGAAACCGTTTCACTGAAAGCGGGGAAAGAGCTTGCGGCGCCGCAGAACACTGCCGCTTCATCAAAGCCAAGCTCGGAAGCACTTACAGGCAGCTCACGCGGGGGATTTTCTGGTCTTATCTCCGTTCCGGGCTCTGTCTTTTTATCGGGGGAGACACCGAAAGCGAATTCCAGCTGCATACCGATGTCACCGTTCATATCAATAGCGGACAGGCGCTTCATTAACGAGTGTTCACCGATATCCGAGAGCCACTTCATAAGGCTCCCGCCGAGGAAATACCCCGAAAGGACTGCGGTATCAAAGTTTTCGCGGAGCTCGCGTATATTGAATATCTTTCTGCCATTCAGCCACAGATGCCAACTGCAGTTCTTCATCAGATGCTCACCCCGTTTCGTTTCAGATATCGCGGAATATCTCCGCTGCGGCGCGGAAAAGTTCCTTTATGGCATAAACGCGCTATCTGCCATATTATCATTGATATATTATATCATAAAACGTTTAATTTTGCAATAGAAATTCAAAATTTTTCCGAAACGGGTAAAAATATACATAAAGTTTATTTTATAAGTTTTACACCTATTACCGTTACATCATCTTCGGTTTCTTTGTTTCCGGAGAGCCGCAGAGCTTCACCTACAGTATCAATGACCGAGGAAATGTCTATCCGCCTGTCGCGCATCATCAGCTGCTCCAGCCATGCCTTGTCAGGGTCGGCACCGTCGCTGGTCATTATGATCGCGTCACCCTCCGAGAGTCTGAACAGCTTTCCGCGGTAGTTGGCCTCAAATCCTGTCCCGAGAGGCAGTCCTTCTTCCTTTATCTCCCGGAAGGAGTTTCCGCACCGCACATAGGTCGATGCTCCGCCCGCTTTGCAGAGGAGCACGTCCCCAGTGTTGAGGTCGATCCTGCATATATCGAGAGTCGCAAAGCTCTCGTCCGGGGATTTGACCAGCAATGAGGTGTTGAGCATCTCCAGAGATGATTCGAGATCAATGCCCGCTTTCAGAAGCCGTTCCAGCATACTGCACGAAAAGGCACTGTCTATTCTGGCCCGGCTTCCGCTGCCCATTCCGTCGGACAGTATCATATAAACGTTGCCCTGGCCGTCGTTGAAGCACTCCGAGCAGTCCCCGCTGTGGCGGCTCCCGGATTTGTTCTTCCTGAACACGCGGATTTCTGTATCATACCGGGCCCTTTCCGATACGGTAATGTGGAATTTTCCGTCAGTGAAGCATATCATCGGCAGGTCAAGCGCACAGCGCAGCTCGAACGAAAGCCTGTCCGCTATCTCCTCCGGTGGATATGAAAGATTTCCCGTTCCGTAGGCATCGATGCACAGCTTTCCGTTTATCCGCATAGCTATCACCGACGGCCGGACGATACCCAGCTCCCCGAAAAGCTTCTCCGCAGCGGCAGCCGCTGTCTCGTCGTAAATGTTGTTCTGTTCGAGCTCCTCGCCGAGCTTGCGTAGCATACGTTCGGAAGCCCCTAACTGTGCGGTGAGCACGCTCCGCATCTCTTCGACCTTGCGCGACGAGCTCTCCGCCGAGCAGTAGGCCGCGTACTGCCGGTTCAGTGCCTCCGTGAGTTTTGACTTGTTCGGGCAGTGGGATGCGATATGCCCTCCGAGCATATCATCCGTCAGGAATGAGCCCTGTTTCAGCTTGTCAACGGCTTTGTTCATAATATCGGCTGTATCGCCGTACATCTGTCCCCAGCAGGTCATGTTCGACGGGCAGCTCTTGCAGACTTTGTCTGCAGTCTTGCTGTAGACCCATGAGATATCGCGGATATTTTCCTGTTCAAGTGCCTTTGCCGTGTGTATCACGGCTTTTTTCATCTCGTCTATCGCCGCGCCCATGTTGCCGAGTTTCCTGCCGAAGGCAGCGTATGGACTCGGTGCGCTTTTGATCTCCGCCGAGTCGGCAGATATTATGAGTTCGGACAGCTTGTCCGGCAGAGCCATGTATATGACTGCCGCCGCCGCTGCCGATATCGCCGCGGTGCCGCTTATGACCGAAGCCCCTGTAACTATGAGCCCGAGTCCGGTAACTGCTATGAACGCACAGGCTCTGGTGATCCTGCCATGCTTTCCGATAAGTATGATTATCGGTGCCGCTACAGATATCATGATACATGAAGCAGCAAAGTCACTGTTCCCGGCAGCAACGCCGGCAGTGGACAGCACCGCGCACACTGCTGCCGAGCCGTCAGTTCTCACGTCAGAAGCGTACAGCACTGAAAGAGCAGAGACAGCCACTCCGATGTTTATAACACCGGGCTGTAAGCTGGTCAGCGCCGCAGTCAGAATTACGAACAGCACACCGAGCGCTGCTGCCGTGCCTGTATTGTGTGAGAAGAAAATCCCGTGCGAGGCCGAAGCTCTTACACTGTCGGTACAGTATGCTGTACCTGCGGCAAGGATCGCAAAGACAGCCGCGGTGAATATCCCGTAAACATCCTCCGCTATGAACAGATTCGCCGCAAATATGGCCGCACCCGCCGCAGCGGAGCATATAACACGGACAAGGACCGATCCGGACCGGGGCAGGAACAGATCAACGACGAACCGTATCAGCAGTATCACGCCCATTGATGCTATGTAGGGCACACAGACATTAAGCCCGCCGTTTATTGCGTATCCAGCCGCCGCTCCCACGAACATGAAAATGCTCTCCATACCGTTTGCCGCGAATAACCCCGCGGCAGCAAACGGCGCCGGGTTTCCGAACAGTCTTGTCAGCGCGAGTATCAGCCCCGCGGCGAGATAAGCCGTTCCTTTCAGCAATAAAATATCCCTTTTTCCGGCAGATCCCTCGGCAATAATGCTTCGTTCCATTTTAAACTTCCTTTCGTGGTTTTTGGATAGATGATATCACAAATAACACAAAAATGTTGTCGGAAAAAGGGTATGTGGTTTTATTTCGCGGAGATTCGTTCGCAGAGTGCGACAAATTCTTCCATTTTCAGTTCCTCGGGTCGCGCAGTCGGCTTGATACCGCATTGTACGAGTATTTCCGACAGTTCTGTCTTTTCCATGCCCAGCGCCGCGCTCAGCGGATTGAGCATCTGCTTCCTGCGCTGTGAGAAGGAAGCGCGCACGATCCTGAAGAACAGTTTTTCGTCGGAAACGTTGTACTTTGTTTTACCGCCGATATCAAGTCTTATCACGGCGCTGTCCACGTTGGGACTCGGCATGAAACTGCCGCGGTTGACCCTGAACAACAGCTCCGGCACGCTGTAATAATTCACCGCCACAGTGACAGCTCCGCATTCACGGGTGCCGACTTTTGCGCAAAGCCTGTCTGCGGCTTCTTTCTGCACCATTACTGTGACCGCTCTGACAGGCAGCCGTTCTTCCAGCAGTTTCATTATAACAGGCGAAGTGATGTAGTATGGCAGGTTCGCGCAGACGTAAATATCCTCATATTCACCGAGCTTTTCGCGTATCAGCGTGTTCAGGTCTGTCTTCAGTACATCCGCGAACACGATCTCTATGTTGTCAAAGTCGGCGAGAGTCTCGTCAAGTATGGGCTTCAGACGTTCGTCTATCTCCACCGCGATCACTTTGTCGCAGCGCAGGGCAAGCTCTTTTGTAAGTACGCCGATCCCCGTGCCTATCTCAATAGCGGCGGAACCCTTGTGACAGCCGCCGTTTTCGGCAATTCTCGGACATACAGACGGATTTATAAGAAAGTTCTGCCCCAGCGCCTTTGAGAACGAGAAACCGTTCCGGTTCAGCAGATCCTTGACAGTGTTTATATTGGTCAGTTCCATTCGTTTTCCTTATAAAATGCCCCCGATTTCTGGACCCGGGGGCATTATCTGTTATTTGCTTTTCTTCATTCGTATCAGAGACTTTGACGGAAATTCAACAGGGCAGGGGATCGTCAGCTTTTCCATTGCGTGGTTTGCCGCAGTGACGCTCTCTCCGGCGGCATTGAACATCTCCGCAGGAGTGAATACGGCAGGCTCCCCGCGTGGCGGCAGGATCTCAAGCTCGCTGCCGGTCCTGAAATAGTTCCTCTGGGTTATATGCAGCGTCCCGTTCTCCCAGAAGTCCACCGTTCCCACAAACTCATAATCCCGGAAATATCCGCTGCTCGGATAATACTGCTCCGCGTCGGAATGTTCATAGAAGAAGCCGGTACAGTAGGGTCTGTGACTTACCTTATAGACTTCCTCGCTTATTTCCTCCGGCAGTTTCTCACCATTAAGCGCGTATTCAAGTGCTTTTTTATATGCGTTTGTCACTACTGCGGAATAGTAGGCCGATTTGGCGCGGCCTTCTATCTTAAGGCTCGATACGCCCGCTTCCAGCAGATCGTGAATATGGTCTATCATGCAAAGATCCTTGGCGTTGAATATATATGTTCCCCTGTTATCTTCGGTGATCTCATACATTTCGCCGGGACGGGTCTCCTCGGTGAGAAAATACTTCCAGCGGCAGGGCTGAGCGCAGGCCCCGCGGTTTGCGTCCCTGTCCGCGAGATATCTGGACAGCAGACACCTGCCCGAGAAGGAAACGCACATAGCTCCGTGGGCGAATACCTCGATATCCATATCTTCGGGTATTTCTTTCCTTATCCGTGCTATCTCCCTGAGGCTCACCTCACGGGCAAGCACGACACGCTTTGCCCCGAGCCGGTACAGTTCTTTGGCGGTCTCGCTGTTCATTATGCCTACCTGTGTCGACATATGGATATCGAGTCCGGGAGCGTATTTCTTCGTCATAGCCATAACGCCGATATCGGCGATTATAGCCGCGTCAATGCCTGTTTCCTGCGCCTGCGCGATGAATGCGGGGTAAGCGGCGGCTTCGTCGTTTGTCGGCACCGTATTGCAGGTGAGGTAGACCTTGGCGCCGCCGTCATGCGCATATTTCACGGCATCGGCAAGTCCCTGCATATCGAAATTCTTGGGACCCGCTCTCATGCCGAAGCTCTGTCCGCCGACATAAACGGCATCACAGCCGAAGTCAACGGCTGCTTCGAGACATTCGCGGTCGCCCGCGGGAGAGAGTATCTCAGGTGTCTTATCCATTTTCACCCTCCCCGTAGCCGCCTGGCGCAGTCTCGGTTCCGGTACCGGTAAGTCCTGCGAGTATCTTGTTCGCGTTGTGTTCTTCCTCGGTCTCGGCGTAGAATATCTCGCCGGTCTCGGGGTTGGCGCAGAAATAGAAGTACGGCGAATCCGCAGCGTACAGTACAGCGTTTATGGCGTCAAGTCCCGGGTTGCATACGGGGCCTGCCGGTATGCCGGTGCAGACGTAGGTGTTATAGGCGTTGCACAGACGTGTCTTCGCTGTCTCGCTGCCCTTGAAGTTCGGTTTTATAACGTCCTCGACATACATTATGGTAACGTCGGACTGGAGGTACGGGAATTCCGCGGAATGACGTATTCTGTTCAGGAATACGCTTGCTACCATTTCCATGTCTTCCGCGTAGCCTGCTTCTTTCTGAACTATCGAGGCGAGCGCCACTACTTCGTCGAGTGTCATGTTCATCTCGCCCATTTTCTTGTACATCTTCATGGTCATCTTGTCGTTGAAGTTAGAATACATCTTCTTCGCTGCGACAAGCGCATTCTCTTCCGAGTCCTTCTTTATACGTTCTTTTGCTTCCTGAACGGTCTCGCCCTTTTCGGGAGAGCTGCCGTCAGCCATTCCGCTGACAACATAGAATTCGTAGGTATCCGGGAACAGATATCCCTCAAGCTGATACATCTTGGTGGAGCTCTGCTTTACTCTTCGCTCGAAATCGTAGATGTTAAGGATATCCTTGTAGTATTTCTCAAAATCCTCCGCGTAGCACACGTTGTTTTCTTCCAGGAGCGCGCCTATTTCTCTGGCGGTCATGCCTTCGATGATACGCACGGAAACGGTCTCTTTCTTTGTTTTGGCCGTCCTGAACAGTGACAGCAGAGTGCTGTAGGACATAGTTGAGCTGACCGTGTACTTTCCGGCGATGAATTCCTTGTCCTCGTCCTTCTCCTTTGCTTTAAGCTTGTCTGCGAAGTCGGCGTAGACTTTGAAGAATTTAGCGTCGGAGATTATATTGTTTTCCTCGAGTATGGCAGCGACGGTCTCCACAGTGGCATCCGGAGGTATTTCCACATCTATCTTGAAATCCTGTGCCGCGATACCAGTGAAATCCAGCGCCCACCTGACGATGCGGGAGGAGGCAAATGCCGCAGCTCCGACTATCGCCGTACACAGCACAAGAGCGATAAGGATATAAGCGAGAGTTCTTGTACTCTGCTTTGTACGCTCATAGCGGCGGCGCAGTAATGCGGCTTCCATTTTCTCGGCGCGTCGTTCTTCCTCTTCGGCCTCGATATCCTCACGCATGGCATCGTTGCGTATAAGCGGATTGTTCACCGCGTTCATAAGGCGGGTCGCAGCGTTGTTGAACTGCTTTTCCTGCTCGCTGCCTTCGGTTATGTCGAAGACTTCCGGTGTATCCTCCGGGGGCAGAGCGTCTTTGTTCTGTTCCACTATCTCCGCGGCTTTCATGCCCAGGGATTCCGAAAGGCTGTCCGAAAGCGCTGGAATGCCCTGCGCGTCCGTTTTCTGCTCCTTTGTCTTATCCGGAGCCGGCGGCGCGGTATGTTTCTTTTTCTTCGGTTTATCTGCGGGCTTTTCGATATGTTCCTGAGCAGGCTTTTCCGGGGCTTCTTTTACCGTATCGTCATCATCCCCGTAGGTCACCGTTTCTTCTGGTTCCTTTACGGCGGCAGGAGCAGGGGGACGCTTTACCGGTCTTCTGCGCTTCGGAGCCGTGCCGGAGCTTCTGCCGCGTCTTTCGGAGGTAAACAGCACATCGCTGTTTTTGCTGCCGGCAGTCTCTTCCAACGGCGGAAGTCCTTTTTCCGCTCTTTCCTCGGCTGCTTTGAGTGCCTGCATCTTGTCGCTGTGAAGGTAAGCAGCAAGGCTTTCTATATCGTTATATTCTTTTTCTTCATTCTCGTTCAAGTGCCTTCACTCCTTTCACAGCGTTATTTCCGATCATAATATATCCCATTTTCCGTTATCACCGTATCAACGGCCATATCATAAGTATCTGCGGGTACGTCACCGCAGCAGTTCTCATAGCACAGCCCGACTGAATATCCGGTGTAGTGCGCAAGAAACCTGTCATAGAAGCCTCCGCCCCAGCCGAGCCTGTATCCGTTCCTGTCGAACCTCAGTCCCGGAACCACACAGACCGTGTCTGTGAATTCCGTTATCTGTGTGCCGTCCGCAGGTTCGGCCACGCCGAATCTACTCCTGACGAGCGAATCGAGAGAAGTTACCGTGAGAAAGATCATGTCTTTTCCCGTGCATTTCGGAACAGCGACGGTCTTTCCGGCTGCCAGAGCCGTGTTTATGAAATGTCTTGTACCGACCTCATCCGGTGACGATGCGTAGACGAGAAAAGTCCCGCAGTTCCGCACTCTGTCAAGGTCTGTAAGGTTAGTATATATTCTTTCGTCAAGATTTTCCCTGTCATTTTCTGACATATCTCTGCGCAGCGCGAGAATTTCCCGGCGCAGAGCCTTCTTGTCCTCAGACACAGCGCATTGCTTCCTTTATCTTGTCTGCGGCAGGCTTCCCGGACAGCACCTCGACCAGCTTAAGACCGAATTCGAGTGCAACGCCCGCGCCTCTTGCGGTGATGATGTTACCGTCCGCTTCGACGGGCTCTCCGGTGAACTGTGCGCCATCGAGAAGCTCCTCAAAGCCGGGGAAGCAGGTTGCCTTTCTGCCTTTCAGAAGACCTTTTCTGCCGAGTATCGACGGCGCGGCACATATAGCGCCTATGAATCTGCCGTTGGCGGCACAGTAGTCTAAAGCGTCCTGAACAGCGCGGGACTTTTCGAGGTTCAGCGTGCCTGGCATACCGCCGGGCAGTACGATCATTTCGATATCGTCGCTCATAGTGATGTCAACTTCGGTAACATCGGGAACTACAGTCACACCGTGGGCACTGGTTATGACTTCCTCGCCGATGCCGACGGTAACGACCTCTCTGCCGTTCCTGCGGAGTATGTCGATCGGTGCGACAGCTTCTGTCTCTTCAAATCCGTTTGCCAGAAAAACAAGTATCATGATATCAGATCCTTTCGGTCATTTTTTCAGTTCTTCGTCGATAAGTGCGCGAACAGCCCCGTTTATGGTTTCCACGGACAAAGGTTCTCCGTTTTCGCCGCAGAGTACCCGCTTCCAGCCGAACCGTTCAGCCGTATACATAGCGGCTTCTCTGCACCGGCTCTGGAATGCGGTGTCGCGTTCGTGTATGTCCTTCTTCGATTCGTCGCCGCCGTAACGCTTCGACAGGAGCTTCTGCGAGATCTCGCCGGGCATATCGAGGAACACCGTAAGATCGGGTCTCGGCATACCGAGCTTTTCGTATTCGAGGTCGCAGAGCCAGTCAAGGTAGCTGTCCCACTCGCTTCTTTCCAGCTTCGTCATCTGGTATATCGCGTTTGAGGACACATATCTTGCGGATATCACCGGCAGTCCGCTCTCGTAGAGAGCTTTCCAGTGAGTACGGTAACTCGTGTATCTGTCCGCAGCGTACATAATGCTCGCGGAATATGCACTGATCTTCTGGTCGGTTTCACCAAGATCTCCGCGCAGATACGCGCTTATCATTCTGCCGCTGTCCGTTTCATAGTAGGGGAAGGTGATGAAATGCGCGTCATACTGGTTTTTAAGACATTCGAGCTGAGTGGATTTACCGCACCCGTCGAGCCCTTCTATAACTATCAGCTTTTTCATGTTACCTCCCGCGGATAATATTCCAACATATTTTATCATATTTCGACTGCTCCGTCAAGGGGTAATTTGACATACGGACAAAAATATGCTAAAATTGATACAAAATGATCGGAGGGAATATGATATGCTTATACTTGCAAGCAAGTCGCCGCGCCGTAAGGAACTGCTGTCGTTTATAACGGAGGATTTCAGGATAATCCCGGCGGTGGGGGAGGAGCGGGCCGACAGAACGCTGCCGCCGGATGAATATGTCTGCGAGCTGGCACGTCACAAGGCGGAGGAGATTGCGGCGCGGTATCCGGACGATATTATCATAGGCGCCGATACGGTGGTAGCCATAGGCGGAGAAATACTCGGCAAGCCGAAGGACGCCGCCGACGCGAAGAGGATGCTTCGTATGCTGTCCGGCGCAGAGCATCATGTCTACACGGGAGTGTGCATAATATCCGGAAACAGGAAAACCGGATTTGCCGAGGATACAGCCGTGCGGTTCTTTGAGCTTTCCGATAAAGAGATTGAGGACTATACTGCTACCGGTGAGCCGTTTGACAAAGCCGGAGCCTACGGTATACAGGGCATCGGAGCCCTGCTCGTCAGCGGCATCACAGGTGATTATTACAATGTTATGGGACTGCCTGTCGGAAGGCTCGCCAGAGAATTGAAAAATATGTATTGATTTTTTCGTCAGATAATGTTATAATAAAAGATACGATATTAATAGGCGGGTGATAGTATGAAGCTGATAGATGTCGGCTACGGAAACAGGATAAACAGCGACAGGATAGTCGCCGTCATAGGCGCCGACTCCGCACCGGCGAAGCGCATCGTCTCCGCCGCCAAGGACAAATTCACCGCGATAGACGCCACCTGCGGAAAAAAGACCAAGACCGTTATCGTAATGGACAGCGGTCATGTTGTCATGTCTGCAAAGGATCCGTCCGTTATCGGGGAATGATGTCCGCATCTGCCTTAAACGAGAAAATCTGATTGTGGGGGATAATCATGGCAAAAGGCATACTTATAGTTGTATCGGCACCCGCCGGCTGCGGCAAGGACACGATACTCGAACAGGCTTTGAAGGCAAACAGCAATCTGTACTACTCGGTCTCTGCGACGTCCCGCGCCATGCGGCCGGGCGAGATCGACGGAGTGAGCTATCATTTCAGGACCCGCGAACAGTTCGAGCGGATGATCGCTGACGGTGAACTGCTGGAGTACACCGAATATGTCGGCAATTACTACGGCACACCGAAAAAGGCAGTCTCCGATATGCTCGATGCCGGCAAGGACGTAGTGCTCAAGATCGAGATCGAGGGTGCGGCAAACGTCAGAAAGATGTTCCCGGACTGCACGATGATCTTCATTCTGCCGCCGTCGTTTGCAGAGCTTGACAGACGCCTGCACAAGCGCGGCACCGAGACCGACGATGTTATAAAGCAGCGCCTTGAGACTGCCCGCAAAGAACTGAAATTCGCGGAGAATTACGATTATCTCATAACCAATGCGGCTCTTGAAGATGCCGTAGAAGACTTTCTCGCGGTAGTGCGTGCCGAAAAGTGCCGCCGCGGCAACCGTGAGGGCGTTATCGGGGAACTGCTTGCCGAATGAGCTGTGAGCGTTACGCCGCGGTAGCGGTAGAAAAGACAACAACAGCATTTGACGCGCTATTTACATACGAAATACCCGCTGGTTTGCAGATAACCGCGGGTATGCGTGTTATTGTACCTTTCGGCAGGACAGACAAGTACCGTGCCGGTGTGGTATTCGCCCTGACGGATGAAAAGCCTTCTGGCAGGGTAAAGTGCATATTCGCGGCCGCGGACGACGGCATCGTCATAAGCGATGAGATGCTTGCGCTGGCGGAATTTATGCGTGAGCGCACATTCTGCACCTACTATGACGCGGTGAGAACGATGCTCCCGCCCGGACTTGCGCTGTATATAAGCGAAAAGCACTCATTCAATGTCAGCCGGGCACGTCTGGCGGAAGCCGGCGGTGAACTTTCCGATGAAGAAAAGCGCCTTGT